>NZ_JAHQVH010000005.1:0-208003 GCF_019052435.1 Bacteroides sp. MSK.20.12 | reverse complement strand
CACTTACCTAATCTCCTGCCACAGAGATAATTATTATATGCCCTTATGGGCGCACTACCTTGCTTTCCTTTTCACCGTAGTCACGGTTAAGCTGGCTGAAGTCCTGAAATCCCAGACAGACTGCCACTTTGTTGGAACGTGCCGTTGCAATCAGGTTGTCCAGTCCTCGGAAATAGATGGTTGGAAGCTCATCTATAATGACCGTGCTTTTAAGCTGTCCTTTCTTGTTTATCAGCTTGACGATTCTGGAATTATACAGTCCGAGTGCAGCGGAATAGATGTTCTGTCGGTCCGGATTATTGCCTACACAAAGGATTTTAGGCTCCTTCGGATTATTAATGTCCAGAGAAAAATCATTACCTGTCATGACCCAGTACAACTGTGGAGAAATCATTCTGGTAAGCGGAATTTTCGCTGAAGCTATCTGGCCCTGGAGCTGATCCTGTGCCCCGCCTTTCCATGCATCCATGAAAGGAGAAAGGTAGTTCTCCAGTTCCGGATAGGAAGTCAATATGGTAAACAAATCTGAGTAAGGCTTGTTCAGCAGTTCCACGGCATGAGGGAACGTGCAGTAGATACCGCCTTTGAATATTTTGAGATACCATATAATGGCTGCCAGCAGGATAATCGGGGACTCTACAAAGAAATCACCCTGCTTTTCAATCCAGGTGCGGTTTAAGTTGAGCATAATGGTATAGCTTGCTTCGTATGCGTCAGAGATGTCCGTCATGAACTCCGGATTGATGGGATTGCAGCGGTGTGAACGGTGCGGATCATCGAAGTTGATGACGTAGAAATGCGGCTTTATCTTGTATTTGTCCATATTGTGCAACAAGGTGTTGTAGGCAATGGTGGAAAGGTCATCAAATTTATAATCATATATATAGGTACTAAAACCTTTGGAAATCATCTGTTTGATGTAGTTGTTTACCACTGCATAGGATTTACCTGAACCCGGTGTTCCCAATACGATGGTCGCACGGAAAGGATTGACTACGTTGATCCATCCGTCGTTGAGCTTGCCGCCATACTGGAATCTGGTAGGCAGATTGACAGAATATTCATTCTCCATCAGCCTTGTCTCCTGCATGAAGGATTCGTTTTCCATATTGAACACGTCCTCCATCAGGTTATGCCTGTAAAGCCTGCTGATCCACAGTCCCGCCATGAGCAGGCATAGATAACCGGCTGCGAGAGTTACTACATACAAGGCAGTAATAGCTTCGTGCGGAAAAGGCAGTTCCAGCAGCCACCAGTTCATGAAAAAAAGAACAGCTCCGGCAGTAAGTACCGCCCATATACGCTGCCAGGTTATTTTCTCACCCTTGACTCCGATAGTACCCATACAGGATATGGCCAGCAGAAGAACTGCCATCAGTTTTGTCCAAAGGATACAGCCGAATATACCGGTTGTCCTGTCAAAGTTCATCAGTATCCGGTCTATGACATCCAGATTCAGATGCCAGGCACTCATACTGGGATAGCAGTACACATAAACGTGGACTACCAGAATAAAAATACTGACTGCCCTGCCGAATTCCATAATCTTGGCAAGGGCTCTCAAATCGTCTTCCTGTTGCATAATGATGTAGATGATTGTGGGGGAATCCGTTGTTCCCCCTGTTGTTGACTCATTTTGATTGATCAGATACCGCGTGATTTGCGCTTCTGTGGTTTCTTTTTCCGTTTCATGCGGCGACGGAACGCTTCTTCCTCGTAATCGACTGCCGGATTTGCCTCAAAGGAGAATATGCCTGCCGCCTGTTCAAGCGCACTGCCTTCTTCCATACGATGACCGTATCGTTTCCAAAGTTCCTCCGGACCGGACTGTTGTCTCTCCTGCCAGGGTATTCCTTCCCACCAGCAGACAAGATCGTTGAATACGTTGGCAGAAAACTCCTTTCCCATACGTGAACCGTTGAACGCCTCGCGTCGTTCATGGTCTATGAATGTGACGCCATAGATACGTCCGGTATCGTTCCTTCGGAATACCACATCAATGTGCTCCTGTTTCAGCAGTTCCCTGAATTCCTGTTCAGATTTTGCGTTACGCATGGCCCATACTACCTTGCCGGATATGGCAGGAGCCCATCTGCCTTCCTTGAAGTCCTGTGTATGCCGTAACATACGTTCGGACAGTCCCGTATTTCCGAAACGCTTGCCGAACCTTGCACTTTTTATCGGAGGGCTGACCACTTTACCGCTGTCGTCTGTAGCCGAATAGATGATACCCGTATAGGGTGTTCCCATGTAATCGCCCCGAACCTGTCGGGCTTCAATGTTCAGTGTGGAAAGCAGTGCGGAATACTCTCCGAAAGTCTGGAAACGGTAGCTTTCCAGTACGGCCTTCAGTGTGTTTCCTATCTGATGGCGTATATCCCCCTGTGAGGCATCGACCTTTTTCAGTTCCGCTTTCGGATTCCGTCTTTCCGCATCCGCACTGTTACGCAGTCCGAATTCCTGTTCCAGTTCCCGGCAGGCAGTCATGGAACGGCGGTGCTCATAGGAGTCATTGATTTTTCTTCCTTCATCGTCAATACATACACTCACGATATGTACGTGCGTGTTGCAGGTATCGCCATGTCTGTACACGATGAACGGCTGGTCACCGTATCCCATTTTCTGCATGTATTTCTCTGCCAGTTCCGCCAGCCTGTCATTGTCCAGCCTGTCTTCCGGTGCCGGACTTAGGGCGATATGCAGGACCGGTTTGTCCGTCCTCCTGTTTGCCGTCAGATGGTTTTCAAATGAAAGGAGAGCCAGACGCATGTCCCCGCTCGGCAGTCCCGGGCGGTCGGAAATCATCCGGTGTCCTGACAGGATTTCCGCCGTACCTTGAAAAACCTTTTCATGGTTATAGGACAGTGCTCCGTAAAGGCTTGCCCCGTGACTTATCTTTGCAACCATTTCTTTTCATATTCTTTGGTTAATGCCATAATCTGCTTGTTGAGCAGTATCAGTTCCAGGGTAGCCTTTTCAAGTTTGTAAAGCAGGGACATCGCCCTTTTTTCCCCGAAGTTTTTCTGTACGGCCCTTACGACCTGATTGTAATTGTTGCCTATTGCCTGGAATTGTCTGTAAAATTCCCCGAGCCGGATGTAATAGTCCATGGAAACCTTGTCCACCTTGATTACCTTCAGCTGTTCTGAAAAGATTGATTTCTTGATAAAGATTGTCCTGTCCCTTGCTCCGGATTCCAGAAACAGTTTCTCAAATCTGCTTTTCTCCTGTGCGTTCAGACGGAAATTGTACTTGTAGTCCGCCGGATCAGTCTTCGGTTTTCTGCCTGTCCTTCTTGCCTGTTTTTTCTCCATGCTTTTCTGCTTTTGGGTTGTTTTGCTTTCTCCGTCAGATTTTCCGACTTTGGAGGAAAATCCCCCGACCGTTAGGGAGGGCAAGTTGGTTTTTGTATGGCAGAATAATTTCTGTCGTACAAAAACACAACTTGCTCTGTTCGTTTGAACAGAGAATCCACCTCCGGCGGATTGCTGCGCGACGTGAGCGGAGTACTGCTGTCCGTCGGAAGATGTTCCAAGCCGTCTATCGGTTCTGACTTTGCAAAATTATGACCGTGTAAACAGTTGTGAAATAGTGGATTGTATGACATATAAAGACATCTGATGACATCTGATGTCATGGTGCAGGCTACATATTACCTGTATGCCTGAAAGACCTTATTTTTGACGCGGTTTAAGCGTGCAATATTGCAATAACATAATAGGGCAATAACATAAGGACATAATAACATAACAACATAATAGGGCAATAACATAAGGACACAATAACATGGCAACATAATAGTGTAATAACATAAGGACATAATAACATAATAGGGCAATAACATAAGGACATAATAACATGGCAACATAATAGTGTAATAACATAAGGACACAATAACATGGCAACATAATAGTGCAATAACATAAGGACATAATAATATGGCAACATAATAGTGCAATAATATTACAATGTATATATGCACAGGATTATTGCAGCATGTCCTTAAACGGTTATGCCGGTATCACAATAGCGTAATGCCATTGTTGGATTAGTGAAAGAAAAAAGTGAATATTAACCCCAAAAACAAGAGGTATGAACAAACGTCCGATTCTTGTCGCCTTCAGCAATCAGAAAGGCGGTGTGGGCAAGTCCACGGTAACAGCGGTTCTTGCCAGTTATTTTAATTATGTAAGAGGTCTGAAAGTTGCTGTCGTTGACTGTGACTATCCCCAGTTCAGTCTGGAAAAACTGAGGGGAAGGGATTTGAAGAACCTTGAGAAAAGCGAGTATCACCAGCGACTTTTCTGCCGTCAGTTTGAAGACGGTTCCCGTAAGGCCTATCCGATCGTCACTTCCACGCCGGAGGCAGCCGCAGAGATTCCCGGCAAACTGGAAGGCGACTATGACCTGATATTCTTCGATCTTCCCGGAACGGTGAACTCCCGTGGTGTATTTGAGTCCGTCATGAACATGGATTTTATCTTTACTCCCATTGTAAAGGACCGTATGGTCATGCAGAGCAGCCTTTCCTTTGTATCGACCGTTCAGGATTTTATCGGACAGCATCCGGAAGCTCCCCTGAAGGACATACGTTTATTCTGGAACCGTATGGACAGCCGTACTTCCAAGGAATTGTATGTAATGTATAATGCAATAGTGCTCCGTATGGGGTTGAAGGTCTTTGAAACCGTACTTCCGGATCTTGAACGCTTCAACAAGGAAATGACACCTTCTTCCAGACAGCATTTCCGCTGCACCCTTCTTCCTCCTTCCGAATCACTACTGAAAGACAGCCGTCTTGAGGCTTTTGCCCAGGAGATGGAACGTATCATATTTCCGGGATAAGAACTATGGCAAAGAAAAGAGAGATATTCAAGGTGGATGAGGATGCCTTGAAGGACATGATGGCCAGTGAATCCATTTCCTGTGGTAAATCTGGAGCAGATGTCGGCGAGAATGTTCTTCCTGTCACAGAAAAGGAAAAAAATGTGCCGGAAGTAAAGACACAGGGACAGGAAAAGTCCCGCAAGACGATTCGCGCCGATCCCGGACTGGAAGAGAAGGTGGAAATGTATAAGGAACTGTTTCTGGACAGAAAGAAGTCCGTACACAGAAAGCAGACCTATATCAGCTATGACATGTATTGCAGGCTGGCGCGTATCCTTCCCCTTCTGAGTGATGACATGAGTGTGCCCGCTTTTTTGGATAATGTGCTGGCACACCATCTTGAGACTTACAGTGAAGAGCTTGGCGAGCTGTTTCGCCGCAAAACCCCAAAAACATTCTGAAAATGATGTGGATTTTATTGACTGTTGCCGTATTGGTATGCGGCATTCTGCTGTTTTGTGTTTATGTGCTGTCCAAAAGGATTTGCTCACTGAAAGAACAGGTCAGGGAATTGAAAGAGAAAATAGGAATAGCGAACCGCTTTCCCGAATACTGCCGTGTCTATCTGAACGATGTTCCCGTCGGGAACGGTCGGCAGATACGTATCCGTGGCTATCTGTATGACAAGGCAAGCCGCCTTATCCCGTTTATGGCTCCCGGCATGAGTGTTTCAGTCTATGTGAGCAATATCGTAGAGGAACATTTGAAACGCCACGGAGAATTGCTGAAGGATGAACTTGAACGCTTTCTTTATAAGGATTCTTTATGGAAGAACTGATATACCTGTGTGTACGTATTGCCTGTATAGGCTATTTGCTGTTCCGTGTTTATGGCTGGAAAAAACGTATCGGAGCCATCTGTACCCTGCTTTATGCCAGACCTTGCGTAAAGAAGGAAAGGAAAGAAACCGGCGGAACGGAATCCGCGGCTCCAGATGCAGAAGTGATGGGAAATACCCGTTATGTCTATCTTGACGAGAATGCCGGAAAGACTGCTGCTCCTTTCATGAGCCAGCCTCTTGAAAGGAATTTTATCGGTGAAGAGGAGGACGTGCAGCAGGAAGATGTGGAGTGCAATCTTCAATTGGAAAAGATGAAACTCCTGCAGGAAGTCCAGGAAGACCTTGATGCGGAGTCTCCCAAAGTGGAATCCGTATCACCGGTCCTTTCCAGCAGGGACATGGAAGTACTCGGCGAATATCTGGCACATCAGAAGGATGCTGATGAAGAAAAAGCCGTACAGGCAGCCCGTGTCCTTTTTTCCATCCGGCAGACCAGCCTGATTGACGTGTTCCTTTCCAATATGGAGAATTCCGCGATTGTTGAGGAACTGATAGAAAAGTATCTTGACGAGGACGGCAATCCCAAACCTCTTAAAGTCAAGGATGGAAATGAGCCGTCTGACGACTGGCGGAAATATATCTGATACCGCAATGTCCAGGCATCCCGGAAATCTTTTCGGGGTGCTTTTTTTTATGTCTGTAAGGCTTCCTGAATGACATATGGTGACATATGGTGACACCTGATGACAGTGTTGTATCACAGCGGCTTAAGCCTTATATATTTGCAGTCGAATTCAAAATTTATGTCAAACCCCAAAATGATTCGACAATGAGAAAAAGAATCCTTTTATCAGTATTGTGTGTGCTGGCAACGGCAGGTGCTTTCGCACAGGGACAGGGTCTTGCCGGCATCAATGAGGCTACCAGCCTTATGACCTCGTATTTTGATCCGGCCACCAAATTATGTTATGCCATCGGAGCCGTACTCGGTCTGGTCGGCGGTATCAAGACGTATGGCAAGTTCAGCAGCGGCGATCCCGATACGTCCAAGACTGCGGCGAGCTGGTTCTTCGCCTGCATCTTCCTGATTGTGGCCGCCACCATTCTCCGTTCCTTCTTCCTGTAAGCCATGGATTACCGTATCAACAAGGGGGCAGGCCGTCCGATTGAGTTCAAGGGCTTGAAATCACAGTACCTGTTCTTTTTTGCCGGAGGCCTTGTATCGGTCTTTCTTGCGGTGGTTGTCCTGTATATGGCCGGTGTCAGCCAGCTGGTATGCCTGTCTTTCGGAGCGGTATCCGGTTCCCTGGCCGTATGGCTGACCTTCCGCATGAATGCCCGCTACGGTGAGCACGGGCTGATGAAGATGCTGGCCGAGAAGCGCCATCCGCGCTATCTGTCAGCCCGCCGCAGAATATTCAGAGCATTAACCAAAAAGAAGAGAAAGAAATGAGAAGTGTATTGAAGGCCTGTGATCTGGAAGACAGATTCCCGATTCTGGCCGTGGAAAACAACTGCATCGTAAGCAAGGATGCGGACATTACGGTAGCCTTCGAGGTCGAGCTGCCTGAACTGTACACGGTGACGGCAGCGGAATATGAAGCCATTCACGGTACCTGGGTAAAGGCCATGAAGGTGCTTCCCAATTATTCTGTCGTGTACAAGCAGGACTGGTTCGTCAAGGAAAACTACCGGAGCGAAGGAGACGGGACGGAAAGTTTCCTGTCTCGCAGCTATGAGCGTCATTTCAACGAACGCCCGTATCTCAGGCACCGCTGCTTCCTGTACCTGACAAAGACCACACGCGAACGTGCCCGCCGTCGCAGTGATTTCAGTACCCTTTGCCGTGGCTATATCCTTCCCAAGGAAATCACGGACTGGGATTCGGTCGTGAAATTTCTGGAGGCGGTGGAGCAGTTCGAGCGTATCATGAACGATTCGGGGCATGTCAGGATGAAGCGTCTCAGGACGGAAGAGGTAGTCGGGACGGAAGAATGTCCCGGTCTGATTGAAAGATACCTGACTCTCGGAATGGAGGACACGCACCCCGTATTGCAGGACATCTGCCTTGATCCGAAACGTATGCGCATCGGTGACAAACGTCTTTGCCTGCATGTGCTTTCCGATACGGAAGACCTTCCCGGCAGTGTGGGCACGGACATGCGTTATGAGCGCTTGTCCACGGACCGTAGCGACTGCCGTCTTTCGTTTGCGGCTCCGGTAGGACTTCTGCTTTCATGCAACCATGTCTATTCGCAGTATGTGTTCATCGATGACGCGCAGGAAATCCTGCAACGCATGGAAAAGACTTCACGCAACATGCTGTCCCTGTCGAAATACAGCCGCAGCAATGCCGTGAACTATGAATGGGCAGAAATGTATCTTGACGAGGCGCATACGAAAGGGCTTGTTCCGGTACGGTGCCACTGTAACGTACTGGCCTGGGCGGAAGACGAGGAAGAGCTCAGGCGTATCAAGAACGATACCGGCAGCCAGCTTGCCCTGATGGGATGCGTACCCCATTACAACACGATAGATACCCCGGTGCTGTACTGGTCTGGTATTCCCGGCAATGCGGGCGATTTTCCGGCTGAGGAAAGTTTCTATACCTTTCTGGAACAGGCTGTCTGCCTGTTTGCTTCGGAAACGAATTACCGCAGTTCGCCCAGCCCGTTCGGTATCCGTATGACGGACAGGCAGAGCGGCGTACCGCTTCATCTGGACATCAGTGACCTGCCCATGCGCAAGGGAATCATCACCAACCGCAACAAGTTCATACTCGGTCCCTCCGGCAGCGGTAAATCCTTCTTTACGAACCACCTTGTCCGCCAGTATTATGAACAGGGTACCCATATCCTGCTGGTGGATACCGGAAACAGCTATCAGGGACTTTGCAGCCTGATTCATGACCGGACACATGGAGAGGACGGTATCTATATTACCTATGAGGAGGACAATCCCATCGCCTTCAATCCGTTCTATACGGATTCCGGGGAGTTTGACGTGGAAAAGCGTGAAAGCATCAAGACACTGATACTCACACTCTGGAAACGTGAGGATGAATCCCCAAGGCGTTCGGAGGAAGTGGCCCTTTCGGGAGCGGTGAACGCATACATCCGCAGGATAATGGAAAACAGGGATGTCAGACCCGATTTCAACGGATTCTACGAGTTTGTGCGTGATGACTACCGCCGGATGATTGAGGAGAAGAAAGTCCGTGAGAAAGATTTTGACATCGACGGTTTCCTGAACGTGCTGGAACCGTTCTACCGTGGCGGTGATTATGATTTCCTGCTTAATTCGGACAAGGAACTGGATCTTACCAACAAGCGCTTTATCGTATTTGAACTGGACAATATCAGCGGAAACAAGGTGCTTCTGCCCGTGGTCACGCTGATAATCATGGAAACCTTCATCGCCAAGATGCGCCGTTTGAAAGGTATCCGCAAGATGATACTCATTGAGGAATGCTGGAAAGCCCTGATGTCCGCCAATATGAGTGAGTACATAAAGTATCTCTTTAAGACCGTCAGAAAATATTTCGGGGAGGCTGTCGTGGTCACCCAGGAAGTGGATGACATTATCAGTTCCCCTGTCGTGAAGGAAGCTATCATCAACAACAGTGACTGCAAGATTCTTCTTGACCAGCGGAAATACATGAACAAGTTCGACCATATCCAGCGGCTTCTCGGACTGACCGACAAGGAACGCGGACAGATCCTGTCCATTAACCAGGCCAACCATCCCGGACGTTTCTACCGTGAGGTCTGGATCGGTCTTGGCGGTACCCACTCGGCCGTGTATGCCACGGAAGTCAGCGATGAGGAATATGCCGTATATACCACGGAAGAGTCGGAAAAGCTGGAATTGCAGAAGCTGGCCAAGGAACTGGGCGGAAATCTGGAACTGGCCGTGAAACGCATTGCGGAAATGAGAAGGGAAAGGAAAAGGTCAAACGGTAAAGCATGACGGTTATGAATGACAGTTTTGAATCGGATGAAAGAAAGCGTAAGGAAACAATCGAATGTCTCTACTGGTCCCTGATGAACGGATGGGACATACCGAAGGATATCCGTGAACATTACGGATTTTCAGAGGACTATGAGCTGTATCACCGGCTTGAAAGTATGGAACCGGAAGATTACAGGGAAAGAAGGCTCAGAGGCGAGATACCTGATGCCGTAGAGGTCGATGTAAGACTGACACATGCTGTGGAGAAGGTTTTCGAGCGGCTTTGTTCCCCTCCTCCCGTACAGTATCTCGACAAGCTGTATGGAGAACTGGAAAAGCTTGGAGGTTTCATAGCCAACCCGAAGAATATTGACAGTCCTTTCATCAATTCCGGTTTTCTCATGAAATACGGCATTGACCGGAATTCCCCGGATGAAATCAGACGGCAACAGGCAGAAAAGGCCTATAAGGAACTTTATGCCAGGTTTGAAACCATGGTCGGCCTGAAGCCCCCAAACAAAAAGGACGACACCACTATCCGAAAGGAATGCCGGAAGCCAGCCTGCAAAGACAGGCTTTCCGGGAAAGTCCGCATTCCGGTCAGTCCTAAGCCGAAGGAACGAAAGATGGGACTTTGAAAGATTCAGTAAAACAAGAACAACATCATTAAAAAAAGACAAGACATGAAAAACAGACAGTTGTACAGACTGGCCGCCTGCCTGATCGGGGCGGCATCACTGCTGCTGCAGAGCTGTAGTGAAAGCAGGTTCAAGGACTGTGACCGCCTGTGCGGTTCATGGAGCAGTGTGGAAGGCAAGCCCGATGTCCTTATATATAAGGAAGGGGACGCCTACAAGGTGACGGTCTTCGCCCGTAGCGGCAAGGCGCGTAAACTGAGGCCGGAAACCTATCTGCTTGTGGAGGAAAACGGGAACCTGTTCATCAATACCGGCTACCGCATAGACATCGCCTACAATGAGGCGGCTGACGTATTGACCTTTTCTCCGAACGGTGACTATGTAAGGAAGGAGGTGCGTCCATGAGAAGAAG
The DNA here is from genome assembly GCF_019052435.1 of Bacteroides sp. MSK.20.12. Lineage (NCBI taxonomy): Bacteria > Pseudomonadati > Bacteroidota > Bacteroidia > Bacteroidales > Bacteroidaceae > Bacteroides > Bacteroides sp. MSK.20.12. The sequence goes on along the minus strand of NZ_JAHQVH010000005.1, from coordinate 197,334 downwards.
ACTGCTGCTGCTTTGTGCAGGAACCTTTTTTCTTGCCGGACAGATACGGGCACAGTGGGTGGTGACAGATCCTGGAAACCTTGCCCAGAGTATCATCAACATGTCGGATAATATCGTGCACACTTCATCCACCGCAGCAAGTACCGCCAAGAATTTTGCTGAGACCGTGAAAATCTACGAGCAGTACAAGAGGTATTATGATGCCCTCAAGTCCGTAAACAATCTGGTGAAGGATGCCCGTAAGGTCAGTGAGGTCATCCTGATGGTCGGTGACGTGTCGGAAATCTATGTGACCAATTTCCAGAAGATGCTGGGTGACGAGAACTTCTCTCCCGAAGAGCTGGATGCCATCGCTTTCGGATATACCAGGCTTCTTGAAGAGAGCAACGGGGTGTTGCAGGACCTCAGGCAGGTAATTAACGTCAGTACCCTTTCCATGACCGACAAGGACCGTATGGACGTTGTGGATGACTGCCATGCCAGCATGCGCCGTTACCGCAATCTCGTGAATTACTATACGAACAGGAATATAGCCGTGAGTTTCCTGCGTGCCCGCAAGAAGAATGACCTTGACCGTGTCCTGAAGCTCTATGGCAATGACATCTCCAAATACTGGTAGCCTATGGTATTGTTATCCGTGGATTTCTCGAATCTCCATACCATTCTGGAGAGCCTTTACAATGAAATGATGCCCCTTTGTGAGGATATGCTGGATGTGGCCAAGGGACTTGCCGGACTCGGTGCCCTGTTCTATGTGGCCGTCCGTGTCTGGCAGTCGCTTGCCCGTGCCGAACCGATAGACGTGTATCCGCTTCTGCGTCCGTTTGCGATAGGCATCTGCATCATGCTTTTCCCGACCCTGGTACTCGGAACGATGAATACGGTGCTGAGTCCGATTGTGCAGGGAACCCACAGGATGCTTGAGGGGCAGACGATGGACATGCAGCAGTACCGTGAGCAGAAGGACAGGCTGGAACATGAAGCCATGCTCCGTAATCCGGAAACGGCCTATCTGGTCAGCGACGAGGAGTTTGACCGTCAGCTGGACGAGCTCGGATGGTCGCCCGATGCCATGGCAACCCGCATGGGCATGTATATGGAAGTGGGCATGTACAATCTGGAAAAGAATATCCGTGATGCCTTCCGCAGTCTGCTGGAACTGCTTTTTGCCGCGGCATCCCTGCTGATAGATACGGTAAGGACCTTTTTTCTGGTGGTATTGTCCATCCTCGGTCCCATTGCCTTTGCCTTCAGCGTGTGGGACGGTTTCCAATCCACGCTCAGTCAGTGGTTCACACGTTACATTTCCGTCTATCTGTGGCTTCCCGTGAGTGACCTTTTCAGCTGTATGCTGGCCAAGATTCAGGTGCTCATGCTGCAGAACGACATCCTGGAGCTCCAGAACAACCCGAACTATTCGCTGGACAACTCCAATTCGGTATATGTGATCTTCATGCTGATAGGTATCATCGGATATTTTACCGTGCCGACCGTGGCCGGATGGATTGTGCAGGCAGGCGGTGCCGGAAACTACAACCGCAACATCAACCGTACCGCGACCAAGGCCGGAGGCTTTGCAGCCGGTGCCGCAGGTTCCGGACTTGGAAATATCGGAGGTCGTCTGCGTGGAAAATAGACAGAACAGGAACATTAAAATGAAAACAGATGGAATTCAAATCACTGACCAATATTGAAAGCAGTTTCAGACGGATACGCCTGATGCTTGCGGTCTTTGTCGGATGCTGCACGCTTGTGACCGTCTTTGCCCTGTGGAACTCATACCGCTTTGCGGAGAAACAGCGTGAGAAGATTTATGTACTCGATGGCGGCAAGTCACTGATGCTTGCCCTTTCACAGGATCTTTCACAGAACCGTCCGGCTGAAGCCAGGGAACATGTAAGAAGGTTCCATGAGCTCTTTTTCGGGCTGTCGCCACAGAAGGATGCCATCGAGCACAATATCAACCGTGCCTTGCAGCTGGCGGACAAAAGCGCCTATCATTACTATGTGGATTTTGCCGAGAAAGGATATTATAACCGTCTCATTTCCGGCAACATCAATCAGGTGGTACGGGTGGACAGCGTGGTCTGCGACTTTTCCGGCTACCCCTACAGGGCCAGGACGTATGCCCGCCAGATGATTATCCGTGAGAGTAATGTGACGGAACGTTCGCTGGTGACTGACTGCCAGCTTCAGAATACGTCCCGTTCCGATGACAACCCCAACGGCTTTATCATCGAACATCTGACCATACTGGAAAACAAGGACATAAGGAGTGTAGAGCGATGAAAAGGAACCTGACAAGACAGGCGGACCTTCAACTCAGGGGGTTCTGTCACAGACTTACCGCGAAACAGCGCAAGGCCGTCCTCTGGATACTGTTTGTACCGTTTGCCGCCGCATGTGTCTATACGGCATTCCGGCCGTTTATGGGCAGTAAGAACCGGAAGTCCGGAATGGAATTTATGGAAAAGGATTCACTCCGTATGGAGTTCATTCAATCTATTGTAAGAAATGGAGAAAGAAAAAGTCAAGAAAGTAATGGAACGGCTGATGAAACCGTTCAGGCTCCGGTCCTCAAAGGACAGGAAGCCGCTGAGTGAGGAACAGAAACGCAAACGTGCCGGATTTGTGGTGTATCCGCTGATGTTCCTGCTGTGTCTGGGAAGTTTCTATCTGATATTCTCACCTTCCGGGCAGGAACGGGAGCGGCAGGACAAAGGACAGGGGTTCAATACGGAAATCCCTTCTCCCGAGGACAGCCGCCTGGAAGGGAACAAGAAGGATGCCTATGAAAAGGCCCTGATGGAACAGGAAAGCAGGAAAAGGAAGACATTCTTTGAAGCTGCGGAGTCCATGTTTGCCAAAGAGAAACGGAAAGACAGTGTCCGTCTTCCCGATAACATTATACCGGAGAGGCAAACAAACACGGAAACGGAAACAGAAAAAGGCAATGCCGGACCGGTCAGTACCTCAGCCGGAGCCTACCGTGAAATGAACCGTACGCTGGGAAGCATCTATGAACCGCGGACCGATCGGGAAAAGGAAAGGCTTCTGGAAAGGGTTGAAGAACTGGAGCGTATGCAGCAGCAGAAGCAGGAGCCACTGTCAGGCATGGAGGAAAAGATGGCCCTGATGGAAAAATCCTACGAACTGGCCGCCAAATACAATAACCGTCAGGCAGTGGAGACTCCTTCTCCCGTCAGAAAGGCGGAGGACAAAAAGGCCATACCGGTGAAACAGGTCCACAATGAGGTGGTATCCTCGCTTTCCAGACCTATGAGCGACGAAGAGTTCATATCCGCCTTTTCGGGAGAACGCAATGCCGGTTTCAATACGGCTGTCGGACGGAAGACAGTAACGGAAGGCAATACCATTGCCGCCTGTGTACATGGTACGCAGACCGTATCCGACGGACAGGCCTTGCGCCTGCGGCTTACCGAGCCCATGTCCGTTGCCGGACGTTTCATACCGAAAGGGACCGTACTGGTAGGTGGCACACGCATACAGGGTGAACGTCTGGAAATCATGGTCAATGCCGTGGAATACAAGGGAACTATCCTGCCGGTGGAGCTGGAAGTCTATGATCTTGACGGACAGCAGGGAATCCTGGTGCCGGGTTCACTGGAATATGACGCTGCCAGAGAGATTGCCGCCAATATGGGAACCTCGATGAACAGCAGCATCAACATTTCCACCGATGCCGGGGCGCAGATTGCCTCTGATCTGGGAAAAGGTGTGATACAGGGCGTTTCCCAGTACATATCCAAACGGATGCGTACGGTAAAGATTACTTTGAAGGCCGGACACCGGGTACTGCTCCATTCACCGGAAAAATGAAATACAGGAAACTATGAAAGAAAAGACAACCATTAAACAAAAGCACATGAAGAAGATTCTGATGATGTTTGCCCTTTTGCTGGGCGTATCGGCTGCCTGGGCGCAGCAGAGTAGCGGTGATTATTATGAGGGGCTGACCCGCAAGATCGGTTTCAGCCAGATGATTCCGCCGCACGGACTGGAAATAACGTATGACAAGACTGTTCATGTCATTTTCCCGGCTCCGGTCAAGTATGTGGATCTCGGTTCTACAAACCTGATAGCCGGCAAGGCCGACGGTGCCGAGAATGTAATCCGTGTAAAGGCCACGACACGCAATTTCAGGGAGGAGACCAATATGTCTGTAATAACCGAAGACGGGAACTTCTATACCTTCAACGTGAAGTATGCCGACGAGCCGCTTCTGCTGAATGTGGAGATGTGTGATTTCATCCATGACGGAGAATCGGTGAACCGTCCCAACAATGCCATGGAAATCTATCTGACCGAGCTGGATAACGAGTCACCCCGTCTGGTACGTCTTATCATGAAATCCGTGTATGAGAATGACAAGCGCCGTATCCGTCATATCGGCTGCAAGCGTTTCGGTATCCAGTATCTGCTCAAAGGGCTGTACACCCATAATGACCTTCTTTATTTCCATACCCAGGTAAAGAACTCCTCGAACGTGCCCTTTGACGTGGATTTCATTACGTTCAAGGTGGTTGACAAAAAGGTGATGAAGCGTACGGCCATGCAGGAGCAGGTGATTTATCCGCTGCGTGCCTATAATTATGTGACACGTGTAAACGGCAGGGATTCGGAATGCACGGTATTCGCCCTTCCCAAGTTTACGATACCGGACGACAAGAAACTGGTTGTGGAGATGTATGAGAAACAGGGCGGCCGTCACCAGAGTTTTGAGGTGGTCAACGAAGACCTGGTGCGTGCGGAAACCATCAATGAGCTGAAGGTACGATGAGAACGAAAGTATTGTATATGCTGGCATTGCTGCTTGTCCTTTCCGTAGGGCAGGCAGACGCCCAGCGGATTCTGCCAAGGATGCAGGGTGTGGAAATGCGTGGAGGTATGGCTTCCGATAACGGATACTATATGGGAATGACACTTTCAAGTTATGCCAAAGGCGGGAACAAATGGGTATATGGAGCGGAATACCTGCATATGAAACACGGTTACCGTCATGTGACCATCCCTTCGGCGCAGTTTACGGCAGAAGGTGGATATTACCTGAATTTCCTTTCCGATGCGGGAAAAGTGTTCTTCCTCAATCTTGGAGGATCGGCACTGGCCGGATATGAGACGGTAAACTGGTCCGATAAAAAACTCTATGACGGGGCCACTCTGAAAAACGGCGATGCCTTTGTGTACGGCTGTGCCCTGACGCTGGAGATGGAACTGTACCTTGCCGACCGTGTGGCATTGACGGCTTCCTTGCGTGAGCGTTTCCTGTGGGGCGGAAGTCTCGGATATTGCCATACCCAATATGGAATCGGCATTCGTTTTATGATAAATTAGCGGGTTATGGAACTGGAACAGATTAGACGGATTTCTCTTGTCGGTTTTCTTGAAGATCTGGGGCATATGCCTGTATCCCGTAAAGGAAATGATGTCTGGTTCAGATCCCCTTTCAGAAATGAGAGAACCGCATCCTTCAAGGTGGATACGCAGCGGAATGTCTGGTTTGATTTTGGCCTCGGAAAGGGAGGTGACATCTTCCATCTTGCCGGAGAACTGACCGGAAGCACCGGTTTCATGGAACAGCTGGAGTTCCTTTCAGGGAAATCCGGCATCCTTCCCCTCCGGCTTTTACAGGAACGTAAGAAGATACCCCGCGTTTCCGGATTCGAGGACGTGAAAGTGACGGAACTGAGTCATGAGGCATTGAAAAGCTACCTGAAAGAGAGAGGCATTGATCCGGCCATAGCCGGGAGGTTCTGCAAGGAAGTTGCATACGGAATACGGGGCAAACGGTATTTTGCCATAGGCTTCATGAACCGGAGCGGCGGTTATGAACTCCGTAACCCGATGTTCAAGGGATGCATCTCTCCCAAGGACATTTCCTGTGTGTCCCTGTCCGGAAAGAAACAGGATACGTGCTGTGTGTTTGAAGGATTTGTGGATTTCCTTTCGGCATTGGTATTGCGGACTGTGGCGGACGAGGACTGCCTGGTGCTGAACTCAGTATCCAATCTGGAACGGTCGTATGCCGTTCTGGAGGGTTACGGCAAAATCCGGTGCTTTCTTGACCGTGACCAGGCCGGGATTACAGCACTGGAGACTTTGAACATACATTTCGGGAATAAGGTTATGGACTGTTCCGGTCTGTATGATGGATTTAAGGACTTGAATGAATATCTGACAAAAACAAAGGAAAACAAATGAAGACAGAAAAGAATATGAGAAAAGGATTTGGGCTGGCAGGCAAGATTGCCATGTTCTGCATAGGTCTGGTCAGTCTTGTACTGACCTCGTGCGAATCCGAGCTGGAAATCCAGCAAAGTTATCCGTTTACCGTGGAAACAATGCCGGTTCCCAAGGAACTGAACAGGAATGAGACGGCGGAAATACGATGTGAACTCAAAAGTGAGGGCGATTTTGACGGTACGGTCTATACGATCCGTTATTTCCAGTATGACGGGGAAGGTTCCCTGAAACTGGACAACGGTCTTGAATTCAAGCCGAATGACCGTTATCTGCTGGAGGACCGGAAGTTCAGGCTGTATTATACTTCACTATGTGACGAGGCGCAGAACTTCATTGTCGTTGTCGAGGACAATTGGGGAAACATGACGGAAATGGAATTTGACTTCAACGATGCAGGTGATGAAGAGACGGATGCTGTGGAAGATTCATTGTCAGTTCAGGAAGGAGGTGCCCTATAATAACCGTTAGACTTCTAAGGTCAGTACTGCCGTTGGTGGTACTGGCCATGACGGTAACTTCCCTGCGGGCACAGGAGAATGTGGAAGACTCACGTTGGGAAACGGCTGTCAAGTGTATCAAGAAATATGAAGGATGGCATGGTCCGGAACATCATCCGTATGTTGCATACGGTCACCGTATCAGAAAAGGGGAAAAGTTTCCCGTATGTCTGACAGAAAGTGAGGGAGACAGTATTCTGAGAAAGGATCTGAAGAAAATGTGTGCGTTGTTCCGACATCTGGGTAAAGATTCACTGATCGTCGCGTGTCTGGCATACCAGGTGGGACCATATAAGTTGCTCGGTTATGGCAGGATACCCAAAAGCACGTTGATAAGGAAACTGGAAGCCGGTAACCGGGACATTTATGCGGACTTCATACGATATTGTCACTATAAGGGAAAGAAAATTCCGTCAATAGAAAGGAGAAGAAAAGAAGAATACAGATTATTGTTTATGCCATAGAAAACAAGACAGCCGTGAATTTGTCATGATTCACGGCTGTCTTGTTATAATATCCTGTCTAAAAAAAGTGACAGGGGATAAATGAACCGATTATACTGTTTCAGAGCATCCATATCCAACTTCATGTTTTTGTAAGGATTTGAATCGTCTGTATAGAAATAGATGTCTGTTGTCCGGTTACCATTTTTTATAATTTTCCCGTTCAATGGTATCGCGTCCACATCCTCGAACTTTTCAAGGGGAAGTCCTTCGATGGAACCGGTTTCCTGTTTTCCGAGACTGTTTGTATAGTGATTGAACAGTACAAATCCTTTTCGGGCATAATCAATGTGAATGCCGTATGGACGGTTACGGTAAAAGTTTTCCCTGGCTTTTTCCTGATAATTTTCCATTATAATACCGGTTTGACAATTTCAATCTTCAATCCGAGCGCATCAATGATACGGCAGAATGTACTGATACCCGGATCTACAATACCTTTTTCTATTCTGGAGATATAGGACTTGTTGGTTCCGATTTTTTCAGCCAGTTCGGACTGGGTCATCTTTTCCTTCTTTCTGGCATCACATATAATCTGTCCCATGCAGTAGGCGTATGCCTCCTTACGGAACTCCTCACGTTCAGGTGTTCCCGGCTTGCCGAATTCCGCATCCATGATAGCATCGATGCTGGTCAGGTTTTCATTTCTTGCTTTCATAATACTCCTCCTTTATCTTTAATGCTTTTTCTATTTCAGAAGGCGGTGTCTTCTGTGTCTTTTTCTGAAATCCGTTGAACAGGATTACGATGTTCCCGTCATCAAATATGAAGAATACCCGGAAGATATTGCCTCCATATTCAGCACGGATTTCATAGAGTTCTTCACGCAGATACTTTACGAACTTGCTGCTTACCCTTTCCTGTACTTTCAGCATATCAAGAATGTAGTATATCTTACGGGCTTCCTCTTTTCTGAGAGATGAGATAAAGTCCATAAAATAATTCTTGTATGCTGATATGATCCGTTCCTGTTTCATGACGCAAATATATAAAAAGTTTACATATCAGGCAACTTTTGGAACATAAAAAAGATTTTATGTTTTATTTCCCAAGTCTGTGAAATTGATGTAACCCGTTACTATGAAATCCTCTTTTCCGTAGTCAGCCAGTGATTTCAAATCGGAGAGGCTTTTACAGTAGAAAAATATTGTATTATCATATTCTTCAGGTATATCCGTGAGGGCGATGTTTACGTATTCTGTATTAAGGCTGTCTTTCCATATAATTTCGCACTCTGCAAGTTCAGGTTTTCTCCCGTATGTTTCGACAAATTCCTTAAAACCGTTTTCCATATCCTTTTTTACAGTTTCTATGTCGCAGAGAATGGTATAATTGTCACACTTCTCACACCATCCATACAAGAATGACTCATCATCATAATTATAGAACTGTTTTGTATTCGGATTGATGAAGGCATTGCAGACTACATGATTTCCTCCACATTTGCAACATATAATATTTTCTTCCAGTCCCGTATTTTTTATCTGAAAGATGTTTGTCATGGCTTCCAGAATGTCGTTAAGCCATACCGGATTGGCCAGAGCCGCCTCATGGCGGCTTGTGACCTTGTAGTTTTCTCCGGTTATCTTATCATGGACTTCAAGTGTGATTCCTTCTCCGACGGCAGTTACCTTGTGTACGGAGCATTCGCACGGATCACCGGTCTTGTCAAACCAGATTACGTAAACCGGATTGTCATTGTCTTTAAGTATTACTTCGGAAACCGAGTTTGCCTGCATCAGTGCAAGTATCCTGCCGATGATTTCATCGCACAGGTTTTCAATTCTTTTTTGGAAAATATTCATATTCAGATAAGATTTAGATGTTGGACTTCTTTTTTGTATTTCTCCAGTGAAGGCTTGTATCCCTGTTCATGGATAACGTCCTTCAGCTCTTTCAGGGTATATGTCCGGGCTATGTCCAGTCCGTAGTCTTCCGCAAAGGCTTCTATTCCGATCAGACAATACCCCATATTGCGGTGTACCGTTTCAGCATTGATTTCTATAGAGTCATCAGTACCTTTGGGGAGTACAGCCTGCTCCTTCAATTGACGGATCTTGTATTGCAGGCCGGAAGCGAGCCTTTCCATGTTCCTGTCATGGTAGGTCAGTCCGTCCTTGAGGATACAGTATTCCACTGTCTGTCCCATGAAAGAGTTGCGGAATATTTCGCAACCCAGTATGGTACGAATATGTTCCACCTCATAATACCGCATGGCCTGTACATCCTTCAAATCCTTTTGAATCTTCGGAATCCGGAATTGCGGGTCGTTGTCACATATTGTCTTTTCCAGCCATGTCCGGTGGAATGTGGTAATTTGTTTTCTGAACACTGTTTCGGCAGGCATATATCGGTTGGGATGGCGTGTCATGATGAGATAGTATTCACTTTCATGCCATCCGCGTTTACATTTTTGTAAGGCGATGTAAGCGAGTCCTATACGGCAGTATCGGCGGCTGTCATCACGGTCTCTGATATGCTCGAAATCCGTTTCACATCCATAGAATTCGGCTGGAAGTCCTGTATATTTCTGGAACTCCATGACACGCTCCTTGAAATGACGGATATTATCCTGGTCTTTTTGACATAACAGCCTGGACATTTCAGGTGTGATGAATTCCATCCGCAGATAATGGAAGTATTGCGGCTTCTCCTTGAGAACCTTCTCGGCAAGTTTTCTGGTCTGTAGTTTTTTCGGCAGTTGAGGAAACCAATACATGCTGTTTCCGTGTTCGGTGAAATATTCCACAAGTTCCCTGTTCCAGCGTTCCGATGGAATATCAGGGTAGAACGAATCCCTTCTGGCCAGTGCCATACAAACCTCTTTCGTCATCAAGTTCGGTTCAAGAATGAAGTTGTAACTGTTGATTTCTCTTTTTACTTCAAGTGTATGAATAAGTCTTTCCGGTGTCCGGAACCGTCTGGGAAGTTTGTTAAACAGGTTAGGTTCCAGCTCCATTGCTTTGTCAGCCATGGCATCATCCGCATGTTTGGAGAACCACTCGTAATGTCCGTATGAATCGAAAATGCCATGCAGGTTGCCTGTCTTGTGACAGATGGCCTTCCATACGGTGTCATAGTCAAGCCAGCGTGTATCCACTTCCTTGATACAGCGTATGGCCCATTCCTTGTAGTATGCTGCCTGTTTGAAACATTTAGGCATCATTTTGTCGATAGTCATGGTTGCGATACGTCCGTCATGGATCAGTTCTTTCCAAAGTCTGAAATCCTTGGCTTGTCGCGGAACGAAAGAAAGCATGACGCTTGTTTCATATAAGAACTGCTGTTCATACCTCTCAGAACAGTACCGGTAACCTCCGTTTTGCTGTACGTCACGGTAAAGGGAGTATATTGCATCACGGACTGTTCCGTTGTTCCATGAGGATGAAGGTATCAGATGCAGGTAGTGCATGAAATTCCTGTGTGCGAACAGCGATTCAAGTATGTCACTGTTCCTGTATTTTTCCGGTATGTCAGGAAAATTACTCTTTTCGGCCTTTATTGCCCTTAGACAAATCTGGCGATTACGTTTTTCTTCAGGTATCTTCGAAAGCTGCCAGGAACGCCATCCGTAATCATCTGTTTTGAATATACTGTCAAGTATTTCAGAAGTAATATATTTCTCCGGCAGATAGTTGACCAGTTCCGGACGGTGTTCGGTCGCGGCCAGTTCAACCATTTCCATTGTGATGAATTTGTCCGGCATACATGATATAGCCTTTGTCATATTGATTTCTTTCATGATTCCAGTTTTTTAGGTTTGATGACTTTTATAAGTTGTGTTTTGCGGAATACATATACCGTTTTTCCTTTTTCACTGACTCTTTTGGGAAGGCTTTTCCAGGTATCCCATCCGTTGACAATTTCCGGAGTGAATTCCAGTTTTCCCGTTTCGCCGATTACGGCAAAGGAAAGTCCTTTGTCCAGAGGGGAAGGTGTATGATCCTTGTCGGGAACAAAGACAGAAAATTCAGGATTGCTGATTTCATAGATTTTTCCTTCATAGCCCAGAAACCATCTGCCATTTTCATACAGGTAAGTCCAGTCACCGAGCAGGAAGAACTTTTCCTTGCCTGATATTTCCTTTGCTTCGTGAATGGGATTCCCATTATTCAAAGGCCAACAGCTTGTCTTGTTTTCATTTGATGAGAGACTGCCTCCCAAATGGAGCAGGTTTCCCAAAGCGAGCAATTTTCTCACCCTGTCTTCCGTACGATAGAATGTCCTGAGTATTCTTCCGCAGTTTTCAAAATCCCCTTTTTCAAAAACGGTGATGTACCGTATTCCTTCCGGCAGGGACATTCCGATGTAAGTGTTTTCATCATTTGTCATAGTCGTATATTTTTATATGATTGTTTATGAATGGATTCTTTGTCATTCCAAGTCTCTTGCACGGACTGGATTGTAGGGACAGGACTGTACCAGGTAATTGGTATTCCTGCCCTGAGTCTGACTGTGCTGTCTGAAACATTCGACGTCATCTTCCTCTAGTTTCAGTTTTCTTCTGTTCTTTTGTAGGAAGTCTGCTGCCTTTTCTATGGAAGAGAAAACCGCCTTTGGCTCGAATGAACTGTATTCGTGCCATGCGTTGCAGCTGAAAAGGATATACATTTCAGCCTTTTTTCTGTTACTTGCTGCCATATCTTATCTGATTATTACAGTTAATAAAATACAAAGCCCGATTCCGCTGGTGACGGAACCGGGCCTGTTGTCTTCGGTCTCAGATTCTAATTCTGGTTATATGAAAGCAGGAAATCGGCCATTGCTCCATTTTGTGGAATCATGGCAGGAAAATCAGTCTTTCCAGGCTTGTAGATTTCTGTCGCTACATTGTAGACATCCCACGCTGTAATGCGTGGCTGTTCAAGTGAGAGTTTGAGCAGTTCTTCCGTAAATACGGAAATCTGTCCCTGGTTAAGCGGATAGGTGTCCACCTGTGATGCCAGTCTTTTGTCTGCACTGTCATGGGATACACGCAGAGCCGTCAGCATACCGATGATCATGTATAATTCACCGGGTGTCAACACCTTTTCCTTGAGCCTTTGGATTCGGCTTCTGTCCGCATCCATGTCACGCTCAAAATTGCGCATCCAGTCATCCACCTTCCCGAACAGTTCCTCGGTAGTCACCTTGTCCTTACCGTAGTTGGCAACGCTTCGTTCGGGTGAAAGGATACACTGATTGTGGCAGATACGTACGCAGGGACCTATTGCCGCCTGGATACCGTCCTGATGGTAGGCTACCACGAGTGTGGTTGTCAGTTCGTCGGTATCCCCGTTCAGAATACGGATGGTTGTGAATATTCTGCGCAGTACATGTGCTTCTACCGCCTTCTCTCCATAGGTCTGTTCCACCTGCGGCAAGATGACCACTCCGGGCTGTGTCCGGTTCTTGTTCTGGGCGGCGAAGATTTCCTCCACCTCGTAGTTCAGGTTGTGACGGCGGCAGATGTCCGTCATGCGCTGGATGACCTGGTAGTGGTAGATTCCCCTTACCGGATTGCCGTAGATGTCGTTCTCCTTGTAGGTACGCTGTAGTGTTTCAAGGTCCATTACTTCGATTCCGTTGTTCTGGAAATCAAACTGTCTCTGATTGTTCAATGTTGCTAAAGCTTCCATAATTATATTTTTAAATGGTTGGTAATTATTTGTCCAATAGGTTGATGATACGGACTGCCTCTTTGAAGCGTCCGATATTTTCCGGAAGAGGATTCCTGTATTCCTCTTCCTTCATGCGTCTTATAGAAGGTATTCCCGTCAAAGGCAGAGCCTGGTTGACTTTCCATCCGTCGGTGAATGCCTTCGGCTGGAGACTGTCATGACAGATCACTTCCCCGACACACCCGTGGACGAGCATGTTGCATACGGTCATCATGCAACAGGTCCGGCTGATGTCTTCTCCGACCAGATAGTTTCCCGGATTGTGCGCATGGTATGCCAGCAGGAGTCTTCCGCTGCCGCATGTGGGGTCTCCCATCCTCTGTCCGGTCTCTTTTTTACCTGCCGCGCACATGACCATGAGTTCACAGATATGTGACGGCGTGAAGAATTGTCCGTTTGCCTGCTGTCCCGGTTTTGAGCAGTAAGCCATGTAGAGTTCACCGAAAGCGTCGAACCAGCCCGACCTGCCGATTTGTTTCTGCATGATACGTGTCCATTCGGCTGTCATTTCCATGAACGAGGCGTTTTGCTGACGCTTGTATTTCCAGTTGCTTATTGGCGGTGCTCCCGGAGAGAAGCCGTGGATGATGAAACGCAGCAGGTCGTTGAATACGGTCTGTATTTCATAGCCGCATGAGGAGGCAAAGCCTGTGATGAGCCTGTCGAGCGGCCTGACTTCGTTGGAGATTTCATATCGTGCCATATTCCTTTATTTTATAATTGGTTATAGACTGTCGTTGATTCTGTATACTGTTACGGTATGGTTTTCATTGTCCGTGTGGATTCTGACCGGACCGTATCCCATGAATTTCATGCGGATTTGTCCGTGCTGTCCCATACCGTTCCACTGCTCACGTGATATTTCCTTAATATCCATGCGGTATCCCCAAAGTACAAGAGAGTCAGGCAGGATTCCCTTGTAGAGTCTGCCTTTCAGGATTGCGGCCAGCTCGTCCAGCTCGCTCCGGCTGTACAGCGTGAATGAATCGCTGCGGAAGGTGTATTCGCCTGTCCTTTCCCTGTCCCGGTGTTTCATGATATGATAGCGGAACCAGTTACGGGTGGTGTAACCGTCATACAACGGATTCGGTTCTCTGTATTCCCATTTCCTGACCGGAGCATCGAACCTTAGACTGCCCGTACTGCTGCGCTTCCCGAATCCCCATGTCCTGAATATGCGGATTTCTGTACCTGCGGGTTTCATGTTCCGGATATTGACCTGCGTCCAGGGACTTCCGGTGGTATCATAGGCGGCTTTTCCCATGTCATCGAAACAGAATACCGTTTCCGGTATCAGGCATATATCCGCATATTTTCCTGTTATCCGTTCTATATGAGCTTTTCCGAAATAGTCACCAGAACGTGAGACAAATTCCACGCAGTCTCCTTCTGTCGGGCACATCTGCCTGCTTCGGACATTCTCCATCAGTTCCAGCATACGGTTCACTTTCCGTACTTCCTTTTCTGTAATGGGATACCCGAAGTCACCGTTTGCCAGTTCAAGACTGTCAAGGTCATATCGTATCTTTGTATTCATCCTGTTCTCCTCCTGTTTTGTGTATAGCGTTCAACCTGTCGGGTGATCATATCACAGAATTTCTGGCCGTTTTCTTCCTCACCCCTGAAATAGGCGGCCATCATCAGCAGGTTCCTGTTGTAATAATGCACCCATTTGTCATGGAAATGTGCGCCGGGAACCTGTCCGAATGTTTCCTGAAACAGTTCCAGGGTCAGATCCTCGTCCTGTCTCCTGTTGTATTCCCATATTGCCAGAAGCAGTATGTCATTGTAATTCAGTCTCATATTGCGTTGGTATTTGAAATGGCCATTATGATGTTGCAGCAACCGATTTTCCGGACATTCTCCTTCAGCTTTCCGTTGTTTACCAGTCTGTCGTATGCCTCATGCACAAACCTGTATGCAGGCGAATCATATCCGATACCGTGCAGATGTGATGTCGTCGCCACATTTATCCGTGATGCCATCATGGAAAGTATGTCCTCTTTTCCTGCCCGGCGGTTGCTGAAGGCATCCAGTATATTCCGGTGGATGCATGTTCCGTATCTGGCACGGTAATATTCCATTTCTTCTTCATCGGTGAAGGAATACACCTCTTCCGCTATCGTATCCTTTACAAGACGGAATGTACAGCCTCCTTTTTTCAGTATGGCTGTAATCTGTGGAATATGCAGTGTTTCACAGTAGCCGCTTATTTCCATCGGATGCACGTACAGGCGTGTCTTTCCTTTTACAAGATACATGGCCTGTGATGTACAGCCTGTTCTGTCCGTGTCGAATCCCTCTCCATGAAATTTCTCTTTTATTTCCTTGTAGAATGCATCTGTTTTCTCATGGGAAAGACCTTTTCCCCATTCATATCCGCTTTCCAGACTGAAAAGCAGATGGAAGAGGGTTGTCCGTCCGGTCTTGCTTTCCCAGTAGCCGTAAAGGTCGGCCGTGCCGGATTTCGGTCCGAACCTGTATCCGTCCGGAGTATAGCTTTCCATCACTTCCAGGAGTGAGTTCATGAAATTTTCCGATTCTTCCGATTTCCACCATTCTGACGTATCGTCATCCATGGCATAAGCCGGTATATGGTTCATAACCTGCAGGTATTCCGGAGTCTCTTTCAGAATGTCCAGCATCCTTGTGACGGCTTCCTTCCTTTGTCTGATGGAGAACAGTTCCGTTCCGGTATCCGCGTGAAGCCTGTTCTGTGTCTTCTGGTCTGTAATCATGACTTCTGATATTTATTGTTATACATTGTCTGCCTGTAAGGTACAGGCATTCTTATTTCTTGTTGTCCCTGTTGTCTGTTTGCCCGCATCCCTGCAAGGCTTGGCGGAAAAAAATACCGGAGCGAAGCGAGGATGATTTTTTTCCAGACAACCAGCCCGGCAGGGCCGCCTTGCGGGAGTTGCGCGGCAAACAGCTATTTTTGCAGCAAGAAATGAGGATGCTGTCATCATGTCTGCGGCATAAAAAAAGGGAACCCCATATTGCATGAGGCTCCCCAATACAGACTGTCGCATATATGTCAGGTATGTATGCTCCATCCGTGGAAACGTTCCATGGTGACGGCAAAGGACTCGTCCGGATTTCCATGATACAGCAGTCCTCCGACAATGCCTGTATTCCCGTCCGGATAACGTTCGCAGAATCCGAACGAATAAGGCGCATGGTCGTAATAGAGTTCGATTTCGCATGGACGGTTCTCATTCTTCTCCCATTGTTTTAGACGTTCAAGACAGTTTTCCAGTGTCTTGTCATTGATTGATTTTGCATACTGTACGACCTTGTCGTAATGCTCTTGTGAACAGCAGATTTTCATATCGTTTGAATTTATTGGTTGGTAAATGTTTTTTCAGTCAATCCAGAAAGTACCGCAATGAGGGCATCTGCATCCGGCAGGATATTCATTCGAATACCGCACGTCACGATGGCGTTTGTAGTTCATGTCACCGAAGGTGCATTTCCCGCTTCGGAATGTCTGCTCGTAAGCGGCTTCCTGTTTCTTGTATTCAGCCATCCGGCTTTTTCGGACAGATCCGGTAAAAGGTATCATGCCCGTTTCCCATTTTGTGGAATCACACCAGTCATTGGTCATTCCGCAGACTTCATTGGCATAGGAATAGTGTACCTGTGAATCGACAAACAGATTCTCCCTTCGGAAAGGGAAGGTGATGTCCAGCGGAATCCGTACATGATGTCCGGAACCGTTCCGGCTGTCGGCAATGGCCACCATTACATTCCCGTGGAAACGGATGCTTTTGAAATCGTTCTCAGGGTCTTTGCTGATGAGCCTGTCAAACATGGCGTTGAAGTAGATGCGCAGTTCTCCGCCGTATGTGGCATTCTCTACCAGTTCTTCAATCTTCTCGTCAAACTGCCCCTTTTTCAGATGCAGTGCGCGACGTACCTTATGGCAGGCCATGGCGACTGATTCTCCCCGCAGTGAACAACCGGTCCGATATCCGCTGATTTCCACTCCGAGCGAATAGAAGAAATTAGTGACGGACGAGTTGCGTATCAGGTCCTTTACCGGGTCGGAATCGTTCCGGTCGTAGATAAGTTCCCTGATTTCATCTTCATACTTTTCAAACTCTCCGGCAAGATTGTCCGCTTCCATATTCTTTCTTGTCTCCTCCAGATAGTCGTGCATGTTTGAGCTTTCCTGTTCCTCATACCATTCGTATGCCTTTTCATAGAGTTTTTCCATATTGTTGGAACGGATGCATTCCTCCTGGATGTCTTCATGCTCATCAAGGTCATCCCGGTAGTCCACGTAGTAGAGGCTTACATACTGTGGAATATAGTCTGTAAGTTGTAATGTCTGGTTCATGATTCCTGATTTTAAGAGTTATACAAACGAAAAAGCCCTGCTTGTCGTGTAGGGCCTGATTCTTGTGGAACTGAAACCTTTGGAATGTCTGTTTGTATGGTATCTCCATGTCTCAAGCAGATAATCCTTGGTTCCCTTGATACTTCCGTGTACCATACATCCTTTTTCATCATACAGGTAGCAGGTGTTAAGGAGAACCGGTATGCCGTCATGCACCTTGTACATGTGCAGCTCAATATCATTCTTTATGGCGGCAGACTTTTCCTTTTCCACTTTTCTGTGTATGGCTTTTCTGACCTCGCCGATATGGGGTGAGGTATAGCCGATTATTTCCGAATGGAATGCAAACTGATATTTTTCCATAACACTTTATCCGTATTAAAATTCTGATATAAGTTCATCTTCATATACCTCCAGTTCAAGACCGCTCTCGACAATCCTGACCAGCCAGCGGCATTCCAGTCTTTCCATAAGTTCGACGGCACGGTATCCCTTATAGGGACGTCTCAGAAATACAATGTCTCCGGTTTTCATATTTGTTCCTCCTTTTTATTGTGCGTAGATTGTTTCTATCAGTTCTGCATCCGTAAGATAGCGCAGTTCCTGTGTGGAGCAGAACAGGCAGATGCCATCCAGCAGTTCATTTGCCGCAGCATCCAGGTTCCGTACTCCTTCGATCAGAGATTCTTCCAGTTCCTTGCTTGAAACAAGATATATTCCGTGAATGTCTTGAACAGTTCTCAAAGGGAAATGTCTTTCCTGATAGATGATGTCCTTTATCATGTCATCCTGTGGTGGCAGTTTGGCGCTGATTGTCTTGAACTGTTCGGGTGCGAGTTCCTTCAACCTGTCAGGATTGAAGCGGAACATTCTGAATCCCTGATATTCAAATCCGGCAGGTTCTGCTATTCTGTTACTGGTCAGAAAATCATGCATATGTCTGTTGCAGTCCCGGTTGTCCACATAGGCATGGAACGGGGGAAGGGAATTGAGGTTGACGGTGATGTCCGTGTAGGATTCCCAGCATTCCGGATTATTTTTAGACCGGGATTCAAGTCCTACATACAGATTATCATTGTCGATATAACTGTTCAGGACGAGTCTGACCTCAATGCGCTCAGCCGGATCTGTGGCTGTTTTCCAGTATAGAGTGTTCGATTTGTTCATACTTGTATTGTTTTTATGAGGGAATACGGCAGTCATTTTACCGCATTCCCCCGAATGTTATAATTTGATATTTGTTATATCCTGTGCGGACTCCTTTTTCACGGTCCTCAATCTTTTTAGGAGATACAGGAAATATTCACGGTCATAGATCCGGAAAAGAAATTCCTCTGATGTCTCCTTGATGTGTCCGATGAAAGTTACGGATTCCCTGTCGGGAGGATATTGAAAGAAATGTTTGTCGGAAACAAGGGTGAGCTTATTTCTGGATACATGGTCTATCAGTTCGTCCGGAGTTTCGTAATGTCCTTTTCCTTTATAGAACTGATAATGGTTCCGGCGAAGGTTTTTCAGGGTATTCGCCATGTCCGTCCTTGCTTGTCTGGAATCTGATTGGATGACAAGGTTGCAGATGAATACGGGCTGTTTTCCGTCCAGTGAAAAATAATAGGGAATGAGTCTGGTTCCGCTGATCGTTTTGCTTGTTTCCTCTTTTGAGATCACGGCTTTCCGGTTGATGATTTCCATGTGACGGTCTATCTGACTGTCCAGTTCGGATTGCGGAGTAAGTACGGAGCGTAGGCCCTTGAAATATCTTCCTTGACGGGTAAAGCAGAAAGAGTACATATTTCCGTAATACGGTTCTCCCACAAAGAACGAGTTTTGTCTCATGCGCAAGGGTGGCAGTACATCCAGCAGGTCATAGTAGTCTTCTTCAGTGATTTCCTTGAACGGTTCGGACAGGGACTGATTGTATAACCGCAGCTTCTTGTCTATATCAGAAGGTGTCACTGCTTTCAGATAGGGATTGTTTTCCCGTATGCGCAGTTCTTCGATTGTTTCCTCACCATAGTCATTATGGAATCCGTCACTCATACTTGTCAGGCATGTTCCGTCGAAGTATCGGGAATCGATTACATATTTCAATCGGTCTTTCATGTCTTATAGGTTTTGAAGGTTCAACACTCTTTTGACTGCATATACGGCATTCTGTGTAAGTTGCCGTTGCCATGCCTGGTATCTCGGCGACCATTTGAAACCGTATGATTTCAGCTCCTTGCGCCTCTGGTCATCCGGAATACTGTCAAACAGGATTTGCAGGCGGTCTGCCTCATAGTTCCATACCAGCGTTCCGCCTTCAAATTTCAGTTCACGGTTTTCCCGTTCTCTGATTTCTTGAAGTTTCAGTCTGGCCTGGCGTGCCATTTCCGGCAGTTGGAAGAAACGGTTCCGCGGAGTGATAACCGGTTTTTTGCATTGCGCATTGAAGTCTGTAATGAAGTCCACCGCTTTCTGTACGATTTCCACTTCTCCTTTTCCTGCATAGGTGCTTACCTTATTAAGGATACTGCTGACAAACAAGGCACGGCTGTATCCTCTTGCTTTACCGGTATCAATATCATGAATGGTCTGTGCGCTGCTTGCAATGTCACGCTTCAGACGGTTCCATGCCTCTTCCTGCTTCTGTTCTTCCGGTTTGGCAGCCTCTTTCATCCTTTCCATGGCAGCCTTGAAGCGGTTACGCCAGTCATGAAATTCATCAAATCTGTTCTGGTATGCGTCCAAGGCCTTGTTGTTGCGCTGACAGTTGAATTTGGCAGGCCCTGTCACCATCGGACTGGCACATCGTGAGAGACTGCCCAGCAAGGCAGAGAACTTGCTATGGTATGCACTGACATACTCGTTCTGCTTTTCTTCCGGAATCAGTTTCAGATCCTCTACAAGTTGTTTTTCATATTGCATGATGTCTGTTTCCGCCCTTGCTTCAGGTTCGAAGGAACTCCATCTGTATGCGTTGTATGCAGCATCAAGCAGGTCTTCCAGATAGCCGGGATACAGGAATTCCACAGCTTCCCATTTTTCAAATTCATTTGGATGCAGTTCTGTTTCCCCGTCTGCCGTTTCGATGGTGTGTACGTAGGAGCCCATTCCCGTACAGCGTTTACGGAAATGAAAAAGGACGGCTTCGTCATCCGTCCCTTGTTCTCTGATTTTCTTCACTCGGTAAGCATTCTTTCTTGTCAACGTGATAACCGTCTGTTTTCCGGTCTTGTCCTTCATGAGGTCTGCTACTGTACCTTCACATACCTTCTTTCCAACTTCTTCAGTCATATTCTTTTATTTAAATTAGACATGACCGGCTCCGTGGAGCCAGTATTTCAATTTCTTACTGGCCCGGCTGTTCTTTGCCAATGACCGGTGCAAGGCTTGGCGGAAAAAAATACCGGAGCGAAGCGAGGATGATTTTTTTCCAGCCAACCAGCCCGACAGGGCCGCCTTGCACAGTCAGTGGCAAAGGGCGATATTTGCTGTAAGAAATGAAATAATGGTTGAAAATTATATTGCGAACTTGTTTTGCAGTACTTTCATTTCATTGGCAATGGTAGAATTCATTATTTTGGCATAAATACGAGTTGTACGAATGTCCGTATGTCCTAACATTTTGGCAATGGATTCCAAGGAAACCTTATTTGCAATAGCCAGTGATGCAAATGTATGTCTTGCAATATGTGTGGAAAGATTCTTCTGAATACCACATACATCAGCTATTTCTTTCAAATAACTGTTCATTCGTTGGTTGCTGGGAACAGGAAGTAATAATCCTTTTTCATTGCAGATTGGATTTGATTGATATTTCTCTAAAATAAGTCTTGGTATATCCAACAATGGAATGTCGCACATATTATCGGTCTTTTCCCTTGCTTTTCTTATCCACCATTCACCATTATCAGCCTGTACAAGGTGTTCCTTTTTCAGATTCTTTACGTCTGTGAAAGCCAAACCGGTAAAGCAACAGAAGATGAATATGTCCCTTACGGTTTGTAATCGTTGAATATCAAAATCTTTATTGATGATTTTGCGAAGTTCCATTTCGTTTAAGAATTCACGGTTACACTTGGTCTGTTTGAAGTGTATTTCTGCAAACGGATCATCAGTTATCCACTTCTTTATCAATGCAGTTTTGATGATTTTCTTTAAATTCTTCAGATATTTCACTGTTGCATTTTGCGCACAGTTTTTCTGTATTTTAATGAAATGTTCGAATTTGGTTATAAATTCATAGTTGATTGATTTTAATGGAATATCAGCCAGTTTATACTGTTCACTGATAAACTCCTTCAAATATCTTGCTGTACGTTCGTATCGAAGTACAGTACCTTCGGCATATTCCTTATTCATTAATTCCCGATATTCCGAATTGTGTTCCTGGAATACTTCAAGCAGCATTTTGGGAGTAGAGTGTTCTCCATAATAGATATTTTTTATAATATCTGCTGTAATAGGTTTACCGTCCTGCTCAAGTTCACGGTGAATTTGAAGGATTTTAGTTCTTATCGTATCAAGATAGTGGTTTATTTCTTGATACTTCTTTTCCCTGCCAATCGCGCATTCTTTTTGCGTATTCCATTTTGTAACATCTATACTTCGCTTGATTTGTACCTCTGCACGTTTTCCGTTTATTGTGATACGCATACAGATTGGTGCTTCTCCATTTTTTAGCAGCTTTGATTTCTTCAGGAAAAACAATACCGTAAAATAGTTTCTTTGCATTGCCATACTCTTCTTTTTTTGATGGTGTAAAAATACATGTTTTGAAAAGAGTTTGTTTTATGCAAAACGCAGAGAATCAGTGAAATATAATCCAATCAGGTGGACTTGTTTTTATGTGGAAATTAAGTCCACCTATTTCACCTCCAGTAAGATGCGGTATTCTGCTTCAATTTGCGGTATGGATAAAAAGAAAAACCGCTGATAATGATTGATTATCAGCGGTTTTCATTGTTTTGCTTTTTGTTTGAGTGATCCGCCTGGGGCTCGAACCCAGGACCCCAACATTAAAAGTGTTGTGCTCTACCTGCTGAGCTAGCGAATCAATCCTTCAGTGCTTTCTTTCGAATGCGGGTGCAAAGGTAGAACATTTTTTTATAACTCCAAAAGAATTCAAACATTTTTCTTATCTTTGTGCCATTATCAACAATATATAATCATACATTATGGCTGCTGACGATAAAAAAATTATCTTCTCAATGGTAGGAGTGAGCAAAGCATTCACTCCTAATAAGAATGTGCTGAAAGACATTTACCTGTCGTTTTTCTATGGAGCGAAAATCGGTATTATCGGTTTGAACGGTTCTGGTAAATCAACGTTATTGAAGATCATCGCCGGTTTGGAGAAATCCTTTCAGGGAGAAGTCGTGTTTTCTCCGGGATATTCCGTGGGGTATTTGGCACAGGAACCTTATTTAGACAACACAAAGACAGTAAAAGAAGTAGTGATGGAAGGTGTGCAACCCATTGTTGACGCACTGACAGAATACGAAGAAATCAATCAGAAATTCGGTTTGCCGGAGTATTATGAGGATCAGGATAAGATGGATGCTCTTTTTGCTCGCCAGGGTGAATTGCAAGATATCATTGATGCAACTGATGCATGGAATCTGGATAGCAAGTTGGAGCGTGCGATGGATGCTCTCCGTTGTCCGCCTGAAGATCAGCCGGTAGAAAATCTCTCCGGAGGTGAACGTCGCCGGGTAGCTCTTTGCCGTTTGTTGCTGCAGAAACCGGATGTGCTTTTGCTGGACGAACCTACCAACCACTTGGATGCAGAGTCTATCGACTGGTTGGAACAACATCTACAACAATATGAAGGTACGGTTATTGCTGTGACGCACGACCGTTACTTCCTCGATCACGTTGCCGGATGGATTCTTGAACTGGATCGTGGTGAAGGTATCCCCTGGAAAGGTAACTACTCTTCCTGGTTGGAACAGAAGACCAAACGTATGGAAATGGAAGAAAAGACCGCCAGCAAACGTCGTAAAACACTGGAACGTGAGTTGGAATGGGTACGCATGGCTCCGAAAGCCCGTCAGGCGAAAGGTAAGGCACGTCTTAACTCTTATGACAAATTGCTGAATGAGGACGTGAAGGAGAAAGAAGAGAAACTTGAAATCTTTATTCCGAATGGTCCCCGTCTGGGTAATAAGGTCATTGAAGCCAAACATGTGGCTAAAGCATACGGTGATAAATTGTTGTTTGACGATTTGAACTTTATGCTTCCTCCTAATGGTATTGTCGGTGTGATTGGTCCTAATGGTGCGGGAAAGACGACATTGTTCCGCCTGATTATGGGATTGGAAACAGTGGATAAAGGAGAATTTGAAGTAGGAGAGACTGTAAAGGTGGCGTATGTAGACCAGCAACACAGAGATATTGATCCGAATAAGAGCGTATATCAGGTAATTTCCGGTGGTAATGAGTTGATCCGCATGGGTGGACGTGACGTGAATGCGCGTGCATACCTTTCCCGTTTCAATTTCTCCGGAGGCGATCAGGAAAAACTCTGCGGTGTATTGTCCGGTGGTGAAAGAAACCGTTTACACTTGGCGATGGCTTTGAAAGAAGAAGGTAATGTACTGTTGCTCGATGAGCCTACCAATGATATCGACGTAAACACTCTGCGTGCTTTGGAAGAAGGTTTGGAAGATTTCGCCGGCTGTGCAGTAGTTATCTCGCACGACCGTTGGTTCCTCGACCGTATCTGTACACATATCCTTGCTTTTGAAGGAGACTCCAATGTATTCTACTTCGAAGGTTCATATTCAGAATATGAAGAAAACAAAATGAAACGTTTGGGAAATGAAGAACCAAAACGCGTTCGTTATAGAAAGTTAATGACTGACTAGTATAAAGTAATAGATTGAAGCATTTATAATGCTTTCTGTTTCAAAATAAAAGGCTCTGCAAATATTGTAGAGCCTTTATCGTTTTATAACAAGGGAAAACGTTTATCTCTCTTAAAAAATTGTAGTATAATCGTAATGTAGTTCTAAATATTATTAATTATATTTGTGCACAGTTTTTAAAAGCAAACAATTTATATTAACTAATCAACTACATTTATGTTAAAGAGAATGCGATCTTTTTTAGTGCTAGTAATGTTATTTATTACCGTCACGATGAGCGCGCAGGTTACTACAGCCACGATGAGTGGTAAAGTGACCGCACAGGATGAACCAATCATTGGAGCAACAATCGTTGCGGTTCATGAACCATCAGGTACTCGTTATGGTACTGTGACTAACGTTAGCGGTCAATTTAATCTGCAAGGTATGCGTACCGGCGGCCCTTACAAAGTAGAAATTTCTTATGTTGGTTATCAAACAGCAATTTACAAGGGAATTAATCTGTTGTTGGGAGAGAATTATGTTTTAAATGTTTCTTTAAAAGAGAGTTCTGAACTGTTGGACGAAGTAGTAGTGACTGCTTCTAAAGAGAGTAATATGAAGTCTGATAGAGCTGGTGCTATTATGAATGCTAATCGTGATATGATTAGTAACACTCCAACTATTTCTCGTAGCATTAGCGATATTATGCGTCTTTCTCCGCAAGGTGCTGATGTTGGTAACGGTTTTGCAGTAGGTGGTGGTAACTATCGTCAGTCATTTGTAACAGTTGATGGTGCTGCTTTTAATAATACATTCGGGTTGGGAGGTAATCTTCCAGCTAACGGATCTCCAATTTCTTTGGATGCTTTGGAACAAGTTACAGTTGCTGTAACTCCATTTGATGTGCGCCAGAGTGGTTTTACAGGAGGTGCAATTAATGCGGTAACTCGTTCGGGAGATAATCAATTCCGTGGAACGGTTTATGGTTATTTTAATAATGAGAACCTGCGTGGTGATAAGGTTGAGGATTATAAACTGACTCGTTCTAAATCACAGTATTATACTTATGGTGCAAGTTTTGGTGGTCCTATAATTAAAGATAAGTTGTTCTTTTTTGTGAATGGAGAATATGAGGACAATGTAACAGCTGGTTCAAGTTATCAACCACGTACATCTTTAGATCAAGAATATACGGGAAATGTACGTCGTCCTGTTGAAAATACAATTGTTGACGGAAATGAGACTTGGGTTGGCTTGAATGATATGAGACAATATTTGAAAGAGAAATATAACTATGATCCAGGACGTTATAATAACTATTCTGTAAATACTCCGGCATATCGTATTATGGCTCGTTTGGATTGGAATGCAAATCTGAATAATAAGTTAAGTCTCCGTTTTACAAAGACTCATACAAAAGATTCAAATTTCCCATCAAGCTCTACTAGTCCTTTGAGTGCTGATGATATTTATCCAGGTGATACAGGATTGGGTATTCCAAAAGGAAAGGACTCTGGACGTAGTACTAAATATTCTATGAGTTTTGAGAACTCAAACTATTATCAAGTGCGTGATTTTACATCTGTAGCTGGTGAATGGAACTCTCGTTTCGCTAATGGAGCTATGAATAATATGTTACGTTTTGCATATTCTTATCAGAATGAGCCGCGTGAATATGATGGTAATCCATTCCCGACCGTTGATATATTAAAAGATGGTGCATCATATGCAGGTTTTGGTATGGATGTATTTACACAAGGTAATTTACGTAAAACTTCAGTATATACAGTAACGGATGAGTTTAATTGGAATGTTGGGATAAATAAGTTTATGGCTGGTTTCCAGTATGAACATACTAAGGCTACAAATGGCTATATGCAAGCTGGTGGAGGTTACTATGTTTATAGCTCATGGGATGATTTTGTAAATGGTAAGAAACCTGCTGCTTTTGGTATAACTCACTCTAATGCTGCGGATTTATCACAGTTTTATGCAGAAATGAAATTTCAACAATTCTCTCTATATTTGCAGGATGAAATAGCATTGTCTGAAAATCTTAAGGTTACAGGTGGACTTCGCTTTGAATTACCAATTTATCCCTCATTGAAGAATAACTATAATGAAGACTTTGCAAAATTGGATTTTGGAGGAACTCGTTATTCTACTGATCAGTTACCTGATGCTAAGCTTTCTGTATCGCCTCGTGTTGGTTTTAACTGGGATTTGACAGGCGAACGTAAATATGTGCTTCGTGGTGGTACAGGATTATTCGTGGGACGTTTGCCGTTCGTATGGTTAGTATCTGCTGTCGGAAACTCAAATGTTGGGCAAACGCAATATTTTTATAATAAGGTGGATGCTAACACAGGCAAACAACCCGATTTCCATACAAATGTAAATGATATTTTGAAAGATCTTTATGATGGGAAATTTACTCCGAATGAAGTTGTTGCTCCACAATCTCCAACTATTATTGATACAAATTTGAAGATGCCATCCACTTGGAAAACATCTTTAGCATTTGATATGAAATTGCCTGGTGATATTGATTTTACAGTTGAGGGTATTTATAGTCGCGATTATAATCCTGTAGTTGTTTCCAATACAGGTTACAAACCATCTGAAACGACAGTAACTCTAGCTCCGGGAGATGTACGTAATACATATACAATGTATAGTGATGCAACTTGGAGAAATAAATATCAAAATGTATATTTGTTAGAGAATTGGAAAAAGGGTGCATACTATTATTCTATTTCTGCACAATTACGTAAGAATTTTGATTTTGGTCTTGATGTATCATTTGCTTATACTCACTCAAAGGCACGGTCTTACAGTGATGGTATTGGTGATCAGGTAACGTCTGCTTATAAGACTAATACTTATTCTGTTAATGGTATTAATGAACATGAATTGGGATATGGTACTTATGTAGCACCAGATAGAGTATTAGCGACAATCGGATATCGCAAAGAATACGGAAAACATTTTGCAACAAGTGTATCACTATTGTATGAAGGTATGCAAATGGGTTTTGCTGGTAGTTATTCATACAGTCGTTATTCATATACTTTTGGTGGAAATGTGGTTGGTGATTATGGAGCAAACAATCTGTTGTATGTTCCTGCAACACGTGAAGAATTAGACAGCTGGAACTTTGTAGATTCAAAAGATAAATCAGGTAATGTTACTTATGCAGCTAAAGATCAAAAAGATGATTTTTGGAATTACATTAACCAAGATAGTTATTTGAAAAGTCGCAAGGGTAAATATACAGAGAGAGGTGGAGCTAAAATGCCGTGGCATCATCAGATTGATTTTAAATTGAATCAGGACTTCTTCTTGAATGTTAATGGAAAGAAGAATATTCTACAAGTAGGTGTGGATATAAAGAATCTTCCTAACTTGCTTAATAATGATTGGGGGGTATATAAACAAGTAAATAATACTTCTTTGCTTAATTATAAGAATGGAGAGTTCACAATGAATAAGAATGGAAACAATGTGTTGACCGATACATATCGGACATATCAAAGTTTTAGATCTACTTATTCGGTACAATTTAGTGTACGTTACATTTTTAACTAATCGAGAATTAATCTTATAATATTAGAAAGCCGGACGACTTTGAGTTATCCGGCTTTTTTGTGTATAAAAATGGAATTGTATATAATTGGGATTTACAAATTGGTCATTATGAATATAGAGAGATAAATAAAAATAGAAGTAATCCCATGTTTAGGTTAAATAATGATTGTAAGGACCATAATAAGCGATTTACTACTTATATTATAATATGATTATTTTTTATATGTAGTTTACAACTTTACCCTCATCACCACCGGATTATGATCGCTATAATTAAGATCCGGCGAGAAGTAATCCGTGCTATTCAGTTCCGGTGAATGGAGAATGTAGTCGATTCTCAACAAATGCTTGAAGTACTTGAAAGTATACATATACCCATGCCCGCTCCTCTGAAAACCATCCTGCAACTTATCACCTTTTATAGTATGATAAACATACGAAGACGGCAGAGAGTTAAAGTCACCGCAGACTAGAGTAGGATAGGGGGAGGCGGCTATCAGTTGCTTGAGAAGATCAGCTTGTACGGCCCGTTTCCGGAAATTCTCATGTAAGCCGTCGATAAGTCCCAGGGCAGCATGTTCCACTCTTTGGGAATCATCCGTACGAAGTCCCTTTTCCAGTTTGCGCTTGTTCTGGCTTACTTCCGTTGTTTGGAGATGATTGTTGAACAGGCGGATAGTGCGACCATTGATTTCAATATCACATGCAAGACTGCAATTTTTCGAATCAGGATAGATGATAAGATGCTCCTCCTTGATAGGATAACGGCTGAAAACAGCCAGTTGCAACAGATTCTTCCCTTCGGGCGAAGAAGGAATATAGTGATACGGCCAATTAGAAAGAGCTGCGGATATACTATCGATGCCAAACTCATCGTTAATACCAAATTCTTGAAAACAGAGAATATCTGCTTGCAGATTTCTCATGTAAGAAGCAATCTCCTTGCATGAGTAGCCGGTATGTTCGTGGTTAAAGGCATCGACGTTGTAAGTAGCAACCGTCAACACTCCCGGAGTATATACATTCATTTTAACCATCGGTGACGAAGCCGGACTGAAAAAAGGCGATTGTAATACACAGCTCATATACCCCCAATTGCTGAATATAGCAATCAGAGGGATGAAAACCCAGCACCGCCAACGAATCGTCCAGTAGATAGCAGAAGCAAGATTAGCCAATAAAAGTATCGGTAGTATCAAACCGATGAAAGGCATAAATTTGAAACTATCCGGTGTGGCATTGCCTACGAAAGCACCCGCAATGGTAACTCCTGCCAAAATACTGGTCAGCACGATGGATATGTAATAAAACAGTCTGTAAAAGGCTTTCATTTAATCTAAATTATTTGCTGGTTATATCATGAGGGATTAAGCTCTCTACGAAGGAAGCAACCATTTATGAATCATTGCTTTCAACTTATCATCCGCTATTGGTTTAGCTATAAAATCATTGCATCCCGCTTCTTCAGCCGCTTTCCGGTCCTGTTCGTATGCAAAGGCACTTTGAGCAATAATAGGAACAGTGGCAGACAGTTCACGGATGATTTTTGTAGCTTCCAGTCCGTCCAGATTCGGCATCTTGATATCCATCAAGATAAGATCCGGTTTCACCTCATCGAACATCGTGACAGCTTCCATTCCGTCATGCGCACGTATAAGCCGGTGATCTTTACCTAAAATAGCCTCCAATAAGTCGAAGTTGCTGTCTGTATCTTCGGCAACCAAAATACAGGCATGCCGTGTATTTGCAGAACTGTCAACACTCGAATCTGCAGTTTTTCCGGCAGATGCTATTCCAGCAATGTTCCCTTCACCATTCTCTTTCTTTGAAGAATCCACATTTGCAGGATTTGCAATCGTGTATGGTAAAGTAAATGTAAACGTCGTCCCCTTGCCAAATTCGGAGTTGACGGAAATCTTTCCACCGAGCCGTTCAACAATAGACTTACAGATAGATAACCCCAACCCTGTGCCCTGCGCATGATTGTTCAGTTTTGCAAAACGCTCGAACACACGTCCCACTTTCTCCGGTTCAATTCCTGTTCCGGTATCCGTTACGTGGAATACAATCTGATTGTCCACCAGTTTGTAACCATAACTGATACTTCCTTCCTTCGTAAACTTGACAGCATTTCCAATCAGATTTGAAATCACCTGGAATACCCGGTTCTTGTCCGTTTCAATCATCAGACTTTCGTCCGAGGATTCATAGACAAGGCTTACTCCTTGCGGAGTACGGAATATATGAGCATCGTGCACTTCCCGGCAGAGATTATGGAGACTAGCCGGTCCGAAGGAAAACTCGATGGTTCCCGATTCAATCTTCGAGAGGTCGAGAATCTCGTTGATAAGTTGCAGGAGACGTTCGTTGTTCGCGTTTACGATGTTATAATACGTCTTCCGTTCTTCCGCATCATCGCTTTCGGCAATGAGATGCGAGAAACCTACGATAGCATTCAGCGGCGTACGTATTTCATGACTCATATTGGCGAGGAAGGCCGACTTCAGGCTATCAGACATTTCCGCTTTCTCTTTCGACGATTGAAGTTCCCGTTTTATTATTTCCAGCTCCGTGATGTCCCATTCGATGCTGACGATGATAGGCGAAGATAATTCGTCACCGTCCACCCGGATTTTCCGTTTGTCGAGGATAATCATGTTTCCGTTTCTGTCCTTTCCTTCAGCAGTCCAGTGCAGACCTTTTCCGGTGGTAGCCACCTGGATATCTTCTTGTCTCTTCTTTTCGGCTACGATAGGCGGGTAGAAATCGAAGTCATTCTTGCCGACAGGGTCGTTCTTATAAAGATCGCGGTTGTAGGCCTCCCGATTCCGGTAAATGTATCGGAAGTCGTTGTTGATTTCCTTCACTACAATCCCGGCAGGGAGATTGTTGATGGTTGTATCCATGATTTGGTTGAGCCGTTTGATTTGGGCTTCGTACCGAATCCTCTCGGAAATATCATGGGCAAACGACCAGTAACTTTCTTCTCCGGAATCATTGGTCACGTTGTACATCGTACCTTCATAAGCCAATATTCCTTTATTGATTTTAGATGGGTGATGGGCCACAAAGTTACTGCTGCCACCGTGTATGACATCTTTGCAACGTTCGTTCCAAGCCTCTTGTGTAGGCATATCTGCGGCGACATTGTAAATCTTTAATTGACTGATGTCTTCGTTTTCTGAAATACCATGATTGTACAGGAAACGACGGTTGGCAAAGATAATCGTGCCATCGGGCTTGGCGGCAAAGATACTTTCTTTGGCGTTGTTGATGGCATGAGTCAGTGTATTGATGTCATTTCTACGATGCTGTATGTCTGTGATGTTCTGGATATAGCCTTCGATGTTGAAACTACCGTCGGAGCGCTGTTCACGCAGATAAGTCTGGATACGCATATAGAAGATTTCTCCGTTCAGGCGGACACGGTAGCTGATGCTTTCCATGTTGAGTTCTTTTTCGTTCACCCGACACCATTCCATAAAACTCTGACGGTCTTCTTCTACAATCAGTTCCACATATTTCTCAATGGCAAGGTTTTGCACATTTTCCTCGCACAAAACACCGGTATATCCAAGATAATGAAAAATATTCTGTTTCGTATTGTACGTCCATTGTCCTATCTGGGCTACCTTTTGGATAGCCCGCAGGGTGAGATTTGCCTGTTCCAACTGTCTTTTTACGTTGCTTCTTTGCGTGATGTCGCGATATTGGCAAAGCACCATACCGTCATAAGGGAACATGAGGCATTTGAAGTAAAAAGTTTCGCCTTTCAGCACCAACTTGAAGTTCTTGCTGATGCTTCTTTGTTCTTCGAGTACAATCTGGAAGATGGGCATCACCCTCTCTCTCGTATATTCTGGTAAAAGCTCAAATATATTTTTTCCTAAAAGTATATCCTCTTGCAGAAACCATAGATCACAATGAGGCTCAATGTCTACGCAGACTCCGTGCCTGTCAACCAATAGCATTGTATCTGCCGTCAGTTTCAATATTCTTTGTGCGTTATTCGCATCATGTAATATTCTGTTCATGTCTGTTTTTTATTAGATGATAGAGACTAATGTCTTATAGTAAGGATAACAAAAGATAATAGCATTTGTTTTACTTTTCAGCGCGTTTCGCCTTTTCCCAGGCTCCGCTTCCTTTTTTCTTTTTCAGATAACGGATGCCTTTCAGCACATTGACATTCATAAATAAGAAATAGTAGGGGATAAAAAGCAACTTGTTTTTTATCTGTTTGGTGGATAGATAATATCCCCAATATCCCAATCCGTAAAAAAGAACCTGCATGGCAAGCAGCACTCCGTAGAATATCGCGGAACCGCCCAACAGCAGAATTGCAATATTCAGCGGGAAGAGAGCAAACAACAGGAACGGAGTAATAGACCATCGCAATACCCGGTGAGATGTATATTGAAAGCTAAGTATCCCGTAGCGGAAAGGATTCAGTAACGGACGAAGTCGCCAGATGGACTGCAATCCTCCGGCAGCGATGCGCACTTTCCGCTTTTCTTCTTCGCGCATATCTGCCGAACCGCTTTCGATGGCGTAAGCATTGGTGCAATAAGCAATGGTATAACCTTTCATGGTGATCCGGAGCGAAAGAATAAAATCATCGAGCAACGTATCCGGTTCCATTGCTTCGAATAGTTCACGACGCACGGCAAATAGTTCGCCTGCTGCTCCTACAGCAGAGTAGAGGCGGGCGTCAAGTGCTTTCAGTGTTGATTCGTATTTCCAGTAAATACCTTCCCCACCGGCAGCGGCTCCGTCTTTGGTCTGTACGGCGATCCGTTTTTCGCCGGCCACGCAGCCCACTTTCGGGTCTTGGAAAGCAAGTACGATTTCCCGTATTGCCTCCCGGTTTACCATGGTGTTGGCATCCGTAAAGACGACGAGCGGAGTGTCCACCAGCGTCATTCCACGTGTCATTGCGGCTGTCTTACCCTGTCGTAGGGGTTGGAAGTGTACGGTCGCTTTTCCCTGCCAACGGGTTTGCAGTCGTTCGTTTGTACTGTCGTCGCTTCCGTCTGTCACCCATACGATATGCAGTTTGTCCGCAGGGTAGTCCAGTTCAAGACTGTTCTCCATCTTTTCGTCTACAACATCTTCTTCGTTGAATGCTGTAATGAAGAGAGTCACTTCCGGCAAACCAGCGTCCGATGCCGGCAACGAACGCTTCACAGGTTTCACGAAAAGTTCTTTCAACTTGACGAGAACGTAAAGCACAATTCCGTAGCCCAGATAGGTGTAGAACACAATGAATAGGGCAAGCCAGAAAATAATTTCAAGGCAGAGGGTAATGGTTTCGTTCATGGTTAATATATATTTATTACTTTTTCTGTGTCTGATTTTTATAAACCGTTCACTTGATTCGCTTTTTTAATTCCTCCTTTTTATCCGAGTCTTTTAGCATATTTACAAAATAGAGGGCATCCGCTTTAACAGAAGCATCTGCTGTATTTGCTTCATACCGTTTCACGAAGTTTTCGGCATGTTCTGTCAGATACTTCCTGCAATCGATATTGAGCATAATCCCATTTTCATAGTTACTATAAGACAGTCCTGTAACACTGCTTCCGGCCTCAAGGGAGGTAATATCTTCTTTCTTTATACCAGATAGGTTGACTGTGAGAGAAGGATAATAAAAGTCTTCCTCACTGGGCAGATGAACGGTCAGTTTCAGTTTATGTTCATCTATCTTTGTCACTGCTGCTGTGCCGTGTGTACGATAGAAATTGTATTCATAATATTCTTCCTGGTTGGGTATCCACACGTTGTCCGCTCCCTTTTTTCCATAGTTATTGTTAATCCAGAGCAACAGATCCGCCCAAGAAGCATCTGTGCCATGAACACCGACATTGATAGCCATTCGTTCTTCCGGTGATAATTGTAGCTGTTTGTCGATTTCTTTTTTCAGATCCTCAATGGAATAGAACCCTCTGTTTAGTACCACCTTTTTTAAATCGTTTTCCGTTTTTGCCGGACATAGTGTTTCACCGTCGTTGGAAGTCATGGTCTGTATAGAAGAATGGACTTGTCCAGCGGTGATATATTCAGCAATTCCGCTTGGTTTAGCCAGCATTTTACATCCTCTGCCAGACAATTTCTCTTTGATGATATTCAAGGCAATGTCGTAATGTTTAAGTAGGTTATCGACAGTGATTTCTTCATTATCTATATTCACATCATGTATGGAGATGCCTGTTCCATAGTTCAGCATCTCTTTGACATCTCCCCATGTCAGCCCTGATTTCATGAAGAAGCGATAATATTCTTGCGTCTGTCCTTTGTAGATTTGTGTTTTGGCGTCCATCCATTCCCATTCCGGTGAGAGGGTGGTGGTAAATGAGAACCTGACTTCGTTTCCGGCTCCGTCCGTACTTCCCAATGTTTCACCAAGATAATAAATATCGGGTGGAAGGTCATCATATTGCAGGTGGCCGAGTTGATAATAATAACCGCTAGTCAAAGGTTTGCCATTGATGGCAGCCCACGTCCATGAGAAGGCGGCTTGTTTGCAGTCGTCTTGGGTAAGCATTAGGAGCCACGACTTATTGTATTTTAGTGCGGGAATAACCGTTTTTATGGTATTTTCTTCGGGCAAAGTGTTGCGGGTGTTGATTGTAATTTCCGCAGTATAGTTTTGGCTTTCATCCCCGAAAGGGTAGAAGAAGTCTGTGTCTACGATGATGTCTTTCCTTTGGGGAGAATTGTTGTTTCCTGAATTATCTTCTTTTTCATCGTCTTTGTCTCCTTGATATAAATTGATTTTTTTGATACAGGATACGTTAATAAGGCAGATTGCTAATAGCATGATGACTGTTTTTGTTTTTCCTAAAAACAATAAGCTGCTGAAGCGTGTCATTTCCAACAGTCTGATTATTCCCACGCAGAGAAGAATCAATAGAATGGAGATAGCTGGCGTTATAATAAAGTTGAACATGAAGAACCCGGTGTCCAACAGGTTGAACCGACTCAATACGTTGCCTTCAATCAAGATATGTATGGTATAGATGCCAAGTGTATATGTGCCCACTTTTTCGATTGCACGGAAATGCGGACGATAGATACGTTGCAGTAGCAAGAAGATAAACAGGCTTCCTGCGAAACCGATCAAATAGCGATAACAGATGATCGGCAATTTTTCCCATGGCGGATAACAAACGAACTTTCCTCCCAGATAATCGTACATACTCATTCCGGTGATGTAGATATAATCTTCTTTCTGATAGAAAGGGAGGAGTACAGCGAAAACGAGGAGTGAAGCGACCAGTAGTTTTCCCCGGTGTTTCATGATTACATCGATATATTTGTGCATAAAATACCCCATCCAAAAGAATGGATACATAAACTTGTCGAGGTGCAGACGTCCGTTGTCCGGCAATGCGAGGAAACACAGAAGCGAGATGACGAAAGCGGCTGTATCTTTTTTGAATATTTTCATGCTGACGATGGCAAGTGTGAAACAGATGAAAACGGAGCGTAAGAACCAGAAACGGGTGAATGTCTCTATAAAAAGAGATTTCAACGTTCCGGTTGGAGACGGGATCATTCCTTCATAGAGCATATATCCGATGTTGATTGCGACCAACACTAATGACCAGCCGAAACAAGGAATTATTAACTGTTTGAATCTTCGGGTTACATTCGGTATGAGTGGCTTTCCGATGGATTTACTGAAAAAGAAACCGCTGACCAACATGAATATGGGCATGTGGAAAGAACAGATAAATTCATGTACCGGATTGGTCCAGAAGTCGTTGCCGTCTCCCATATTTTGGATAGAATGTCCCCAGACTACAATAAAAATGCAGATACCTTTGATGAAGTCAATATATTCTATTCGTTTTCCCATACTTGTTTATTTGTTCTTTATCAGATTGCTGTCTTCGTCTTTATATTCTTTCTTTTTAGTAAATATTCCCCCCAGTCCTTTCAGACCTTTGGCAACGCGCACTTTAAAGCTGTTGAACAGGCTTCCGTCAGCTCCCACCGTTCCATATCCTGTTACGGCGCGTGCTTTGCGGTTGCGGATAAAGGCTATTTTGCCGAATTGCTTGAGTTGCAGAGCAAGATAACCGTCTTCACCTCGGATGATATCGGTGCGTATGCCGGTTTTCCGTGCATACTCTGTGCGATAGGCAAGAACCAATCCACGCACACTAAGTTCGGGACGTTTGAATGATTGCATCCACAAGTGCAAATCGCGGGCAGCTTCGTAGATTTTCAGTCCCCATCGCGAGTGTTTCTCATCCGGAATGTAGCTCCATAAAGAGCAGACGGCCACAATGCCCGGGCGTTCGAGGGTGTTTACCATCATTTCTACGTATTTCGGAGGGTACATAGTGTCGGAGTCAATATTGATATGATATTTACCTCGGGCATGGTTCAGTCCGCAAAGGCGGGCGAATCCGCAACTATGTTGGGTTTCTGTATAATAAGGTACACCGCATTGCCGGAATATCTCCGCCGTGCTGTCTTTCGATTCGTTGTCTACCCCGATAATTTCTACAGGATATTTGCATTCCATCTCGCTCAAAGACCACAGGCAGGCAAGCAGATGTTTCTCTTCGTTGTAGCCGATAATTGAAACGGTGACAAGCGGTTCATCACTTTGCAGCTTTGCAATATTCTGCCGCACTTCTTCAATGGCAGATGCGGGTGCTTCTGCAAACGGTTTTTCATAAACTTGTAAATACTTACTATACCAAATCATCTTTATAAAGGATTAAATTAAGTATTAAGTATCAAGTATTAGCCATGTGGGATAAATGTACTAGCAGCCACGCTTAATACTTGATACTTAATACTTAATACTTAAATTTGTTTCAAATAATTTTTTCCATTCTCGGGCAATATGTTCAATTTTAAAACGCTCTACGTCGGTGCGGGCTTGTATTCCCATCTTCCGGCGGACGTCTTCATGTTCTATCAGGTAGCAGATTTTGTCTGCCAGTCCTTCTATATCTCCATTTTCCACAAGCAGACCGTCTTTGCCATCGGTGATGATGTCTTTCGGGCCGCAGGGACACGTGAACGATACGGGTGGTACTCCACACGCCATTGCTTCGATGATCACCATGCCGAATCCTTCGAAACGTGAGGACAGAACAAAGATGGAACTTTCACAATATTTCTCAACAATATTCTGCACGTTATGTTCCAGGATACAGTTGGAGGTGATTCCGAGTTCGTCAATCTGCCGCTGGAGTTGCTCTCTCATGCCATCACCGTAGATTCGTAATACCCAGTCCGGATGTTTCTTGCTGACGATGCTCCATGCGGGGATAAGTCGGTCAAATCCTTTCTGCGGCACATATCTGCCTACTGCGATTACTTGTTTCCGTAATCCGTCGGACTGACGTTCGGGGAAGAAAGGAAGCGGATTATAGATTACTTTTACATTATCGAGTTCCGTCCATTCAGCGGCATCTTCGTGGCTAAGCACAATGAAATTCCGCAGTTGTTTCAATTGGCGGATGAGTTGGTGCCGCCAGTATTTCTTACCTAATTTTTTGAGGAATCCCGGTAGACGGTTGTTGTTGAAATCCCGATAGTTGGATTTGTTAAAATGTATCTCTCCCAACTTGACACTGCCGTCTTTCATTTGGTTGATGAAGTTGATGTCGCGGCGGAGAAGGGAGATTGTGATGTCCGGACGGATTTTACATAGACATTCGTTCAGCCTTTTCTTGAATAGCCGTTGCTTGGTGCTGTATTCAAGAATCCGTGCGAATAACGGGCGTCCGTATAATGCGTCGTAGTTGATGTCGAGTTGGTGTATGGTGATTGATGGGTGCAGTTTATAATATGGCTCCTTGTCTTTTCCGTCGGTAAGGATGATATGTATCTCGTAGCCGAAGTGCTCCGTAAAATAGTTCGCCTTTAGTGTGAGAACCCGCTCCATACCGCTGGGGTAATAGAGAGAGGGGATACAGTAGGCTATTTTTATCTTTTTATCCATCAGATATTGTTTGTTTTTTCAGATATATCTATGTGAAATCAGATTTCGGTTTCATGAATGACTTTTCTCATTTGTGCTGTCCATGACAGTGCTCTGACCGTTTCGCGTATCTCCGGTGGAGACATTTGTTGAGAGCGTTGGAAGTTTATC
Organism: Bacteroides sp. MSK.20.12; assembly: GCF_019052435.1. Classification (NCBI taxonomy): domain Bacteria; kingdom Pseudomonadati; phylum Bacteroidota; class Bacteroidia; order Bacteroidales; family Bacteroidaceae; genus Bacteroides; species Bacteroides sp. MSK.20.12. Next base: position 159,527 of record NZ_JAHQVH010000005.1, on the reverse strand, counting down.
AGTCCGCAAATGTCGATGGGCGATTCATCCGGTGGCACTTTCCATACATAAGGCATCCGGTCGAAATCTTCGTCCGTTTCCGAGTAGGTGAACGAAAGCCCTCGTGCGGCATATTCACGGTTTTTTAGTGTTTTGATGTAGGTGATTCCGCTCCGGTGACGTCCCAGGCTGCCTATGGCAAAATCTGCTTTTTCAAATTGTTCGTCCAGTTTGTCACTGTGTAGGGGGCCGTGCAGGATGACGTACGGTTCCAGATGGTTGTCGCGGATGGCAGGCAGTATTTCTTCCTGTTCGCGTATGCCGGACAGGGGACCTACGATGTGGAAATAAACTTTGTATTCCGGATTTGTACGGTAGTATTCGGCTAGTCCGTGTATCAACCGGTCGAATCCGTGCCAGTAGTGCACTTCGGCCACTCCAATCAGATGAAGTTCGCGTGAGGTGTCGTTCATCGTTCGTTTGATAGGGATTGCTTCGAAGTCTATTCCGTTGGAGATCCGTATCGTTTTTCCTCCAAAAATATGTTCGGCGTTGGAGAAGGTGACGATACCGTCCAGCTCTTTGGCTAGCCGGTGGCGGAAACAGCGGTCGATGGCGAGATTGAATTTCATCGACCATGCCACATATTCCTGATCGTAAGGATAGGTAGGTATTTCCATTACCACTTTCGCTCCCATCCGTTTCAATTTTCTGACTAGTTGCAGGGTGAACGGGCTTGCGTTGTGAAAGGAACGCATATATATAAATTCTATTTTCTCGCGGCGTACATATTCAGTGATGGGGGAGTAGTAGACACGTTTCCATATCTTTGCAGTGAATCCGGTTCCGAAATCGGCAATGACTTCGTCGTCTATTATCCATCGGCGCTCACCGTTGGGAGTGGTTTGATAGTAACAGGTACGCACGTCCAATCCGCACTCTTTGAGGGCTTTTACCTGATAATGTATTTTTTTACTTATTCCATTCGCTTTATCAAAGCCGTGGAACATAAGAAATAAGGCTTTCATTCTTTGTTGTTGTCTCAAATCTATAATTGCTTATTTTGTTTTTTTATATACTTGCCAGCTATTTTTTTCACTTTTCCTATGATGTCATATTCATGTGTAGCCTGTATATATCCTCCAAAGATAATAAAACTAATGATACTTTTGGTAATAATTGTCACGAAAATGTTCATTCCTTCCGTTGTATACTGCACAGGCAGGAGGCACGCTGTCATTAACCCGCTGACTGCCAGCGGGGAAAGGAGTTGACGGACGAACGTCCATACCTTTCTCCGGAACGTTACGTGATACATCTGCCAGTAGCATTGCACGAAGTTGACGGTAAATGTCAATACGATACAGGTTGCCACTGCGGTGAGCGTGCCGAAATAGAAGATACCAATCAGCATTCCCGCCACGTTGAGGGTGGATGAGAATACGCCGCAGATGAACAGGCTCCGGGTGTCTCCGGCAGCCTGAAAAATGGAGCCGGAAGAGGAGAGTATAATTTGCACGCCTACCGAGAGGGAGAGTATGCGGAATACGGGTACGGAGGGCAGCCATTGGTTGCCGAATATAATCAGTGTCACTTCTTGTGCTGTAAAGAAAAGCAATACGCTCATGGGTAACCCTATGAAAGAGAGTATGCGGACAATGCGTTCATAGGAGGACGCCAGTTTTGCTTTGTCATCTTGGAAATCGCTGAAGATGGGGTGCATCACCGGAGTGATGACTTGTGTGATGTTTTGCAAGGGAAGCATCATGAGCCGGTAAGATTTTTCATAATATCCCAAGTCGGACATGCTCATGTGTTTTCCTATCAGCAGTTTGTCCAGATTACGACTGAAATAGTTGATGACGTTGAACAGGAATTGATAGGCCGAATATGAAAAGATCTTGCGGAGTGCTGTCAATCCCCATGTGAAGCGCAATCGTTGCGGATAGCGCTGGTAGGAAATGACAAATATCAGTATGCTGGAGATGATCGGGGTGATAATCAGTGCGTAGAGTCCTGCTCCGCAGAGGGCTGCCGTAACCGCTCCCGCACCTCCGGCTATCTGGATAGTGAAACTGCGGACAGCGATGTATTTGAATTCTTTGTTGCGATAGAACATGGCTCCGGGCACGATGGTGGCGGAGGCAAAGAAGAGGTTGACGGACAGAAGTTGGCACAGGATGCGCAAGATCTGGCTGTCGTAGTAGTCGGCAATCAGCCATGAGGCGGCGAAGAAAAGCAGGCTGATAGCAATTCCTGTCCATACGGTGAATGAAAAAATATCCGACAGTTCTTCTTTTGTCAGCGCTTTGTGCTGTATGATGGCCGGGGAGATTCCCATATCGGTGAACAGGTTGAAAAATGCGATGATTACGGTGGCGATAGCTACGATTCCGAAGTCGTCCGGGGAAAGCAGGCGTGCCAATATTCCGGCTACTACGAGGGAGATGATGATGCCGCTGTATTTGGCTAGTGCCGTGTAGAATACGCCCGAAAATAGTTGACGTTTGATGTTGTTAGCCATTGATTACATCTTTATAGGTTTGTGCATATTCCTTTCCTATTTTCCGGATGTTCATATTTTCCAATGCGTATGCATAGTTTTTTTCTCCTTGTCCCCATGCGGACAGTTGACGTGCTCTTTCAAGTGCCTCCAGAATGTCGGATCTGTCGTCCGGATGGAACGTCGGATTTCCGGTTGCGGATAGTATTTCTCCGATGTTTCCTGTTGTCGGGCCTACTACTACTTTGTGGAAGAGGAAACCTAGGGGGACATTTCCGGAGTTCAGAATATCTTTCCTTTGTATGAATATTACGTCTGAAGCAGCGATGTAATAGGGCAGGTCGCAGTTGTCTATCAATTCGTCATTGGCTCCGGCATGAAACTTCAGAAGGCGGTTGAGCAATGGCATGGCGAGATAGTAACCCAAGCGCGAAGCCCAGCGCTTGAAAAGATTCCATCCGTATTCGTTGCGTCTGGAGAAGGGGTAGAGGCGGGGAGCCAACAGTAGCTTGTTCTTTTCATTCCATTTGCAGAAAGCACTGGCTACCATGCGGATTTCTTCGCGGTTGCGGAATTTTCCGAAGGCGGTGACGATGAATGCTTCTTGTGGCAGGTTCAGATATTGACGTGCGCGCTCTATGCTGATATCTTCTTTGTAGGTGTATTGGTAGATGTGGTGCGGGATGACAACATTCCGGCTGCCGGGATGTTTTTCAATGAATTCCGTCAGGCTGTAATGTCCCATGTGTACCACGATATCGCTTTCCGACTCGATGATGTCGTAGGCTCGGCTGATGACTTCATTGGCGTAGTGGGGGCGGATATTATGTCGTGTGTATACGAAATGGGCTCCCCGTGAGCGGAAGAAAGCGATGCGTTCTTTCAGGCGGCGGATGACGTCGTGGTCTTCGCATATCCAGCCCACTACCTCCTCCGGCCATTGGAAATGGATGATGTCATAAGTGGTGTCCGATTCCCAGAATTCTTTTTGGGAGCATCGCACGTCGATTCCAGCCATTCTGATAGCATCGCATAAGATAGGAACAAATAGATTGTCGGTTTCTCCGTTTTCTCTGAAAACGATCAGTGCTTTTATTGATGGGCTGTCTGTTTCGCTATCACTCATTTTTTAAGTTTTAAAGACCTTTATTACATTGCAAATGTAATAAAACTTATGATAAGTTTCTCCTTTTCTGTGTTTTAATTGCAGTTTAAGTTGCTATTTGAGGAAATCTGAAACAGGTCTAATGTTTTTATAAGCCGTTTTTCTTCTTGGGTATAAGGAATGTGGTGACTTTCAATATATTGCTTGAGGAAGAGACAAGCATGTATGAAAATGTCTGCTTTCATATAGCTGGTGAAATTTATGTAACGGTAGTAGGAGGCTTCACTGATGTCGATATGCACGCAGAGGTCTACTGTGGCTAGCCGTGACGTTTTCAGGAGCTTTTTTATCAGCATTATTCTGTTCTGGTAATGCTCGTTCACTATTTTATTTTCTTCTATTTCTTCCAACGTTTGGTTGCGTTTTGTGTCCATATTGTTTGGGATTATTAATAATTTTTGGCAAAGGTCGGATAAAAAATATATAATCCCCCTCTCATTTTTGCGATAGCTGGAATAAAATACATTTTGCACCTTTGCGCCCCGGAAGTATTAAATGTGGAATAATAAATGATAAATGAAAATGAAGAAAGATCAGTATTTCAATTTGGAGGTAAATTTGTTGAATGACGACAATATTGCCTGTATGATGACGGAAATGAATGCCGCGGAAGCACTCGGAATTTACGTGATGTTGCTGTTGCATCTGCGCACTAAAGATACTTATGAGGCGTCGTGCAAACCGGTTTTACTGAAGGCCATGGCCCGGCGGTATGATGTGGATGAAGTTGCGGTGGAGCGGGTACTTCGCGAATTCGATCTCTTCGAACTGGATGAGGAACGACAGATGTTTCGTTCTTCCTACTTGGATAGGGTGATGAAAAGCTTGGAAGAGAAGCGGAAAATGGACATCGAAAACGGTAAAAAAGGAGGGCGTCCGAAAAAGGTGGCAAAAAGTGCTGAAACGCCCGTCAGTAAAGGGAGAAAACCCACTGAAAACCAGAAGAGGAGAGAAGAGGAGAGTAAAGAAGAGGAGAGTAAAGGAAGTGTTTCTGTTGTAAACAATAATAGGAGTAATATAGAAACACCGTCTCTTGTGAGCCGTTTGGCGGATGAAGGCAATCATTGTCCGTTACAACCCGTGTTGCCTTGGGAAAAGTTGGTGGACCAACTTTCTACTTTCCAGTCATATATGGAATTGGCCGGGCAGCATTCCGGTTTGGGAAAGCTTTTTGTAGACCATCAAAAACTTATTCTGGAAATCTTCAAAAAACATATCCGCCTTTATGACAAAGGAGCCGGACTGCTTTTCCCGGAGGACGTGAAACGGTATTTTTCAAATTATATCGCGGCCGGTTCCGTTACTTGCCGCACGTTGAGGGAAACCTTGCTGAAAGAGCTTGAGAATACGGTCGACAAGGATGTGAACCGCTTTGAAAGCGTCGTCGACGGGCGGCGAACGTATCTGGGACATCTTATTCCGGTTGATGCGCCGCCACGTCCCGATGCATCAGCTGTGTGGGATGATGTGAAGAAAAGATGGGCGCATTAATCCGGCAGATGACTGGCTTCGTCCGGCAGGTTGCCGATGTTCGTCCGGTAGGTAACGGAAGTTCGTCCGGTAGGTGGCAGACACTCGTCCGGCAGGTAAGTCCTCTGCGTGTGAATGATTATTTTAAACTATTTTTTAATTAGAAAAAAGGAAAAAAATATGAGAAATTTTGCCAACTATGATGTCGACATCCACGGTAAATCGAGTGGAGTCCTCAAGACGATTTGTAAAAAATGTCTTCCTACCCGCAAGAATAAGCGCGACCGTTCGCTACGTGTCAACGTCGACACGGGCCACTGTCACTGTTATCATTGTGGCGCTGATTTCTACGTCCCCGATGATGTGGAAGAGCGCAAGAATGCCGAACATGTGGCAGCCCGCAAGCGTCGTGCGGCAGCCATTCCGCAGCATTTTCAGCGTCCTGTGTTTGATGCCTCGAAAACCACACTTTCCGAAGACACGGAGCGTTGGCTGGTGGAGACGCGTTGCATCCCGCAGTCCGTCATAGCCGCCCTACGCATCACCGAACAGGAAGAATTTATGCCGCAATCCGGCAAAAAGGAACGTTGCATCTGCTTCAACTATTTTGAAGGGGAACAACTGATAAACACCAAATTTCGCGCTCTCCCGAAACTTTTCAAAATGGTGCAGGGTGCCGAACTGATTCCCTACAACATCGACTCCATCCTGGGGCAAACCTCCTGCATCATCCACGAGGGGGAACTGGATGCTGCTTCTTCCATCGCCGCCGGATTCAAAAGCGCCATCTCCGTGCCGGCCGGAGCCAATTCGAACCTCTCCTGGCTCGACCGTTTTATGGAGACGCACTTCGAGGACCTGGAAGAAATCATCATTGCCGTTGATGCTGATTCTGCCGGAATCCGGTTGCGCAATGAACTCATCAACCGGCTGGGAGCTGAACGCTGCCGGGTGGTGACTTACGGTCCGGAGTGTAAAGATGCCAACGAGCATCTCTGCAAATATGGTATCGCCAGTCTCCGTATCGCCATCGAACAGGCAGCAGAAGTTCCGCTCGAAGGTATCTTCACCGCTGCCGACTTGCATGACGATCTGCGGGCTCTTTTCGACAACGGCTTCGGTCCCGGAGCGGAAACGGGATGGGAGGAGATGGATAAGATCTGCACGTATGAACGTGGGCGAAGTGTCTACGTCACCGGAGTTCCCGGTGCAGGAAAATCCGAGTGGGTGGACGAATTGGTGTTGCGTCTCTGCCTGCGGCATCAATGGAAAATAGGTTTTTTTAGCCCGGAAAATACCCCTATCGTCTATCATCTCCGCAAACTGATTGAGAAACTCACCGGACACCGTTTTCAAAACGGCTGTGGCATGACGGAGGGACTCCTTGCGAACTCGGAAGATTTTCTGACTGAAAACGTCTCTCATATCTCTCTGAAAGGTAATGTTTCTCCGGATCGTGTACTGGCCAAGGCTCATGAACTCGTTGTCCGCCGTGGCTGCCGCATCATTGTCTTCGACCCGCTCAACCGTTTCGACCATAACCCGCAGCCTGGACAGACGGAAACGCAATATATTTCGAACCTGTTGAATAAATTTACAGAATTTGCCGTGCAACATAATTGCCTGCTCGTGGTCGTAGTCCATCCTCGTAAAATGAACCGTAATCCTGTCACGGGCATTACCCCTCGTGTGGAAATGTACGACATCAACGGCTCTGCCGATTTCTATAACAAAGCGGATTACGGTATCATTGTGGAACGTGACAAGGAGGTTGGTGTCACACGCGTATACGTGGACAAGGTGAAATTCAAGCATCTTGGTGTCGGTGGAATGGCATCCTTTGTCTACGATCCCGTAAGCGGACGATACCTGCCCTGTGAAGAATCTCACGACCCTTCTCTCTCCGCTGACCAGCGTGTCCGAAATACAATGTTCGACAATTCCTGCTGGCTACCTGAAAAAGAGCTGTTTTAAAGTATTAGGTATTAAGTATCAAGTATTAAGTATTATGATGTTATCCATTGTTGCGATGCGTTTACCATACTTAATACCTAATACTTAATACTTCAATTAGGGTTCTTGGAGTACTTCGACGATGAGCCTTACTTGTGCGGGAGTGTAGTATCTGCTGCGTGGATTCATGCCGGTGGCCAGGAGCCGTTCTTTTAGTCCGGGTGCAGCTTCAATCCATTCGTTGAATCGGTCTACTGCGCTTTGTTGCAGGATATTGGGGAGGTACAACAAGGCAAGTTCGCCTTTCCCATAGGTGCGGTATTGGAATGTTTTTTCCTCTTCTTTTTCGGGGAGAATCTTGTTTTTTGTTTTCATTTATAGTTGTGCTTTTAGGTTGCTGTATTTGAAGTAAAGTTACTCATTTTTAGTGGAATAGGCAAGTTTTGAGAACGGATGTTCGGGTGTATTCATAAAAGAATTGATACTAATAGAATACCGATTCTTGAAATTTATCGTATCTTTGTTTACGTTTCACGTTAAAAGCATAGAAAAAGGATGGAAGGAATATTCAGGCGTTATCCGATAGGGATACAGAGTTTCGAAGATTTACGCAATAATAATTGTGTGTATATTGATAAGACAGAGTTGATTTATCGTTTGACTAATTCGGCTAAGACTTGTTTTCTTAGTCGCCCTCGACGCTTTGGAAAGAGTCTGTTAGTTTCCACTCTTGAAGCCTATTTCTCTGGTAAAAAAGACCTGTTCAAGGGGCTGATGATGGAACAGTTGGAGAAAGACTGGACGGTTTATCCCGTGTTGCATATTGATTTCAGCATCAGTAAGTATATGGATGCGGGAATGTTGCGCTCTGCTATCAACAATCGCTTGGTGGAATGGGAACGAATTTACGGATGTGATACGAGCGAAGACACTTTCAGTCTCCGTCTGAAAGGTATTATCAAACGTGCTTACGAGCAGAGCGGACGTCAGGTTGTGTTACTTGTAGACGAATATGATTCTCCTATGTTGGATAGCAACAACAATGAGGAGTTGCAAGCTGAAATACGTGGCATCATGCGCGATTTTTTCAGTCCGTTGAAAGCGCAGGGAGAATATCTTCGTTTTCTTTTTCTGACCGGTATCAGTAAATTTAGTCAGATGAGCATCTTTAGTGAATTGAACAATCTTCAGAACATAAGTATGCAAGATGCTTATAGTGGCATTTGCGGTATAACGGAAAATGAATTGCGTACACAGTTGGAAGAAGATATAAGAAGGATGGCCGAGGCGAATGGTGAAACGTATGATGAAGCGTGTATGCATCTGAAGCAACAGTATGATGGGTATCATTTCAGTAAGAAATGTGAGGATGTGTACAATCCGTTTAGCTTATTTAATGCATTTGCGCAGAAAAGTTATGAGAATTTCTGGTTTTCTACCGGCACTCCTACTTTCTTGATAGACATCTTGCAGCAAAGCGATTTCGATATTCGTCAACTGGATGGCGTTTCGGCTACTGCCGAGCAGTTTGATGCACCTACCAATGTCATTACAGACCCGCTTCCGGTACTTTACCAAAGCGGTTATCTCACTATCAAAGAGTATGACCGGGATTTTCAGATCTATACGTTGGCTTATCCTAACAAAGAAGTTCGGAAAGGCTTTATCGAATCATTAATGCCGGCTTATGTGCATTTGCCTGCTCGCGAGAATACATTTTATGTAGTATCGTTTATCAAAGACTTACGGGTCGGCAATCTGGATCAATGTATGGAGCGGATCAAATCATTTTTCGCCTCTATCCCCAATGATATGAATAATAAGGAGGAGAAACACTATCAGACCATCTTCTACCTCCTGTTCCGGTTGATGGGGCAATATGTGGATGCAGAAGTAAAGAGCGCTGTTGGCAGGGCTGATGTTGTGATAAAGATGCAGGAGGCTATCTATGTATTCGAATTCAAAGTAGACGGTACTCCTGAAGAAGCGTTGGCACAGATCAATAGTAAGCAGTATGCGATTCCTTATCAGGCAGATCATCGGAAAGTTATCAAAGTGGGAGTTAATTTCGACAGTAGTACGCGAACTATTGGAGAATGGATCATTGAAAACTAGGGAATAATCTTACATATTCCTACATATTTCCACATATTTCGGTATAATTCGGTGTAATCCGTTTTAATCCGGCATAATCCGGTGTAGTCCGGTGTAGTCCGGTGCAATCCGGTAAGTCGTCAATGTGTTGTCGTATCTTTGTTTCATCAACAGAAAGGGAGAATGTACTTCTTTTCGTAGAAACAATTTTTAAATATGGCAACAGTTACAGTTGTGCGCTACAAGCGCAGAAAACGGCTCGGTGATGATAAATCACCGATGATGTATCTTCTCAAGCCCAAGGCTGGGGAGTCGAAAATCTATTCAATTGATTCACTGGCACAGGAAATCGAGTCTATCGGGTCGCTTTCGGTGGAAGACGTGTCGCATGTGATGAAATCCTTTGTCCGTGCGATGAAAAAAGTGCTTGTGGCAGGGAATAAGGTGAAAGTGGATGGACTGGGTATTTTTTATACCACGCTGACCTGTCCGGGTGTGGAACAGGAAAAGGATTGTACGGTGAAAAATATCACTCGCATCAATCTCCGTTTCAAAGTCGACAACTCATTGCGTCTTGCCAATGACAGCACGGCAACTACTCGTGGCGGGGATAATAACATGATGTTTGAATTGTATGCGGAGAAGAAGTCCGCTGCCGGAGGAAACGGCGGTGACGGCTCCGATGATGATGGTAAAGGCGATGGGGGAGAACCCGGTGGTGGTAGCGGTGGAGGAGAAGCTCCGGATCCGGCAGCATAAACCGCTTTGATTGACTCTGTTCTCAATTTATTAATTTATCATCTCAATCTATTAAAATGTTAGATAAAATTATCGAAATCATCATGACGATTCTGCCTTTCCTGGGCAGTAGCCGCAAGAAGCGCCAGATGATGGCGCAAGAAGTGAAAGAGTTCAGTGAACTAGTGAAAGACCAGTATACTTTTCTGATGCAGCAGTTGGAGAAAGTGTTGAAGGATTATTTCGACCTTAGTTCGAAAGTGAAAGAGATGCACGCGGAGATTTTCTCGTTGAGAGGACAGCTGACGCAAGCTGCGGCTCTGCAGTGTAGTAGCAAGGAATGTGTGCAACGAGTACAGATGGTCACTGAAACGGAGGGATGAATTTATGCGAACCATCAACTTGATTGTGATCCACTGTTCCGCCACAAGGGCGGACAGGGATTTTACGGAAGATGATTTGGAAGTGTGCCACCGTCGGCGTGGTTTCAACGGGACGGGGTATCATTTTTATATCCGTAAAAATGGAGATATAAAGACCACCCGTGAGATTGAACGAATCGGTGCGCACGCAAAAGGACACAACCAGAACAGTATTGGCATTTGTTATGAGGGCGGACTTGACTGCCACGGTCATCCCGCCGATACCCGTACCGAATGGCAAGTTCATTCAATGCACGTACTGATTCTTACGCTCTTACGCGATTATCCCGGCTGCCGGGTGTGCGGACATCGGGATTTGAGCCCCGATCTGAATGGAAACGGAGAGATTGAACCCGAAGAGTGGATTAAAGCGTGTCCGTGCTTCGAAGTGAAAAAAGAATGGAACTGATCACTGAAGAATGTCATAATAGACTTCTGTGACTTGCTGTGATACGCGTCGGCTGTCGAAACGTTCCTGAATGACAGCCATAGCTGCGTTTCCATAACTTTCTATCCATTCCGGATAATGGAGATATGTCAAATAACATTCCGCCAACTCCTCCGGTTGACCGAAATCTGCAATCAATCCGCTTTCCTGATGTGTGATTACTTCTCTGGTACCGTCTGTAGGGGTCACTACCAATGCTTTTTTCATAGCCATCGCTTCGAGCAACGCAATGGAAAGCCCTTCCCATAAACTTGGTAGACAGAAAACATTGATAGCGTGCAATACATCCGGCACATCATTACGAAATGGTGAGGTCCGGATGTATTCTTCTATTCCGTTTTGCCGGATTGCTTCCTTGGTCTCTTCTTCCATATCGCCTTCTCCTACCAGCAGTGCTTTGATTCTGGCATCTTTCTGGTGAGCGATAGCAATACTTTTTACGAAATCCAACGGAGCTTTCTGGAGAGTGATCCTGCTGACGAAGCCTATCACGAAATCATCTTCTGTAAATCCGAATTCCTTACGCAGGTCTTTGCGGTTTCCATCCGGATTGAATCGTTTCAGGTTGATACCATTTTCTATCACGAGTGCATTCTTCAGTCCGAAAGTTTCTTGGCCGGTAATCCAGTTGCTTTCGGATACACAGATGACTTTTCGGCTTAATTTACAGATAATTTTCTCACTCCATGCCCGGAGACTTTTGATTAGAAACGACTGGTCTTGATGAAAGCTCCATCCATGCACGGTGTATACCATCGGAATATGTAGCTTCCGGGCAATGAACGCTACATTGGAGGCCGCACGACTTCCGTGGGCGTGAATGAGTTGTATGTTTTCATCAAGTATCAACTTCTTGATTTGTTTTGTGATACGTATGTCAAAAGGATGCGCAGTGTTAATGACGTAACATCTGACACCTCTTCGGGTGAGCTCGTCAATCATTTGTCCGCCTGTGAACGCTAGTACGATGGGATTGACGCGTTCGTCAAACCCTGCTATGAGGTCGAGCAGATGAGATTCTCCGCCACCCACTTGGCCTTGTCTGATTACTTCCAATACATTAATGGTCATGTTCGGTATGTATAAATTGTTTGTTGACTCCTTTCAGTTTAAACAGATTACTCACAATGCCTGCCAGCAATGAGGGCAATTGAAGGATGCCTTGTAGCAGTCGCTTATTGAGCATACGCTTTGGAATTGCCGTAAATAATGCCAGAAAGAGGGAAAAGGACAATATCCACCATTTGATACTCATGTGCGGATGGACAATTGTGAATATGATTGTGAAGAAAAATGTGCAGAAAATCAGTACGATACGTGGTAGGAGTGTCCATTGGAATACCTTGTCACAGTAGTTGATATTACCGCGAAGCAGTTCTCCGGGAAAAGAGGGGAGTGCCCGGCTCAACGAATCGAACTGGGCAGCGATCCAACGTTTGCGCTGGTTTTTGATCACTTCTTTCTTTTGCGTTTTTTCATCTTTCACGTGGACGTGTTCCAGATATTCGATATGGATGCGCTGTTTAAGTAGCAGCGATTCCAGTTCTTTGTCTTCTCCTGCTGTCTCTAGTTGGGGAACATGCTGACGGAACCACTGTGCTTCCAATGCCATGCCGGAGCCAATAAGGGCGGAAGAAAATCCGAGAGCAATATGCCCGCTACGAAATATTGAGTTGTTGATTTCTTCGCTGGCGGCATCAAGAACGGCGACATCTGTATTCATATTTTTGGCGGTGCGATGTGCCTGAATAGCTTTTTCGCCTGCTTGAAAGGCACGATTGATTTCAGACAAAAAATCTGGGTCTGTTGTGTTGTCGGCATCCATGATGACGATCATGTCATAAGGAGTGTCAGCTGTAGCTTTCATGGCGAGATTCATGGCTTTTGCCTTGGAGCTGTCAGTATAGTCGGCTGTCAGCAGGCGGATCGGAAGTTGGCGTAAGGCTTCATTGGTGCTTTCTTGCATCTGGTCTGAAATCACGATGATGTCGTAGAATTCTGCCGGATAATCTTGCTGTAAAAAAGATTGGATAGTCGGCAGAATGACTTTATCTTCTTTATAAGCTGGGAATAGTACGGCGAATTTATTGTGTTTGGGAGTATTGGGATAGTTATGACGACGGTAGAATTTGGATGCCAAGGCAAACAAAAGCAAATAACCTATATTGATAGCCAATATTGTGTATAGTATAATTTCTGCGATGTACAGTATAGTTGTCATATTTGTTCTTTTTTATGGGGAATACGAATAAATGCTGATATGCCTTTCAGTGTGGCGGTTAGAAGTTCAGGATGACCTTTTAACAGAAAGCTTATTCCATTTTTTCCGGCTGCCACAGTCATTTGATAGGCTATAGAGAGAAAGCGTCTGCTTCCGTCAAGGTTTCGCCATGCATAGAGCAAACGGTTGCGTGTCAGGTAGTAGGTGCGGAGCGCACTCAATTGCCCTGTGCTCTGGCTTTCTTTGTGAAAAACCGTGCAACGGGGTTCATACCATAACTCGTAGCCGACACGTGTTATGTGAGTGCACCAGTCGAGCTCTTCATAATATAGAAAGAATATCTCCGGCATCATTCCGGCTTTCTCTATCACTTCACGCTTCACCATCATAGCTGCTCCATGCAAATAGGGAGTAGTATGCGGGGTGTCGAATCTTCCGTCGTCCGGACATCCGAATCCAATTCCTTCATTACGAAGAGTAATAGAGCTAAGCGGAGTATATCCTGCGAATTGTATGTTTTGGGGTGGAAAGGCAAAGCGTATTTTCGGCGATACGCCTCCGATTTCCGGACGGCTTTCCAGTCGCTCTATCAGGCAAGTGATGTTGTCTGATTCAATATAGGTGTCATTGTTTATCAAGAAAAAATATTTGCCTTTTGCTACACGGAGTCCGATATTGTTTCCGCCCGAAAAACCTTTGTTTACATCGCTGCGAATGGTGATTACCGTAGGGTATAACGCACGTATCTTCTCTGCTTCGTTTTCGCGTGAAGCATTGTCTACCACTATGATTTCATAACTTATGGAATGAATCTTGTCCAGAAGTGACTCGATTAGCTTACAGGTGTCTTTAAAACCGTTGTAGCAAATGGTGATGAATGAAATTGTAGGGCTTTCCATATCTTTTACTGTCCTAATAAAGTTGCTATTGTTTTTCCATAACGTTTGTTGTTCTTTATGTATATGATACCTTTATATATATAGAAAGGTATATATATTTGAAAAACAGTACTGATAATAGCCCATAATTTCCAGTCCAATGCATATTTTTTCATCAGAAATGATTGGATAATAACTAACGGATACCATGAAAATAAGTAAATAGCGTATGAACTGTTGGAAAGATGGTCAAGAAACTTCAGATTGTATTTTATGTATAGTGAACTTAGTGAGAAACTGAACGCTATTCCGATAAAAGCATATACTATTCCTATGAATGGTGTATCCCAGACTATGAAATAGATTAATGCAGAGTAGATTATTAAAAGTCCGCTTGCTGTGTATATATTTGCGAGTTTTGCTTTGTCGCTAATCATTGAATTATATTGGGCATATATACATCCGGTGATGAAAAATATCAAATAGCTAGCCACTCCACCTAGATTTAAAAATTCAATATGTTTGAGAGGGTTGAATTCGTATAATAAAATGAGCAGAGGAAGGCAGACTAAAAAGGTATATTTAAACTTTAGTTTCTTGTTTGCTTTGTATAGTATTATTGTGATGATACTAACAATAAATAAAGTAGGGAGAAACCAGAAGAATTTGATAACGTTGTCCATAGGATACAATAGCATGTGAATGTATGAATGGATGGAGAAATCTATAGGGCGTAGAGCGTGTGCACTTAATAGTACTTTGGGGATATAAGTAATGGAACTAATAATGAAATAGGGAACAAGGAGCCGGATCGCTCTTTTGACTATGTATCCTTGTTTGCCCAATAAACTTATATCTGATATTTCTTGCTGTTTATGCATAGTTGCATAATTTAATAAATAGCCTGATATGAACATGAATAATGGCATGTGAAAACTATATATCCATTTATGACCATAATAGGACTCTACGGCTGTAAAAGAATGTCCTATACATACCATGATGATAGCAAAAGTATTTAAGACTAATATCTGTTGGTTCTTTTTCATAACTTCTTGTTTTCTAGTACCATTCTTTTTTCTATATGCGGAGCTGCAAGACAGAGTGCAAATCCTATATAAATGGGGAGTTGGTTAGGGTATTGCATGACATCACTTACGTAAGAGGCAATGAAGAACCCGGCATTCATACACACCCAGGCTGCTACTAATCCCCGCAGACTCTTGTCGCGTATTTTAAACATCAATATCCACGAACACCAGACAAAAAGAATTCCATGAATGGCAAGGTAAAGAAGCAGCCCGACAATTCCTGTCTCTACCCACACGCTGACCAACCATGAGTCGGGAGGGTAGGGCATCTGTTCTTTTGAATTGAAATTACCCGCTTTTGACAGTCCGATTCCATAACCAAACGGCTTTTTCGACATCAGTTCTTTTATTAATATCCGGTTTTCCACACGCACCATATAGGATGCATCTTCAGTGGGATGGAAAGAGGAACGCATTTTACGGATATACTGATTCCCATTTCCGGCATTTGTATAATAAAAGAAACAGAAAATGGCTATTGATGCAATAACACCTGCCAGTAATGCTTTCCAGTTTTTAGCGATGATAGTTACCATCAACAAACCGCCCATGATGACTCCCATTGCTGTTCTTGTTCCGGATATTCCCATCCCATAAAGCGCGCAGATAGCGATGAAGAAAAAATAAACGCGTTTCCATTTCGATCCTGCATAAAAAGAGGAGATGGCAAATACGACTGCCGACAGCGCAGCATGCACCCCGTAATTAGCGGCATCGGAGAAACATGAGAAATAACGTATGCCGGACCAGATGAGATGCGTACGCCATCCTCCCAATGCATACAGAAAGTGAAGGTCTTTTTCGCTGAAACCGTGGTTTTTTTGCCAATAACCTTTTATGGTAAATATGAGAACAAATATGGACCATACTATTAATAATAACTCAATATCTTTTTTCGTACGGATGACAATAGGAACAATAAAAGCACATATCAAAGGAATCAGCGCATAAGGAGTGAGGCCAATGTTCCATGCTTCCATTACATTATTAGGATTCAAGATTTCGAAGAAATAATAGACTAGCCAGACTGTGCACATATAGGTCATTATGTTTTGTCCGGGTTTCCAGTTTGTTTGCTTGTCATTGGCCAATTGTATCAAACAGATGGTTGTAAACATCAATATGAGTGCCATAGAGGCTAAACCAGTCTTGGTGTTTACAAACATTCCTGATATAATCACCACAAATTGAGCGGCAAATAACAAGTGGAAAGTTATTATTCTATTCGTCATCATCCTCCTCTTCTGCTGATCCTTCTTTGGTTTTCTTTGTTAGGTTGAACCTTATTTTTTCTGTGAGCGACAGTTGGCTAAGACGATAACCGATATTCCGCAGTATGGTGTATGGTGGAAGTTGCCCGGTGAAATCTTCAATTGCTGCCCGGGAAGCATTTGTCAGGCATATACGGAATGGAACGTTTGTTTTATCCAATTGCAGCATGAGCTGTTCGCAAAGTTGCTTGTCAATCGTTTTCCACCCACGGTTTGCGGGAGCTACCAAGATGTTTGCGTTTGCATCATGTAACAAAGCACTGGGGATGTTGCTTTGCGCTAAAGGTGGATAGGCGACGATCAGCACATCTTCTCCCTGCAGGGTATAAAAGTCTGTGATGTTTTTGGCAAGTAAATATTGAGTGGAATCTGTGTTGAAATCCACCCCATAGGTGATAAACCTTGCATTTAACATACGGCTTTGCATATATCCGCAAATCAGATTTCCGACTTCTACTTCTCCGGAATCTTCACAAGTGCTAAATAGGTTGATTATATATACTCCGGGAGATTTTCGCTCGGTGAGGAAACGGAGCAATGAGTTAGTCAACTCTTTCACGGATGACTGGACGTAGGTTTTCGTCATTCCGCCATAGCGGGAGGAAAACATACTGGGAATAGCACCTATCACGTTGAAATCTGTCACACGTTTAGTACGAGCTGCGTCACGCAATGTTTTGTCGAACATTTCTACTAACAGCAAAAAAACAATAATAAGTATGAAACTACCTGCACAGGCAGCCATTATGATTTGCTTTCTGTTTGTTGCTCCCGGAGAAATAGGATAGGTTGGCTCATTCAGAACTTTCAGTGTGGCGGAAGTCATCTCCAGATTTTTCCTTCGTAATAATGCTTCATTATAACTTTGCAGAACGGTCAGGTAGTTACGTTCCGTGAAATTGATGGTTCGCTCTTTTTGTTTGATGGTGGTACCCACGGGGGCATAAAACATATAGCGTTCACTGAGTTCACGGCGTGCATTTTGTACGACCAGCAGTTCGGCTTTCGCTTTTTCATTGGCCAATGTCTGTTCCAGCCATTGTTCTATGATATTCGTTCGCGAAGTTCCTTCTTTCGTATATTTATGTCCTACGTATGAATCCGTTAAATGATTCAAATCTTTTTGTAGCTCGTGCAGTTGCTTCTTTTGACTTTCCAGATTGTCGGTATCTTGTTTCTTGGAGTCGGACATGGCTTCTATTTCAGCAATCTTTCCGGTGACATTGGATACTTGACGTAACTTGTCAATAAATTCCAGATTCTTTAATACTTGTTTGGCATTGCTGTCCATGTGTTTTTCTAATTCCGCAAGCATGGCACTGCTGCTATTGAATGCAAAAAGGGCATCTTGTTCTCTTAATTCAAACTCTTTATTAATAGCTGCTATTTCTTTGGTTTCGTCAAGATAGTTGATTACGCGTTTCTGAACATTGTATTTGGTAAGGTCTTCTTCTTCGTTGCGAAGTTTACCACCGATTCTTCTCAATTCTTCTTCAAAGTATTTGATTACTTTGTCTGTCTCTCCATAACGGATACGGCGATATTCATCAACGAACTCATCCATCAAAATGCTTACGGTATTGTATGCGATACCCGGATCGCTGGAAGCATAGCTAATATCCAGCAAGTCACTTGTCAGACGGCGTTGTACTTTGATGTTTTTCAAAGTGTTGTAACTGTAAAAATGGGGATTGTAGTAAAATAGCCCGTAGACGTAATTGTCTTTGTGAGGGCGCATATACTTTTCCAGATTAGACACTGTCTTATCTTCACTTGTTTTGTCGATCAGTGCCAGTATTTCTTTTCCATGCGGACTGTTCTTTAAGTGATTGTAAGTGTAATTGTAACTGGAAGGGGTGATTCCGTCAACTTCTTTGTTCGGATCTCCTTTGATAAGAACTCTGGCATATAATCTCATGGATACTCTCTTGAGGGTACTCTCGGCCTGCATTATGCTTATCAGGTTATCCATAGAATTTTGTACCATAGCCCAATCTGTGCGCTTGTCACTCTCCAAATTGTATCCCGATGCTACTCCTGTATATAAAGTGGCTTTTACTTCGTATCCTCCAACCATGTGGCGGGTGTAATAAATAACAAATAGTGTGAAAAGTGCGGTACCTACTAGTATCATCCAGAGGTGGCGGAGTAAGGTCCGTATGGTAGAAATGATAAAATCCATATTTTGTGCGTTATTATTTTTGTATAAGGGGGGTACGTGAAATCACTTCGAGTATCATCAGACTCTTTGTCAATTCGAATTTACTTTTTTCGTATGCTTCGCGAGCTTGAGATTGACGTTCCTTGTCTACTGATAGTTCTGACGAATCAATGGTGCCATTGGCAAAATTCTTTTCAGATATTTCATATTGTACGTTGGCAAGTACCCAACCCTCACTTCTCATCTGGAGAACTTTAATTTGTGAAGTAGCCATTGCATACAACTCAATAATATTCTTTTTGATTTCGTCATACTTCACTTCCCGTTCCAGTTCTGCACTTCGCAGCGTGAGTCTTTGCCGACTGACGCGTCCTTTGAGATCGAACAGATCATCTAAGGGGATGCTTAAACCCGCGCCTATCGTGTAACCGTTCTGTGCCTGGGTGGAGTAGGTAAGGTATGGGGCGACTGCCACGTCCGTATAGGTGGACTCATTACCGAACATTCCGTATTGATAGCTCCCCCGTAAACTGAAGAAACCTAGAAATGACCATTTCTCTTTTTGGAGTAATTTGCGCTCAATTCTCGCCTTTACGTCCGCCATCTCATAAATGGGGCTGTTCTTGGCATTTTCGAATAAAACTGATAGTGGGGGGAGAACTATTTTACTATAATCTTCTTCACTTAGTTGAGAATAGTCAGACACTTCTTGTGCAACTACACGGGTGGTAGAGATGAACAGAAGTAATAACCCCGAAAAAAAATATATAAATTGCTTCATAAAAAAATCCTATTATTTGCTCTTGCTGTGTTATAGCTTGCGCAAATATAAGGATTAATTTCATTTATGTGCAGTCTTTTATTATCTATTTTACAATCTTTCTTGTAAATTGTGCACAATTTGTCGCGTAAATGGCGTCAAAAGGCTTCTGTCATGTTGAAGTAGAACAAATTCTGCTTGTTCACCATGTCTCTGCCGAAATCAAGGCGTACATTCATACGGGGTTGAACTTCGATACGTAATCCCAATCCGAGGTTGGGAAGCACACCTTCTATCTTGCCCGGAGTGGGTCCCATGAATCCGCATCCTCCCCAGGCTACATATCCTATATGACTTAACATCTTTTTTACCCAAGTGCTTTTGTCCGTATTTATCATCTGGCGGTATTCGGCCATCATGACATGCGAGGACTTGTCGCGAAACTGTCCCATGTAGTAACCGCGAAGATCGAAGGGGGTCCCGCTAAGTACATATTTTGTTAGGGGTACATCTCCGAATGCGTTTTTGCTTTGCACTGTCCAGGCTATCACTTTGCGGCGTCCTACTGTTTTGTATTGGCGGTAATCGATTTCCAATCGATAAAAATTATTATCACTGCCGAACGTTTTATTGTACATCATTCCCCGGAAGTCAAGGTAAGTTCCGCTATAAGCATTGGCGGGAATATCACGTGTGTCATACGTCAATAGGAAGCCGAGTCCCGAACTGAAATTTTTGTATCCGTGCTCCGTACCTCCTGCCGCAATGTACGAGGGCTCATTAACCATCCCCGCAGCCGGTTTAGTTATCTTGTCATAGTTCAAATCGACTTGAGGACCTGCAAAGAAATTACTTTCTCCCAGACGGAACAAGAACCAGGGGTTTACTTGAATGCCGCTATAACGGTACTCGCTGGTATCTTCTCCACGTTCATAATCTTTATTAGTGGAATATCCGATGCCATAAAAATTCTCGATTGTATTTTTATAAGAGAAGGTTCCGAAGATACGGAAACGGTCGCCTTTAAAGAAGAGCTGTGGTTTCGTCATCAGATTCAAGCCGCCCTTGAACATCAAGGCGATGGCCATTGGCACTACTGAACGCCGTTGAGTGGTATCACTCGGATTCATCCGAAACGTCATCAGTGCGCTACCGCCTACTAATAAACCGAAGTCCGGCGTATAACTGGGACCACCTAATATGTTATAGTGCAAATTCCGGTTTGCCACGCGCTGGCGACGCAACTCGCGCTTGGAAAGGGCAGGAATGGTGTCTGACGGGGCGCCTTCAAAATCTGTAGGAGTAGTATCACTGATAGAAGTTGTAGACATTTGCAGTTCATCGCTTTTTACTGCCGTACTATCAGCCGTAGCTGACATCATATTGATGGATGGAAGCATCACCAATATTCCTATTATATATTTCTTCATATTTCTCTTTGAGGAATTCGACTGCAAAGAAAACTATTTTATTCCGATTAGTTTTGATGTTCTTAGATAATAAATCTAAAAAAGAATCGTATTTTTGCAGAATAAGATGTTTTTCGATATGCTGGTAAATAAAATTGCATGATTTAATCCCATACACTAAAACAATATTTGTTAGCATATCATGATCCGTCAGCCTATTAATTAATTATTTATATCAAATGAATAAACAGATTTTATCAATTTTTGTTTTCTGTGCTTTTTCTTATTCTACACAAGCGCAAGAAGTGAAAGGAGGCATCAGCGACTCCATGATGCAACAAATCAAGCAGAGTTATGCAAACACTCCCACCGACAAGGCTATTCGCAACGCCATCGGCAACAACGACATCCGTAAACTGGCTCTCAACCAGGATAACCTGAAAGGCATGGATACGCATTTTTCTATCAAAGTGTCTTCTAAAGGTATCACCGACCAAAAATCTTCTGGTCGTTGCTGGCTTTTTACAGGTTTGAATGTGATGCGTGCCAAAGCGATCGCCAAGCATAACCTCGGTTCCTTCGAATTCTCGCAAACTTATCCTTTCTTCTTCGACCAACTGGAGAAAGCCAACCTCTTTCTACAAGGTATTATCGATACCAGCAGTAAGCCGATGGATGATAAAATGGTGGAATGGCTCTTCCGTAATCCTTTGAGTGACGGTGGAACATTCACCGGTGTAGCCGATATTGTCAGTAAATACGGGCTTGTTCCCAAAGATGTGATGCCGGAAACCAACAGTAGTGAAAATACCTCCCGTATGGCAGGTCTGATTGCCCTGAAACTTCGTGAACAGGGGCTTCAACTCCGTGATCTCGCTGCGCAAGGTGTCAAGCCTGCTGCCCTTGAGAAAACAAAAACAGAGATGTTGAGCACCATCTACCGCATGTTAGTGTTGAATCTCGGTGTTCCTCCTACTGAATTTACCTGGACTGAATATAACGCTAAGGGTGAGCCTGTGTCTACCGAAACTTACACTCCACTTTCTTTCCTGAAAAAGTATGGTGACGAAAAACTGATTGATAATTATGTCATGTTAATGAACGATCCGAGCCGTGAATATTATAAGTGTTATGAGATAGACTACGACCGCCACCGTTACGACGGCAAAAACTGGACGTATGTCAATCTCCCCATCGAGGATATCAAAGAAATGGCTATTTCTTCTCTCAAGGATAGCACAATGATGTATTTTTCTTGCGATGTAGGTAAGTTTCTAAACTCTGACCGTGGTCTACTGGATGTCAAAAACTACGACTACGAATCTCTTATGGGTACTTCTTTTGGCATGAACAAGAAGCAACGTATCCAAAGTTTTGCCAGTGGCTCCAGTCACGCCATGACTCTTATGGCCGTCGATCTTGACAAAAATGGAAAACCGACGAAATGGATGGTTGAAAATAGTTGGGGGCCTGCTGCCGGTTATCAGGGTTATCTCATTATGACAGATGATTGGTTTAACGAATATATGTTCCGTCTAGTAGTAGAAACGAAATATGCATCGAAAAAAGCTCTCGAGGTGTTGAAACAGAAGCCTATCCGACTTCCTGCTTGGGATCCTATGTTTGCTGAATAGTTCTTTTTCTTTCGTCTTGATACGAAAGAAAAAGAACCAAAAAGAAAGAATCAAGGCTGCGTTTTTCCGGCTACTCCGGTGCTTCCTCCGGCTAAAGGGCAGAAACTCGCTACGCTCAAACAGTCTGCCCTTCTTAACGCCGAAGGAAACACCTGCGCTTGACGCCGGAAAAACGAGGCCGGGGAACCCATGCGGCGTGGCGGCCTTTGGTATACGGAAGATTGCATTGTTTTAAAGGACGTATAGCATAGAAAACGTTGCTAAATAAAAGGTTTTGGGTTTTCAGTGTGAAAGGATTTATAGCGTAGAATACTTTTCTAAATAAGAGATTTTGTAGCATGAAGAACTTCCAGCATAAAAAGCACATTATCTAAAGAACTTTGCATATTACAAATGCTACTAATAAAAATGCTTTGCTATAAAAAGCCGCAGACGTTATACGACTGAATATAGCAAAGCTGAACAATATATAATAGAGATATAGAATACGATATAATAGAGATAGTAGAGATAGAAAAATAGAAAGATACAGAGAGTTCCTTTCCTAATACCCCTCACGAACATTATACAGCGGACCAGCCGGCGGCTTTCCCCGGCCTACTTTTTTCTCCGTCAGGCGAGCGCCCGTAACGTAGCGTTAAGAAGGGCAGACTGTTTGAGCGTAGCGAGTTTCTGCCCTTTAGCGAAGTGAAGGAAGCGAGTAGGAGAAAAAGTCAGCCTTGAATTTTTCTTTGCTTCTTTCTTTTGTTTCAAGACAAAAGAAAGATGATTACGAGAAAGATGATTTACGTGTACGAACACGAAAGGAATTACGGAAATATATCCGTAATTCCTTTCTTTTTTCCTCCCGAATCCCAATCTTATTTATTACTTTTGCGGCAAATTTATGAAACCATTATTTTATATAGCATGGCAAATGTAATAAAGTTACGTAAAGGCCTTGACATAAACCTGAAAGGAAAAGCTGCTGAAACGTACGCAACAGTAAAAGAACCGGGATTCTACGCACTTGTACCCGATGACTTTCCTGGAGTGACGCCTAAGGTAGTTGTGAAAGAGCAGGAATATGTAATGGCTGGTGGACCCTTGTTTATCGACAAGTATCATCCTGAAGTGAAATTTGTTTCGCCGGTGAGCGGCGTGGTGACGAGTGTAGAACGTGGTGCTCGTCGTAAGGTATTGAACATCGTAGTAGAAGCTGCTGCAGAGCAGGACTATGAAGATTTTGGGAAAAAGAATGTTGCTTCGATGGATGCTGAAGCTGTGAAATCCGCTCTGTTAGAAGCCGGACTTTTCGCGTTTATCAAACAGCGTCCTTATGACATCATTGCAGATCCGACGGTAACCCCGAAAGGAATCTTCATCTCCGCATTCGATACCAATCCATTGGCTCCGGATTTCGAGTTCGCCCTCAAAGGCGAAGAAGCAAACTTTCAGACAGGGCTTGATGCTCTTGCCAAATTGGCAAAAACCTACCTGAACATCAGTGTGAAACAGAACGCTGCTGCACTGACACAGGCTAAGAACGTTACAATCACCGCATTCGACGGACCGAACCCTGCAGGTAATGTAGGCGTTCAGATCAACCACCTCGACCCCGTATCCAAGGGCGAAACGGTATGGACTATTGATCCGCAAGCCGTAATCTTCATCGGTCGCCTCTTCAATACAGGCCATGTAGATTTCACCCGTACAGTAGCTGTGACAGGTTCCGAAGTGTTGAAACCTGCATACTGCAAACTACAGGTAGGCGCATTGCTCACCAACGTGTTTGCCGGCAATGTAACAAAAGACAAAGACTTGCGCTATATCAGCGGTAACGTGCTGACAGGAAAGCAAGTATCCCCGAACGGATTCTTGGGCGCATTCCATAGCCAACTGACTGTTATCCCCGAAGGTGACGACATTCACGAAATGCTTGGATGGATCATGCCACGCTTCAACCAGTTCAGTGCCAACCATTCTTATTTCAGCTGGTTGATGGGTAAGAAGGAATATACGTTGGATGCCCGTATCAAAGGTGGCGAACGTCACATGATTATGTCGGGTGAATACGATAGGGTATTCCCGATGGATATCCTGCCCGAATATCTGATTAAAGCAATCATCGCCGGTGACATCGACCGTATGGAAGCACTTGGCATCTATGAAGTGGCTCCTGAAGATTTCGCTCTTTGCGAATTCGTCTGCTCTTCGAAGATGGAACTGCAACGCATTGTTCGTGCCGGACTCGATATGCTCCGTTCAGAAATGGCGTAATCGAATAAGAGATTAAATAATAAAAATTAAAATAAGCGATAGTTGAAATCTTGCGAAACGGCTCTCTGTGGATACAGCATAAACCCAGTACAGCCAATTTTCAACTCTCAACTTTCAATTTTCAATTAAATAAATGAAAGCGTTAAGAAATTATCTCGATAAGATAAAGCCGAACTTTGAGGAGGGCGGCAAATTCCACGCATTCCAGTCGGTGTTTGACGGCTTCGAAACATTCCTGTTCGTGCCCAGCAAGACTGCGAAAACGGGAACGCACATACATGACGCAATCGATAGCAAGCGCATCATGTCGATTGTGGTTATTTCGTTAATACCGGCTTTGCTGTTCGGTATGTACAACGTAGGTTACCAGCATTTCACTCACACAGGTGCTACTGGCAGCTTCATCGAAATGTTTATTTACGGATTCCTGGCAGTACTGCCTAAAATAATCGTATCATACGTAGTAGGTCTTGGCATTGAGTTCGTCGTAGCTCAATGGAAGAAAGAAGAAATCCAGGAAGGATTCCTTGTTTCCGGTATCCTGATCCCGATGATCGTTCCGGTAGACTGTCCGCTGTGGATTCTTGCCGTAGCTACTGCATTCTCTGTTATCTTCGCAAAAGAAGTATTCGGTGGTACAGGTATGAACGTATTCAACGTTGCGTTGATTACTCGTGCATTCCTGTTCTTCGCATACCCGACCAAGATGTCCGGTGATGCCGTTTGGGTGTCAGGCGACAGCATCTTCGGTTTAGGACAAAGCGTAGACGGACTCACCGTTGCCACTCCACTGGGACAGGCTGCTACAACAGGTAGTGTTCCTGCGTTCAACATGGATATGATCACAGGTCTGATTCCGGGTTCTATTGGTGAAACCAGCGTAATCGCTATCCTGATTGGTGCCGTTATCTTGCTTTGGACAGGTGTTGCAAGCTGGAAGACAATGATTTCCGTATTCGTCGGTGGCGCATTCATGGCATGGGTATTCAACTCAATCGGCATGGAAAACAACACAATGGCTCAAATGCCTTGGTACGAACACCTCGTTCTCGGTGGTTTCTGTTTCGGTGCTGTATTTATGGCTACTGACCCTGTGACTTCCGCACGTACAGAAAGAGGTAAATATATCTTTGGATTCCTGATCGGTGTGATGGCTATCGTTATCCGCGTACTGAATCCGGGTTATCCGGAAGGTATGATGCTTGCCATCCTGCTGATGAACATCTTCGCTCCGCTGATTGACTACTGTGTAGTACAAAGCAATATCAGCCGTCGCGAGAAACGCACTATCAAGTCTAACCAATAAATACCGAAAGAAAATGAATACGAATAGTAATAGTTATACTATCATTTATGCTTCGGTAATGGTTATTATCGTAGCATTCCTGCTGGCATTCGTTAGTTCTTCACTGAAATCTACACAAGACAAGAATGTGCAGTTGGACACTAAGAAACAAATCCTCGCTGCATTGAACATTAAGAATGTGGAAGATGCGGATGCTGAATATCAGAAATATGTGAAAGGGGATATGCTGATGAACGTAGACGGTACGCTGACCGAAAATACGGGCGAATTTGCTACCAACTACGAGAAAGAAGCAAAAGAACAACAACGTCTGCACGTGTTTGTATGCGAAGTGGACGGTCAGACTAAATATGTAGTTCCTGTTTACGGTGCCGGTCTTTGGGGCGCTATCTGGGGATATGTTGCACTGAACGAAGATAAAGATACCGTTTACGGTACTTACTTCTCACACGCTAGTGAAACTCCGGGGCTGGGTGCTGAAATTGCAACCGACCATTTCCAAAATGAATTTGTAGGTAAGAAGACTTTGGAAAATGGAGCTATCACTTTGGGAGTCGTAAAAAATGGCAAGGTAGAGAAACCTGATTACCAAGTGGATGGTATCTCCGGTGGTACAATCACTTCAGTAGGTGTAGATGCCATGTTGAAGTCCTGCCTGAATAGTTACTTGAGTTTTTTAACTAAATAATAAGGAGGAGAAAGATAGAATATGGGACAACTGTTTTCAAAGAAAAATAAAGAAGTATTCTCTGCTCCGCTGGGAATTGATAATCCGGTAACCGTACAGGTGCTTGGTATCTGTTCTGCACTTGCTGTTACCGCAAAGCTGGAGCCTGCCATCGTGATGGGACTTTCAGTAACGGTGATTACTGCATTTGCCAACGTTGTTATTTCACTGTTGCGTAAGACGATTCCTAACCGCATCCGCATCATCGTCCAGTTGGTTGTGGTAGCTGCTTTGGTAACTATCGTAAGTGAAATCCTGAAAGCGTTTGCTTACGACGTAAGCGTACAGCTTTCTGTTTATGTAGGTTTGATTATCACCAACTGTATCTTGATGGGACGTCTGGAAGCATTTGCCATGCAGAACGGTCCTTGGGAGTCTTTCTTGGATGGTGTAGGTAATGGTTTAGGCTATGCCAAGATTTTGATTATCGTTGCTTTCTTCCGCGAATTGTTTGGCTCGGGAACATTGCTTGGTTTCAATATCCTGAATTATGAACCGATTCAAAATATCGGATACGTAAACAACGGCTTGATGTTGATGCCGCCGATGGCATTGATTATCGTAGCATGCATTATCTGGTATCAACGTGCACGTCATAAAGAATTGCAAGAACAAAGTAATTAATTATTTCTGATTTCTGAATTATGATTTATGTCTAGCTTTATAGTCATAGTCGCATGATAAGTCTGCTGAATCATAAATTATAAATCATAAATCATAAATCAAAAAGAATTATGGAACATTTATTAAGTTTATTCGTCCGCTCTATCTTTGTGGACAACATGATATTCGCATTCTTCTTGGGTATGTGTTCATACCTGGCTGTTTCGAAGAATGTGAAGACTGCCGTAGGACTGGGTATCGCCGTGACTTTCGTGTTGCTGGTGACGCTTCCGGTCAACTACCTGTTGCAAACTAAGGTGCTGGCTGCCAATGCTATTATTGAAGGTGTCGACCTTAGCTTCTTGAGTTTTATTCTTTTCATTGCCGTAATTGCCGGTATCGTGCAATTGGTGGAGATGGTGGTAGAACGCTTCACTCCGTCACTGTACGCTTCACTGGGTATCTTCCTGCCGTTGATTGCTGTTAACTGTGCGATCATGGGTGCCTCTCTGTTTATGCAACAACGTATCAATCTGGGTCCGAGTGATCCGAAATACATTGGTGATATTTGGGATGCCCTTTCTTATGCATTGGGTTCTGGTATCGGTTGGTTGCTGGCTATCGTAGGTCTGGCTGCTATCCGCGAGAAAATGGCTTACTCTGACGTACCTGCTCCATTGAAGGGCTTGGGTATTACATTTATCACAGTAGGTCTGATGGCAATCGCATTTATGTGTTTCTCTGGTTTGAACATCTAAAAAGAAAGGAATAAGACAATGGATATGAATTTAATATTAGCGAGCATTGGGGTATTCCTTGTGGTTATTCTGTTGCTTGTTGTAATCTTGTTGGTTGCCAAGAATTTCCTGGTGCCGTCAGGAAACGTAAAACTGACAATCAACGGCGAAAAGGAATTGGAAGTGGCTTCCGGTTCTACTTTGTTGAATACGCTGTCTGTAAATGGGATATTCCTGTCATCTGCTTGTGGTGGTAAGGGATCTTGCGGACAGTGCAAATGCCAAGTACTCGAAGGAGGCGGCGAAATCCTACCTTCTGAGGTTCCTCACTTCAGTCGCAAACAGCAGCAAGACCACTGGCGTCTGGGCTGTCAGGTGAAAGTGAAAGGCGATATGTCAATCAAGATTGACGAATCTGTACTTGGCGTGAAAGAGTGGGAGTGCGAAGTAATCTCCAACAAGAACGTGGCTACATTTATCAAAGAGTTCATCGTTGCTCTGCCTAAAGGCGAACACATGGACTTTATCCCGGGTTCTTACGCACAGATTAAGATTCCTAAATTCTCAATGGACTATGACAAGGACATTGACAAGAGCTTGATTGGTGATGAATATCTTCCTGCATGGGAGAAATTCGGTTTGCTGGGTTTGAAGTGTAAGAACGACGAGGAGACAATCCGTGCTTACTCTATGGCCAACTATCCTGCCGAAGGTGACCGTATCATGTTGACAGTACGTATCGCTACTCCGCCGTTCAAACCGAAAGAACAAGGTCCTGGATTTATGGACGTAATGCCGGGTATCGCTTCTTCTTATATCTTTACTCTTAAACCGGGTGACAAGGTAATAATGAGCGGTCCTTACGGAGACTTCCACCCAATCTTCGATTCTAAGAAGGAAATGATGTGGATTGGTGGTGGTGCCGGTATGGCTCCGTTGCGTGCGCAAATCATGCACTTGACCAAGACATTGCATACTACTGACCGTAAGATGTCTTACTTCTATGGTGCCCGTGCGCTGAACGAAGTGTTCTATCTGGAAGATTTCCTGCAAATCGAAAAGGACTTCCCGAATTTCACTTTCCATTTGGCTCTCGACCGTCCGGACCCTGCTGCTGATGCTGCAGGCGTGAAGTACACTCCGGGATTCGTTCACAACGTAATTTACGAAACTTACCTGAAGAATCACGAAGCTCCTGAAGATATTGAATACTACATGTGTGGTCCTGGTCCGATGTCGAAAGCTGTTGAGAAGATGCTCGACGATCTTGGCGTTCCGGCACAGAACCTGATGTTCGACAACTTCGGAGGATAATTCGCAGAAGAGAACAAACCGGTCGGAACAATGACCGGAAAGGTTACATAAACACAGAGCGGGAAATCTGAAAAGCAGTAATGCTTCTTCGATTTCCCGCTTTTTTTTACTATTATCTCATAATGTCTTTCCGTTATGGTTTGTATCTATTTTATGTCTGTTTTAAAGATAGTTCTCCTTTTTTATCCGTACTTATCTATTATATTCGTATATTTGGCTACACAATAGAATTATTAAAGTACAATAGGTTATGGAATATCATCGTATATCTTTTATTCACAATGATACAGAGTATTCATTTGTCAAAGCTATGAGTTCAAGTTTAACGGGATATGCCTTGGTTACAGCTTGTAGGGCAGAAGTAACCATTTACATGAAAGAGAATAATCTGAAAGGTTATTATATATTGACCGGCATGGCTAAAGTTTGATTGTATTTTTATCTCCGTACTCTTTCCTTTTTGTATCTTTGCCCCCATGTTAGAGAAAAATGAAATTATACAGTCGGCTCTCCGCAATTTGAAGATTGAGGAGCTGAATCCGATGCAGGAAGCATCACTTGAACAAGCTACCGGAAGAAAAGACGTTATACTGTTGTCACCGACAGGATCGGGCAAGACATTGGCCTATCTGTTACCTTTACTCCTTACTCTAAAACCGAACGATGACAGCGTGCAGGTTTTGATTCTCGTTCCTTCGCGTGAGCTGGCCTTACAGATAGATTCTGTATTCAAAGCAATGGGGACTTCCTGGAAAACCTGCTGTTGTTACGGTGGACATCCTATCGCCGAAGAAAAGAAAAGTATATTGGGCAATCATCCTGCTATCATCATCGGTACTCCGGGACGTATCACCGACCATTTATCAAAAGGGAATTTCAATCCTGAAACCATTGAAACTTTAATTATCGATGAGTTC
This sequence comes from Bacteroides sp. MSK.20.12, assembly GCF_019052435.1. NCBI lineage: Bacteria > Pseudomonadati > Bacteroidota > Bacteroidia > Bacteroidales > Bacteroidaceae > Bacteroides > Bacteroides sp. MSK.20.12. Next base: position 129,467 of record NZ_JAHQVH010000005.1, on the reverse strand, counting down.
GACAAATCATTGGAATTTGGTTTTCACGATGAAATGGCAGAGATCATCACCCAACTTCCGGGATTAAAAAAACGTATGTTGCTTTCAGCTACCGATGCAGAAGAGATTCCCGAATTTACAGGATTGAACCGCACGGTTAAGTTGAATTTCCTTTCGGACGATTCTGAAGAACAAGAGTCGCGCTTGAAATTGATGAAGGTGCTTTCGCCTTCCAAAGATAAGATTGATACTTTATATAACCTGCTTTGTACATTGGGGAGCAGTTCGAGCATCGTGTTTTGTAATCATCGGGATGCGGTGGACCGTGTACATCAGTTATTGGCAGATAAAAAACTACTCGCAGAACGTTTTCATGGTGGTATGGAACAGCCGGACCGTGAACGTGCGCTTTACAAGTTCCGTAATGGCAGTTGTCATGTATTGATTTCTACCGATCTGGCAGCCCGTGGACTGGATATTCCGGAAGTCGGACATATCATCCATTATCATTTGCCGGTCAATGAAGAAGCCTTTACGCACCGCAACGGACGTACAGCGCGTTGGGATGCGACCGGAACGTCTTATCTGATTCTTCATGCCGAAGAGAAACTTCCTTCTTATATCCCGGAAGAAATGGAAACAGTGGCGTTGCCTGAAAACCCTCCCCGGCCTCCGAAATCGCTCTGGGCTACTATATATATAGGTAAAGGAAAGAAGGAGAAACTTAGTCGGATCGATATTGCCGGATTCTTATATAAAAAAGGAAATCTGACTCGCGAAGATGTCGGAGCGATTGATGTCAAAGAACATTATGCTTTCGTTGCCGTTCGCCGGGCTAAGGTGAAGCAACTCCTGAATCTGATTCAAGGAGAGAAAATAAAAGGAATGAAGACTATTATTGAGGAAGCGAAGTAAAATTCTTTTTTTTGTAATATAGAACTCTTAAAGTCCTCTTTTATTATGTACAATCGTCCCTATGTTCACTAGTCATTGAGCATAGGGATGATTACTTTATTTCCAAAGATATTTTACTTTCCACTTTATTTCCCTGTTAATCTAAGCTGAATTCACTGTTACAGTTTATAAATATTCATTTTTATTGCATTAATCTTTTGTTTTATCATCAATATCTCCGGTTCTATTTCAATCTCGACTTTTATCCCATACTTGACATCTATAGATAACAATATGGTGTATATATCCTGTATAAACCAATAAAAAGAAAGGAAAATCTGCTTTAAAACAGTATTTTTATAAGGAAAGATTTGTGCGATGGGAATAAATTCGTAAATTCGCAAGGTCAAAAGACAAAAGTAACGAAATTGTTAAACCAAAAACAAACTTCAAATGAAAAAGCATAATTTCAATGCAGGACCTTCCATTCTTCCGCGTGAGGTGATAGAGGATACAGCGAAGGCTATTTTAGATTTCAACGGCTCTGGTCTCTCTTTGATGGAAATCAGCCACCGTGCCAAAGACTTCCAACCTGTGGTTGACGAAGCAGAGGCATTATTCAAGGAATTACTCAATATCCCCGAAGGCTATTCGGTACTGTTCCTGGGTGGAGGTGCTAGTATGGAGTTCTGCATGGTTCCTTATAACTTCCTGGAAAAAAAAGCTGCTTACCTGAACACTGGTGTGTGGGCTAAGAAAGCAATGAAAGAAGCTAAAGGGTTTGGTGAAGTTGTAGAAGTTGCTTCCTCTGCTGAAGCTACATATACTTATATCCCAAAAGATTACACAATCCCGACAGACGCAGATTATTTCCACATCACTACTAACAACACGATTTACGGTACAGAATTGAAGAAAGACCTCGATTCTCCGGTTCCGATGGTTGCCGATATGTCTTCTGATATTTTCTCACGTCCGATTGACGTTTCTAAATATATCTGTATTTATGGTGGTGCACAAAAGAATCTGGCTCCTGCAGGTGTTACATTCGTTATTGTTAAGAATGATGCTGTAGGTAAGGTTTCTCGTTACATTCCGTCAATGCTGAATTATCAGACACACATTGATAATGGTTCTATGTTCAATACTCCTCCGGTAGTGCCCATCTATGCTGCATTGCTGAACCTTCGTTGGATCAAAGCACAAGGTGGTGTGAAAGAAATGGAACGTCGTGCCATTGAAAAAGCGGATATGTTGTATGCTGAAATCGACCGCAACAAAATGTTCGTGGGTACTGCTGCCAAAGAAGACCGTTCACGCATGAACATCTGTTTCGTGATGGCTCCCGAATACAAAGACCTTGAAGCTGACTTCTTGAAGTTTGCCACTGAAAGAGGTATGGTAGGTATCAAAGGACATCGTTCTGTGGGTGGTTTCCGTGCATCTTGCTACAATGCTTTACCGAAAGAAAGCGTACAAGCTTTGATTGACTGCATGCAGGAATTTGAAAAACTTCATTAATATATTATTTTCACCACAGATTACACGAATTAGCACAGATTCCTAAATTCTATAATCTGTGAGAATCTGCGTAATCTGTGGTGAGTTTTTATAAATAGAATTAAATTATGAAAGTACTTGTAGCTACAGAAAAACCGTTTGCTAAAGTTGCAGTAGACGGCATCCGTAAAGAAATAGAAGCGGCCGGATTCGAGCTTGCTTTACTTGAGAAATATACAGATAAGGCTCAATTGCTGGATGCAGTGAAAGATGCTAATGCTATCATTATCCGTAGTGATATTATTGATGCAGAGGTGCTTGATGCTGCCAAAGAATTGAAAATCGTAGTACGTGCCGGTGCGGGATATGACAACGTTGACTTGGCTGCTGCCACTGCTCACAACGTATGTGTGATGAACACTCCGGGACAAAACTCTAATGCTGTTGCCGAACTTGCTTTGGGTATGATGGTATATGCTGTCCGTAACTTCTATAACGGAACTTCCGGTACAGAATTGATGGGTAAGAAACTGGGTATTCATGCTTATGGAAACGTAGGTCGTAATGTAGCCCGTGTTGCCAAAGGTTTCGGAATGGAAGTGTATGCTTACGACGCATTCTGCCCGAAAGAAGTAATCGAAAAAGATGGTGTGAAAGCACTTGATTCGGCAGAAGAACTGTATAAGACTTGTCAGGTGGTATCTCTTCATATTCCGGCAACTGCCGAAACGAAAAATTCTATCAATTATGCTCTGTTGAAAGATATGCCGAAAGGTGCTATGTTGGTAAACACTGCCCGTAAGGAAGTTATCAACGAAGCAGAACTGATTAAATTGATGGAAGATCGTGCAGATTTCAAATATATCACAGATATTATGCCTGCTGCTAACGCAGAGTTTGCAGAGAAATTTGCCGGACGTTATTTCTCAACTCCAAAGAAGATGGGGGCTCAAACTGCTGAAGCAAATATCAATGCCGGTATTGCTGCCGCTCAACAAATTGTAGGCTTCCTGAAAGATGGTTGCGAGAAATTTAGAGTAAACAAATAAGATTCTTTTAGAAATAAGTAGTATATTTGAGCCACAGATTTTCAATAAGTCTGTGGCTTTAATTTTTTACATATAAAATACTAATATCATGGCAATAATTAAACCTTTCAAGGGCATTCGTCCTCCGCAAGACCTCGTAGAACAGGTCGCTTCACGTCCTTATGATGTATTGAATTCAGAAGAAGCCCGCGCAGAAGCGGAAGGTAACGAAAAGTCTCTTTATCATATTATTAAACCGGAAATAGATTTCCCTGTCGGTACGGACGAACACGACGAACAAGTGTATGCTAAAGCTGCCGAGAATTTCCAACTGTTCCAGGATAAAGGCTGGTTGGTGCAGGATAATAAGGAAAATTATTATATCTATGCCCAAACGATGAACGGGAAAACGCAATACGGATTGGTAGTTGGTGCATACGTTCCCGATTATATGAATGGGATTATCAAAAAACATGAGCTTACCCGTCGTGACAAGGAAGAAGACCGTATGAAGCATGTCCGTGTGAACAACGCTAACATCGAACCTGTTTTCTTTGCTTATCCGGATAATGAGAAGTTGGATGTTATTATCAAGAAGTATACGGCAAGCAAGCCTGTTTATGACTTCATCGCTCCGGGGGATGGTTTTGGACATACTTTCTGGATTGTCGATCAAGATGAGGATATTGCTGCTATTACTGCCGAATTTGCTAAAATGCCGGCTCTTTATATTGCCGACGGACATCACCGTTCTGCCGCTGCTGCACTAGTGGGAGCAGAGAAAGCAAAGCAAAATCCGAATCATCGGGGTGATGAAGAATATAATTACTTCATGGCTGTTTGCTTCCCTGCAAACCAGCTAACCATCATCGACTATAATCGTGTAGTGAAAGATCTCAATGGTTTGACTCCCGAGCAATTCCTGGCTGCACTTGATAAAAACTTTATAGTAGAAGAGAAGGGTGCGGATATCTATAAACCATCCGGCTTACATAACTTCTCACTCTATCTGGGTGGTAAATGGTACAGTCTGACAGCCAAAACAGGTACATACAATGATAACGACCCTATTGGCGTGCTTGATGTTACCATCTCTTCCAACCTGATTTTGGATGAAGTTTTGGGTATAAAGGATTTGCGTTCGGACAAGCGTATTGATTTTGTGGGCGGCATCCGTGGATTGGGAGAACTCAAGAAACGTGTGGATAGCGGTGAAATGAAAGTGGCTCTGGCTCTTTATCCCGTATCTATGAAACAATTGATGGATATTGCAGATACAGGTAATATCATGCCACCGAAGACAACTTGGTTTGAACCTAAACTTCGTTCGGGGTTGGTAATTCATAAATTGGATTAGGAAATTCTATCGGATGATGCAAAAAAGACGTTGCTGATGTAAGCTATATCAATAAATGTAACACCCGATTAAGATAAAAAAAATAGTGACGGTATATGCCCGGGATAGTGACGGTATCCTTGTGGTATACTGTCACTATTTTTATTGGATAGCGTCACTATCTTATAGATGAAAATCTGCCAACAAAGATTTTTATATTTCCAGCTACATCTCATCGATAAGTGGAACATTAATATTTCCAAACGATAGATTGACTTTTCTTATTAAAGCCGTATCTTTGCAGCATGACTGCTGAAGATACTTATAAAACCATCATTGAACCTTCCGAAGGTATTTATACGGAAAAACGAAGCAAGTTCATTGCTATAGCCCTTCCTGTGCGTACTCTCGATGAGATAAAAATACATCTTGAAACGTATCAGAAAAAGTATTATGACGCACGACACGTATGTTATGCCTATATGTTGGGAGCTGCACGAAAGGATTTCCGTGCCAATGACAATGGAGAACCTTCCGGAACAGCGGGAAAACCCATTCTCGGACAGATAAATTCAAATGAACTGACGGATATCCTGATTATAGTAGTTCGTTATTTTGGAGGAATCAAGTTAGGGACAAGCGGATTGATCGTGGCTTACAAGGCTGCCGCTGCTGAAGCTATTGCTGCCGCTACAATTATAGAAAAGACAGTAGATGAAGACGTGACGGTAATGTTTGAATATCCTTTCATGAATGACGTGATGCGCATTGTGAAAGAGGAGGAACCGGAAATTCTCAATCAGTCGTATGACATGGATTGTAGTATGACGTTACGTATTCGTCGTTCGATGATGCCTAAATTGCGTGCTCGTTTGGAAAAGGTGGAGACAGCTCGGATTCTTGATGAGGAGAATGTATTGTAAATAAGATATTTAAAATATTGCATGAGAAATAAATATCATATAATTTTCAATTTGTTTTTAAGCTTCTTTGCTTTGATAAGCGTTCAGACGCAAGCACAAGCACAGGAGACTCAAAAGCTCGCTCCTAATAATATCCCTGTTCCGTGGTATTCGCAGAAAATCACAGGATGTCCTTACTCGCATTGCTCTCTGGCTTCTTCGTTAATGGTCTTTGACTACTTTAAAGGCATGACGACTGATACACAACGTACAGCCCAGGATGCAGAAAAGAAACTGATTGAGTATCAACGTAACTACTTTCTGAAAAAACGTGCCCCTTTCCGTCGTCGTACATCGATAGGGCAGGGAGGATACTATTCTTTTGAAATTGATTCTTTGACACGTTATTATGAAAATATGATAAGTGCCGAACATTTTCAGCAGAAAGATTACCGGGTATTGAAAGATTATATTGATCGTGGTATACCTGTGCTTGTGAATGTGAGATATACAGGAGCAGTTCGTGGTTTGCGTCCCGGTCCGAGAGAGCACTGGATGGTGCTTCGTGGCATTGACGATAAACATGTGTGGGTAAATGACCCCGGACGTTCGCCGGAGATGCGGAGTAAAGGAGAAAATATCTGCTATCCAATAAAGAAACAGCCGGGCAATCCTTCCTATTTTGATGGTTGCTGGACGGGACGATTTATCATAGTCACTCCTAAAGAATGGATTCGAAACTCCCTGTTTGCACAAGTAGGCAAGCTTCCTCCTTTGGAGGAAGTAACTCATATAGTACCTCCTGTTGCGTTGCCTGTAACCTTACCGCAGGTTATTAATCAGTAAGCAATTCATTGTGAAGATAGAAATTTCTTAGTGAAATTAGGATAAAAAGAACATTAGTAAAATAAAGAAGAACAAAGATATATGGCATTCGAAGCAACCAAAAAAGAATGGTGCGAACTCTATTCTTTCTTTCGTCTCCTAACAGACGGAAAAGTAGTGCTAGGCACAGCAGACGCAAAGGCGGGAGAAACATCTTGGCCTATTGCAATGATTCAACGGGAAGAACATGATGGAACACGTCAATATTATATTGAGGAAGATACGATTCGTATAGAAGCAGAGAGCGGAACTAAATTCATGCCTCGCGAAGACTTTGGTATTGTAGCTGATTTGATATTGCGGGCTGTGAAATCTTCTTCGGAAGATGACGTAACCTCTCCGGAAGGAGTAGAAGAGTTTTTAGATGAAGCTGCCATTTTCGATTTGGAAGCAAAAACAGAAGATCGTACTGATTTCTCTATTGCATTTTGGCATCCGGAAGCTCCGTTGAGAGGTTTTAATGTTCGTTCACGGTTGGGTGTAATGAATCCGTTACTGGACGGAGGACGTGCTGCAAATCTAAAACTGGAACAGAGTGGAGTCAAATTTGCCACTCCTACAGTGAATAAAATCAATGCTTTGCCTGAATCTCCCAATGAGGTTGCCGAGCGAATGATGATGATCGAACGATTGGGAGGTGTACTTAAATATTCTGATGTAGCCGACCGGGTATTCCGTAGCAATCTTCTAATGATTGACCTGCATTTTCCACGTGTTTTGACAGAAATGGTTCGTATTATGCATTTGGATGGTATCTCTCGGATTAGTGAGCTGACGGAAGTTATCAAACAAATGAATCCGTTAAAGATTAAAGATGAACTGATAAACAAGCATAAGTTTTATGAGTTTAAGATGAAGCAGTTCTTGATGGCATTAGCTTTAGGTATGCGTCCCGCAAAGATTTATAATGGATTGGATTCGGCTGTGGAAGGTATTCTGTTGGTGGGCGGAAGTGGAGAGGTGCTCTGTTATCATAAATCAGAAAAGCAAGTAATGGAAGACTTTTTGTTTCAAAATACCCGTTTGGAAAAAGGATCTTTGGAGAAGGATAAATACGGATTTTTGGAGAGAGAGAATGGAGTCTATTATTTCAAACTGAATGCAAAGATTGGGCTAGTTAAAAGGTAAATGATAAATTAGAATTCTGTGGTGAAATTTTGATTCGATATATATAAAAAACTTGTTATTCATGAAAACGAATGAAGTTTTAGAGAACATTAAAGCACGTCGTAGTGTACGGGCTTATACTAGTCAGCAAGTTTCAGAAGAAGATTTGCAGGCTATTCTGGAAGCTGCAACTTATGCACCCAGTGGAATGCATTTGGAAACATGGCACTTTACTGCTATTCAAAATGTAGATAAATTGACAGAACTGAATGAACGCATTAAAGGAGCTTTTGCAAAAAGCGATGATTCCCGTTTGCAAGAGCGTGGACATAGCAAGACCTATTGTTGTTATTATCATGCTCCGACTTTGGTGATTGTATCCAATGAACCTACACAATGGTGGGCTGGTATGGATTGTGCTTGTGCAATAGAAAATATGTTTCTGGCTGCCCATTCTTTAGGAATCGGCTCTTGCTGGATCAACCAGTTGGGCACAACGTGTGATGATCCTGAAGTTCGTGAATATATTACCTCTTTAGGTGTTCCTGCCAATCATAAAGTCTATGGTTGCGTAGCTTTGGGGTATGCTGATTCGAAGATTCCGATGAAAGAGAAAAAGGTGAAGGCTGATACGGTAACGATTGTCAAGTAGAAAAAATATTCAGAATTGTAGTTGGATTTACATTCCATATCACAAAATATGAGCCTTGGGGATAATTGATGCATCCCCAGGGCTTTTGTTTATTCAGTCTTGGGCTGATAAAAATAATCCCAGGGCTTACATTCATTGAGCCCCGGGATTATTTCTTATTGAGACGCTTCTAAAAATCTTTTCTAATGAATTGATTTCTATAATAAATCACCTTTATTCAAAAGTGCCATAACGAGTTGGTAGTAACTTACGGTCTCCCAATGTGTTATCTACACGAGCTACATTGACCCAGAATTTGTTATCACGTACACTTTCTATCGGATAAGCCGCTTTTTCGCGTGTGTACGAATGTTCCCAACGATCACTAACAATCTCGTATTCCGGATGCGGAGCATTAATCAACACATTATCATCCTTATCAGCTTCGCTGTTCTTCACTTCCTGAATCTCCTTCCAGATATTCAGCATGACATCTACGAAATTGTCCAGTTCTGCCAAACTCTCGCTTTCTGTCGGTTCAATCATCAATGTACCGTGAACAGGGAAGGAGAGGGTAGGAGCATGATAACCATAGTCCATCAAACGTTTGGCAATATCATTTTCCGAGATGCCTGCTTCTTCATGTACTTTCCTACACTCCAGAATCATTTCGTGTCCTACGAAACCATTGGCTCCCCGATAGACAACTCCATACGTATCTTTCAGGCAAGCAGCCAGATAATTAGCATTCAGGATGGCGATCTTAGTTGCCTGCGTCAATCCCTCTGCACCCATCATGCGGATATATCTATACGTGATAGGCAAAATACCTGCACTACCAAATGGGGCAGCTGATACTTGATTCTGCGAATTGCCGAAGATTCCATGTCCGGGAAGGAAAGGAACCAGATGTTCGGCCACACAGATAGGACCTACTCCCGGACCTCCGCCACCATGAGGGGAAGCGAATGTTTTATGAAGATTCAAGTGGCAGACATCCGCACCGATGAATCCCGGATTGGTCAATCCCACTTGGGCATTCATATTGGCTCCATCCATATATACTTGTGCGCCACAGGCATGAATGATGTCGCAAATTTCCTTTATTTCTGTTTCGAAGATACCATGTGTAGAAGGATAAGTAATCATCAGCGCTGCCAATTCATCCTTATTTTCTTCAGCCTTGGCACGCAGGTCATCCATTTCTACATTTCCTTGTTCGTCGCATGCACAGGTGACAGTCACAAATCCGGCCTGTATAGCTGACGCAGGATTTGTTCCGTGAGCCGAAGCCGGAATCAGGACTTTGTTCCGATGTCCCTGACCGATACTTTCGAGATAAGCACGGATTACACGAAGTCCTGCATATTCTCCCGCAGCACCCGAATTGGGTTGCAGGCTCACCCCTGCAAATCCGGTGATAACTTTCAGATCTTCACTTAAATTCTTAATTAATTCCCGATATCCCTCTGCCTGATCTTCCGGAACCAGCGGGTGCATACCCATAAATTCGGGACGACTTAAAGGTAACATTTCCGCAGCTGCATTCAGCTTCATGGTGCATGAACCGAGAGAAATCATCGATTGTGCAAGCGAAATATCTTTGCGATCCAAACGTTTGATATAACGCATCATCTCTGTTTCCGTGTGATATTTGCTGAATACTTCGTGCGTCAGGAAAGGAGTTGTCCGTTTCAAAGCCTTGTCGATATTGCTTTTTTCCGGAATATCGTCTACTTTCTGATAATCTTTTCCGGCAGCGATGGCAAAGATAGAGAGCAATACATTGGCGGCTGCCACATCTGTTGTTTCATCAATACTGAAACCGACATCACCATTTTCATAATAACGCAGATTTACTTCTTTACTAAGCGCTATGGTACGGATTTGTTGTGCCGAAACGTGTTCGGGCAACTCAAAACGTAAGGTATCAAAATATTGAACGTTGACTTGTGTGTATCCACATTTCTTCAGTTGCTTTTCAAGAAATACAGTGATACTGTGAATGCGCGACGCAATTGTAGTGATACCCTCCTGACCGTGGTAAACAGCGTAAAAGCCTGCCATGGTAGCTAATAATGCTTGTGCGGTACAAATGTTTGAAGTAGCTTTTTCCCGTTTGATATGCTGTTCACGTGTCTGCAAAGCCATCCGGTAGCAAGGTTTGCCATATTTATCTTTAGACCATCCGATGATTCGTCCCGGCATATTCCGTTTGTATTCGTCTCTGGTAGCAAAGAAAGCAGCCGACGGACCACCATAGAACATTGGAGTACCCAAACGTTGTGTAGTTCCGAATACAATATCTGCTCCCCATTCTCCCGGAGGAGTCAGCAGGGCAAGACTCAAAATATCGGCGGCGACAGCTACCTTGCAATCTGCGGCATGAGCTTTTTCTGTAAATTCGGAATAATCCTCTGCGTTTCCATTCGAGTTTGGATATTGTAGAACGCAGGCAAACACTTCCGGTGAAGGTTCAAAATCCTTATATTTACCTACACGCAGTTCGATGCCTTGCGGCACAGCGCGTGTAGTCATAACAGCCAATGTTTGTGGGAAGATATTCTCGTCTACAAAGACTACGTTCGCATTGGCTTTCTGTTGCGCACGGGAACGGATGGCATACATCATGCTCACGGCTTCGGCAGCGGCAGTTGCTTCGTCCAGAAGTGAACAGTTGGCAAGTGGCATGGCAGTAAGGTCGCACACGGCTGTCTGAAAATTCATCAACGCTTCCAGGCGTCCTTGCGACACTTCTGTCTGATAAGGAGTGTAAGAAGTGTACCATACCGGGTTTTCGAATACATTCCGCTGGATAACAGCCGGGGTAATCGTGTTGTACCATCCCAAACCGATATACGTAGTATATAGTTTATTTTTATTTGCCAGTTCGGCGATATGTTTTCCAAATTCGTATTCCGTCAGCGGACTAGTCAATGCCAGCGGCTCTTTCAGCCGTATATTGGCGGGAATTGTTTTATCAATCAGTTCGTCCAGTGAGTTCACGCCAATTTTGTGTAGCATCAGGGCTGTGTCTTGTTCATTGATGCCGATGTGACGGCTAGCTAACAAATCGGTTTTCATGTCTTAATGATTTATGATTAATGATTTCTGAATTATGAATTCTGATTTATGCTTTCTTATGTTTTCCCGATTTATAAACCTCAATCAGCCGCAACACCTACTTCATCCGCACGGCAAATCATAAATCATAAATCAGAATTCATAACTCATTAAATCTTCTCTTATCTAAAAAATGGGTTTTCAGCTTTCTCCATTCCGATCGTCGTAGGAGCACCGTGTCCGGGGTAAACGACAGTTTCGTTGGGGAGGACAAACAGACGGCTGCAAATGTGCTCTATCAGTTCATCGAAGTTGCCTCCTGTGAGATCGGCACGGCCGATGCTGCCCTGAAATAGGACGTCGCCGGAGAACATGCAGTTGTCTTCCTTGCAATAGTACACCAAGCTACCGGGTGAATGTCCGGGCACATGTATCGCTTCTAGTTTGGTATGTCCGAAAGTGATAATATCTCCGTCATGCAGGTATTTGCCCAGTGGTACAGGTTCTTCCTGCAACTGAAAACCAAACATTCTGCTTTGTTTCGGTGCTTCGTCAATCCAGTACTCGTCCGCTTTGTTTGCTTCTGCCGATAATCCGAATTCTTTCAGCATGAACGGATTTCCGAAGATATGATCCAGGTGCAAATGAGTATTCAGCAGATGCTTTACATTCAGCTCATTGGTAAGAATGAACTTTTTCAGAGCCTGCTTTTCCTCTTCATAAAAACAGCCGGGATCGATTACGACTGCTTCTTTAGTGTCGTCCCATAATACGTAACAGTTTACGGGAAACATATTAAATTCAAATCTCTTTATTTTCATGGTTTCTTTATGATTTATCATCTATCAGAACATATAGTCTTGTTTAAATCGGAACATATACCACTTTCTTAGTTTGAAAGAACTCTTCTTCGAAATTATCGCTCAAGTTATAAATGACCGTTTTATGCTTGAACGGCATCGTTTCATGTTCCAGCTCGCCACCTTTGAGGCAGATCAGTCCGTTGGGTAATGCATTCTGTTGTTTTGAAGAGATATTCTTTTTGATAATCTTAATCAAATCCGCCAAAGGCATTACGGCACGGCTGACAACAAAGTCGAACGTTCGTTTCTCCTCTTCTGCGCGGGCATGACGGAATGTTACATTTTTCAGTCCGATAGCGTTTGCCACTTCGGTTGCTACCCGTACTTTTTTGCCGATACTGTCCACGAGGTGAAATGTTACTTCGGGAAATAAGATGGCTAAAGGAATACCGGGGAAACCTCCTCCTGTACCCAGGTCCATAATGCTGGTTCCGGGGCGAAATTGGATTGTTTTGGCAATGCCTAACGAATGGAGCACGTGATGCTCATATAAATTCTCGATGTCCTTGCGGGAGATTACGTTGATTTTAGAATTCCAGTCAATGTAGAGGTCGTATAGAGCTGCAAACTGTTTGCGCTGCTCTTCCGTCAGATCAGGAAAATATTTCAGTATGATTTCCACTGTTTGAGTTTTGAGTTATAAGTTTTGAATGATAGATGTGGATGAATATCCTATTCTGTCACACGGGAGTGATAACAATAGGATATTCATTGGTGTTCAGCTTTTTATGAAATTTAATTTTTCAGTTCTCCCAGAATTGGGTTACTGCCTAGTAAATGCTCCATCATAGAAAATGGGATTGTTACCTTTACAGGTCCCATAGAATAAGGAGTGATATCGTATACATTATAATAGAAGGTGATTCCTTCTTTGCTTAGATAGAAATTTTCTGTCGGAGCGATGTCCCCGGTGGAAGCATATCCCATGTCTTCCAATGCTTCGTGAGTGTTCACTTTATTGTCCGCCATGAGCTGGTTCCAGATCAGGTCGGTCAATGCGTCTTTGTAGTCTCCGACAAAAATATCATCAAGACGGAGCGGGCGCATCAGGGTGAGGTCCATGTTCAGGAAAGTAGCCATGTAAATGCCATGTGCACCTCCGGTATATTCGTTGTAGTCGATACGATATACAAGCAGGTCTTTATCATACAGTTGTACGTGGCTCTCTATACCTTTATAATAAGAATACCAAGCTCCGATGGAAGATTCGTCTTCCTTGTCTTTCTCGTCCTCGGCATACATCGGTTCGAGGTCGCGGCGGTATTCGCTGATATAGTTCTCGGTATATTGCTTTACAACTTCTTCCGGCTTTTCGCCGATGTATTTATCACCGAAGCAGGCCGAAATGAAATAAGAATTCAAACTATCTTTCAGCATATCATCCGATGATTTTACCGGATAGGCAAAATTAATAATAATATTGCAGGCCGGTTTGGCTGTATCACTGAAGAGGTGTGCTGTCTCATTCACTTGAATGCTATCAAACTGTAACGCACCTGTGTTTTTGTTCATCTTGTCATGACAAGAAAACAAAAAGCCGCTTACCGAAAGTATAATTGCAAGCAGACTGACATATTGTTTTTTCATACCCGTTTTTTCTATAAATTCAACATTTGTATTATCATTCACTATTGACAAATATAGATGAAATTCGTGAATCGGGCTAATAAAAACAGAAAAATTTGCAGCTATTTATCCTCTAAAACAGGATTGCCGGATACCATCCACACGTCAATGCTTGCAAACTTTAGTGATATCCACGGTGAATCCATCTTCAGCAGGCATAAATTTCCCTTTCATTTTCAGAAATTCGATAAGGGTATCTACATCCATGTTTTCTGCCGAGCAAGCATAAAAACGTTGCTGTGAGCCAAACTTCTTAATGATTGCTTCCCGCAATGATGATTCCGAGTAGCTATTTCCTTCCATCATGTGGAGGACTTCATGAGCATGTAATTGTTCCATAATCTTTTTTCTGCAAAGATAGGGCAGAGATTGCTTGGAAACTGTAACATATGTGACAAAACTGCATAATATTCATTGAAAATTGAAAATAACCATTTCACTATGCGTTCCTATTCTGAAGGGTGGTCCCCAAAGAGACAATCCGGAAGATACATACACGTGACTGTTTCCCCATTGGCGATAACCGTGGCTTTGCTCGAAGATATAATCGGTCACCCAATTAATAGGCCATATTTGTCCGTGGTGTGTATGCCCACTGAATTGCAGGTCGATGCCGGCAGCTTCCGTTTTTTCCAAATCAAAAGGTTGATGATCCAATAAAATGATAGGTTTGCTTTTATCGATATTCACCATTAACTCTTGCAGGGAATGACGCTTGCGGTTATGACGGTCATCACGTCCTATCAGTTGTATGCCGTTGGGAAGTGTAACTACTGAATCGCGCAATAATTGTATTTGAGTGCTTTTAATATATCGGATACTTTCATCGATACCGCTAATGTATTCGTGATTGCCGAGAACCATATAGATACCCATAGGAGCTTTCAAGTTAGCTAATTCTTCCGCCATATTCTCTGTATAAAGAGGTACGACGCTATTATCAATCAAGTCACCACTAATCAGTATCAGGTCGGGATGCTGCGCATTTATCATTTCCACATATTTTTTTAATGCGGCTTTCCCTGTGCCATTTCCCAAGTGAACATCGTTGATTGCGACGATTTTAATTGCTTGGGGAGTATCTTCATATCGTTTATTGGTTAAAATGCTGACTACATTGGTTTCCGGGTGATGATAGTTATATACCCCACATCCCAGCAATCCCAACGTGAACACTAAAGACAGATAGAACCTATATTTGTAGACAACTTTGAATAATTTCAAGATATCAAACAAAAGCAAGAATAATGCCATGTATAGAGTAAATATCAACCAACTTGTTCCAATGGTGTACATTGAATGGGAGATAAAGACAGGCATCTCAAGGTTACGAGTTAGCATCGTGCCGAAAAAGGATAAAGCACATATCCAGAATAAAACGGTCAGGAATATTTTTACTCCGAGAGATTTAACTTTCAGAGCTTGCTTTGCTCTGATAAATATGTAGGCATTACCTGCCAGATAAAGAGTGATAATGATGAGTAAATATGTAAGCATAGCGTTTACTTAAAAATCAGAGAATTTATTGGGGCAAAGATAGGTTTTATTGTTGAGTAAAAAGAGTTAATAGTGCTGATATGACTCTAAAATAGCCAAATAAAGGAAAGAGAATGTGTCTGTATCGGATTGATTGAATCTTAATTACGAAAAATTATAGGAAAATCTGTTTTTATTCTTATCTTTGTCCTCTGAAATGAAAAAACTAGCCTACATAACAGCACTTATCCTTTCTCTCCTGATTATCTATTCAGGAGGCGGAGTCTCTATTGTGCGTTATTGCTGTGCCCGTTGTGAGACAGTGCAGAGTTGCTGTGATTCAGGCTGTCCGAAGTGTAAAAAGTCTCATACTTGCGATTCAAAGAAAAACTGCAAAGAAAAAGGTTGTACGGTTACGATTTATAAGCTCGACCTGATGAAACACTCTACGGAACTGACCGTATCAGTTTTGGCAGTCGATCTTTTATGTGAGCATTTCTGCTATCTGCTGACTCCGACCTATGCGGATAAACCGGTAGAATTTGATAGTCTGACCTCTCCGCCACCTCTCTGCTCGAGGCAGAAGCTGGCGTTATATTCCACCTACATTATTTAGCCACTATTTCTTTCTTATTTAATCCTTTGCTTTCAATAGAACATGAAAGTAAAGCAGCACTGAATGCAACTAAGTTGCATGAGAAATGAATTAATTTTGTATCTCGAAAGTAACTTTAGAAAGAATGAAATATATGATAATAGGACTGTTCCTGTTATTTGCCGGCAATATATATGCGCAAGTACGGGGAACAGTGAAAGATAGTACCGGGGAGGCTATTCCGGGTGCCAATGTGTTCTGGATGAATACAGGACAAGGAGTGACAACCAAAGAGGATGGTAGTTTTTCTATCACTAAACCTTCCAAAAGCCACATGCTGATTGTCAGTTTTATCGGTTTTCAGAACGACACGATTCATGTGAGCAGTAAAAATCAACAACTGGATATTGTGCTTCGTGATGGAGTGGAACTGAATGAAGTAAATATTGTCACTCGTAAACTGGGAACGATGAAATTGCGCAGTAGCGTGATGAACGAAGACATGATAAGCAGTGCCGAATTGAGTAGAGCCGCTTGTTGTAATCTGGGTGAAAGTTTTGTGACGAACCCTTCAGTAGATGTGAGTTATTCCGATGCGGCAACAGGAGCCAAACAAATTAAATTGTTGGGGCTGTCCGGCACTTATGTGCAGATGTTGACGGAAAACATTCCGAATTATCGGGGAGCCGCCGCTCCTTATGGATTGGGATATGTCCCCGGTCCGTGGATGCAGAGCATACAGGTCTCCAAAGGAACATCTTCGGTGAAGAATGGTTATGAAGCCATCACAGGACAGATAAACGTAGAATTTAAGAAACCACAGTTGCCGGAAGCCGATTGGGTTTCTGCCAATCTTTTTGCAAGCACTACCAACAGGTATGAAGCCAATGCGGACGCTACATTGAAACTTTCCAAACGGTGGAGCACTTCCCTGCTGGCACATTACGAAAATGAGACCAAGGCGCATGATGGCAACGATGACGGATTTGTGGATATTCCGCAGGTAGAACAATATAATGTGTGGAATCGGTGGGCATATATGGGCGACCATTATGTTTTCCAGGCAGGTATCAAAGCCCTTTCTGAAACACGTACCAGCGGACAGGCCAATCACGGAGGGACAATGCACTCCGGTGATCTGTATAAAGTAGGGATTGATACGGAACGCTATGAATTCTTCACCAAGAACGCCTATATCTTTAATAAGGAGAAGAATACGAACCTGGCTTTGATTCTTTCCACCACTTTACACAATCAGGATGCTACGTATGGACGCAAACTGTATAATGTGGATCAAACCAACGTCTATGCTTCGCTGATGTTTGAAACGGAATTTAATCCGCAAAATAGTTTCTCCGCTGGATTGAGCTTCAATTATGACGCTTATGACCAACATTACCGTTTGGAAAATACAACGGACAATCCTCTCAAAGCCTTTGAAAAGGAAGCTGTTCCCGGTGCTTACGTGCAATATACGTTGAACCTGAATGATAAATGGATGGTAATGGCCGGTCTGCGTGGTGATTACAGTAACGAACATGGTTTCTTCGTGACTCCGCGTGCGCATCTTAAGTACAATCCGAATGATTATGTGAATTTCCGTCTTTCTGCCGGAAAAGGGTATCGTACCAATCATGTGTTGGCGGAAAACAACTACCTGCTTTCCAGCAGTCGTAAGGTGGAAATAGCAAAGAACCTGGATATGGAAGAAGCGTGGAATTACGGTGCCAGCGTCTCTACTTATATCCCTATATTCGGCAAAACGCTGAATGTGAATGCAGAATACTATTATACGGATTTCCTGAAACAAGTGATCGTAGATATGGATAGCAACCCCCATGAAGTAGCTTTCTACAATTTGGATGGACGCTCTTATTCGCATGTGTTCCAAGTGGAAGCAAGTTATCCTTTCTTCAAAGGATTCACCCTGACAGGTGCTTACCGGCTCACAGATGCAAAAACGACCTACAAAGGTGAACGAATGGAGAAACCGCTGACTAGCAAATATAAAGGACTACTCACGGCTTCTTACCAAACTCCGCTGGGAATATGGCAGTTTGACGCCACACTGCAACTGAATGGCGGCGGCAGGATGCCTACTCCTTATGAACTGGGAGACGGACAGTTGTCCTGGGAACGTCGTTATGGCAGTTTTGAACAGTTGAGTTTACAGGTGACCCGTTACTTCCGCCGCTGGTCTATCTACGTAGGAGGCGAGAACCTGACAAACTTCAAACAAAAGAATCCGATTATCGATGCGGCAAATCCCTGGGGGAACAACTTTGATTCTACCATGATTTGGGGACCGGTGCACGGAGCAAAAGGATATATCGGAATACGTTTTAACTTAGCTAGAAATAGTGAGTAAAAGCAGGAAATAGCGAATGAAAGAAACGATCGCATAATAAAGAATATTAATTTTAAACTGATAAGAAAAATGAGAACAAAAAGATGGATGGCCACTTGCGTGGTGGCTCTTTTGAGTGTAACAGCTGTATTGGCAAAAGATATTCGTGTTGTTGTATTTAAAGTGTCGCAGATGCACTGTGAGAAATGCGAAAAGAAAGTAAAGGACAATATGCGTTTTGAGAAAGGGTTGAAGGATATTTCGACCGAAGTAAAAACGAAAATGGTAACCATTACGTATGACGCTGAAAAAACGAATGTAAAGAAGTTGCAGGCAGGGTTTAATAAGTTCAGTTATGAAGCCGAATTTGTAAAAGAAACAAAGAAAGACAATCAGAAGGCTGATAAGAAGTAATTGAACAAATACCTGTATTAGCTTGTTTCTATAAACAAACAAGGGTTCTTCCCCAACTTCTTTTTCGAGAGGAGGGGAAGGCCGTAAACAATAATTATATGGGTAACACAACAAAAAAGGCATTTCCTGTGCTTAATATGCATTGTGCAGGATGTGCCAATAATGTAGAAAGAACAGTAAAAAAATTGCCGGGAGTCATTGAGGCTTCCGTTAATTTTGCTACCAATACATTGACCGTTTCTTATGAGAAAGAGCAGCTGACTCCCGGAGAGATTCGTGCGGCTGTGCTTGCGGCAGGTTATGATCTGATTGTGGAAGAAGCCCACAAAGAAGAACGCCGGGAAGAGGAACAGCATAAGCGTTACACTCGTTTGAAATGGAAGGTAATTGGAGCGTGGATTTTGGTAGTACCATTGTTGGTATATTCCATGATACTGATGCATGTGCCATACTCTAATGAGATTCAAATGGTACTTGCTATCCCTGTTATGGTCTTTTTCGGAGGTGGTTTCTTCACCGGAGCCTGGAAACAGGCTAAATTAGGACGGAGCAATATGGATACTTTGGTTGCTCTTAGTACTTCCATTGCTTTTCTGTTCAGTCTGTTCAACACTTTCTTCCCCGAATTCTGGTATGACCGCGGATTGGAACCGCATGTCTATTATGAGGCTTCTGCGGTGATTATCGCTTTCGTCCTTACCGGAAAGTTGATGGAGGAACGTGCCAAAGGAAATACCTCGACAGCTATCCGTAAGTTGATGGGAATGCAGCCTAAAGCGGCTCGTGTTCTGCGCAATGGAGTGGAGGAGGAGATCCTGATTGAAAAACTTCAGGTAGGTGATTTGGTGGTTGTACGCCCGGGAGAGCAAATACCTGTGGACGGTCAGCTTTCCGAAGGCGACTCGTATGTCGATGAAAGTATGATTAGCGGTGAACCGGTTCCGGTAGAAAAGAAGAAAGGTGATAAAGTATTGGCGGGAACGATCAACCAGCGTGGCTCATTTATCATTCGTGCCGCACAGGTAGGCAGTGAAACCGTGCTTGCCCGTATTATCGCTATGGTGCAGGAAGCACAGGGCAGCAAAGCTCCCGTGCAACGCATTGTCGATCGTATTACGGGGATTTTTGTACCTGTCGTATTGGGCATTGCCATTCTGACATTTGTATTGTGGGTCACCATTGGTGGTAGTGAATATATTTCTTATGGTATTTTGTCGGCTGTTTCTGTTCTTGTCATTGCTTGTCCATGTGCTTTGGGGCTTGCTACACCTACTGCGTTGATGGTGGGTATAGGTAAAGCTGCCAGCCAGCATATTCTGATTAAAGATGCAGTGGCTTTGGAACAAATGCGCAAAGTAGATGTCGTTGTTCTGGATAAAACGGGAACACTGACTGAAGGACATCCTACAGCTACCGGATGGTTATGGGCGCAGTCGCAGGAACCACATTTCAAAGATGTACTTTTAGCTGCGGAAATGAAATCGGAGCATCCGCTTGCCGGCGCTATTGTCTCTGCGCTTCAGGACGAAGAAAAAATAAAACCTGCCGCGTTGGATAGCTTTGAAAGCATTACGGGAAAAGGAATCAAAGCCTCGTATGAGGGACATACTTACTGGGTAGGCAGTCATAAACTCCTGAAAGATTTCAGTGCGACAGTAAGCGATGTGATGGCTGAAATGCTGGTTCACTATGAATCGGACGGTAACGGCATCATTTACTTTGGACGTGAAAACGAGTTGTTGGCTATCATTGCTGTTTCCGACCCGATAAAGGCTACTTCTGCCGAAGCAGTGAAGGAACTGAAACGTCAAGGGATTGACATCTGTATGCTGACGGGGGACGGACAACGGACTGCACTAGCCGTTTCTTCCCGTTTAGGAATCGAACGTTTTGTTGCCGACGCTCTACCGGACGATAAGGCCGAATTTGTACGTGAGCTTCAAATGCAGGGAAAGAAGGTTGCGATGGTGGGCGATGGTATCAATGATTCGCAGGCACTGGCATTGGCTGACGTCAGCATTGCTATGGGAAAAGGAACTGATATTGCTATGGACGTGGCTATGGTGACTTTGATGACATCGGACTTGTTGCTGCTTCCTAAAGCCTTCCAGTTGTCAAAGCAGACAGTCAAACTGATTCATCAGAACCTTTTCTGGGCGTTTATTTACAACCTGATCGGTATTCCTATTGCTGCCGGTATCTTGTTCCCGCTGAATGGTTTGTTATTGAATCCGATGCTGGCAAGTGCCGCAATGGCGTTCTCCAGCGTGAGTGTAGTGCTCAATTCGTTGAGCTTGGGAAGAAAATAAGAAACGAACCATAAAAAGACAGGAACCTGTAAGCAGTAAATGCTGAATGGTAAGCTGTAATATTTATGAACAGTGAACAACAAATAATAGACGGTGAATACTTTGCGGATAATGCGCAATTTATTCACCGTTCATTGTTTTACAACTCACCATTTATGTTTTCATCGTTCTTCGTGAAAATTATCTGTTTCTAAATTCCAATGGCGTCATTCCTACATATCGTCTGAAATACTTGCCAAAGAAAGAGGCACTGGGGAAGTTTAGAGAATATGCTATTTCTTGGATAGTCATATTGGTTCCTTTCAGTTTGGCTTTAGCATCCATAATGACAATATATGCAATAGTGTCCAATACACTTTTACCTGTCACTTGTCTTACTGTCGTACTTAAATGTTGAAGAGATATTCCTAGTTTATCTGCGTAGAATTGTGCACGACGTTCGTTTTTATAATTCTCGGTGATAACATGAATCAGTTCCCGGCAGATTTCTTTTTTTCGATTCGAACTACCGTTTTCACCCGGAAATTTATGATATATCAATCGTATGCTTGTCAGGATGGTCTGAAGAGACAATTCAACCAATTCAGAATCCATTTCGAAGTTCTCATTGCAACTGGCCCGTGATAATAGAGCAAAATAGTCTTTCAGATAACTGGCTACCTCTTCATTAAGAGGAACCACCGGCTGTTCTATCAGTTTGGGATATGCGTTACCAATATTCTTCATCAGGTTGATTCGTCCGGCGCAATGTGCGGAAAAGCCGGCAAAGCAAAGGCATACCTTTTCTGTTCTCTCCCGAAACTGAATGATTGTTCCCGGTAACAGAGTTATCAGGTCATTAGGACGAATCTCATAATCAAGCAGATTGATGGAGGCTTTCATCGAACCTTCGGTACAGATGGCAACAATACATGCTTGCAACCGGCAAGATTGCTTGTAAATATTGAGAATGTCTTCTGTTACATTCGTCCATGCTAATACTTCGGTAGGCAAGTCTACCTGTGGAAAGTCCATTTTCATAGTTGTGTTTGTTATATTGGGCCAACAAATGTACGCATTTTCTTTTTATTTCTTACCTTTGTTTTTATGAAAACATTTTTTATTGATTGGAATTTGATACCATACGCCGAAGCATGGCAACGGCAGACAGAATGGTTTGATAACATTGTCCGGGCAAAAGTTCAGGGCGAGAGTTATGAAAACCGTATTGTGATGTGCGAACATCCCCATGTTTATACATTAGGACGTAGCGGGAAAGAAAATAATATGTTGTTGAGTGATGAACAACTGAAAGCAATTGATGCCACCCTTTATCATATTGATCGGGGAGGGGACATTACTTATCATGGTCCGGGACAATTGGTATGTTATCCGATATTAAACCTGGAAGAATTTCAGTTAGGATTGAAAGAGTACGTGCATTTGCTGGAAGAAGCGGTGATTCGGGTATGTGCTTTTTATGGCATTGAGGCCGGACGTTTGGAGAAAGCGACAGGAGTCTGGTTGGAAGGTGATACGCCTCGTGCGCGTAAGATTTGTGCTATCGGAGTGAGAAGCAGTCATTATGTCACGATGCATGGACTGGCTCTGAATGTGAATACCGATTTACGTTATTTCAGTTATATCCACCCTTGCGGATTTATAGATAAAGGCGTCACTTCTCTTCGTCAGGAATTAAAGCACGATGTGCCGATGGACGAAGTGAAGCAACGCCTCGAAGAGGAGCTTAGAAAACTATTCCAACTCCCAGTTGCCAGGTGCGGCGCATAAAGCAATCTTTATCAGCCAAGGCGTATGAGAAGTCTGCACGTATCGGCCAGAAGTTTATTCCGCAGCCTAGGGTGCCGTAGTTGCCCGCTCCTTTGTCTTTGTCTCCGAAATGATATCCCGCACGGACAACACCATATTTCAGGAAATTATATTCAGCTCCTATGCCAGCCTGGAGATGACGGATTTCAGAGGGGAGCAGATAGTTGAAGTCGAGAGCCACTTGCAAACGGTTTTCTATGCTGAATGGCAGGTCGATTGTACCTCCCAATCCTAATCTGGCGGGTAACTTTTGTCCGTCCAGCTTTTTACCTAAGTTGGCAGCTTGGAAACCAATGCTCCAGGAAGCCATTTCGTCCAATAGAGCCATATTGCGATAGTAGGTCGCGCCGAAGTCCAGACAAACGCTATTCTTGCTGTCTGCGTTTTCCGCGGCTTTGGCTTGCAGGTATCTGAACGTTAATGAAAGAGACAGATTTTTGGCTACATTTCTGAAATAAGCAGCTTCTAAATCCCAGATATGAGGACGGTAATCGAATACCTTAGGATCTTTGAAATGCCGGAAACCTACAGCAAATCCATGTATGCCTTCCCTTCCGATCCGGTAGAAAAGAGAGGCGCTATGTAGCGCATAATCTTGGTTGATCTTAGCGTATGAATAACTCGCACCCATCACTTCTTGTGAGAAAGCGATGGTAGAAGCATTATGAAAAATAGCTGTACTACCGTTATCGGTGGTAGCTAATCCTGTACCTGCCATACCTGCCGATTGGGCGTCCGGAGTAAGTTCCAGAAAATAGGCGCTTGCCATTTCTTGTGCTCCCAGCAAAGTGGGGAATAAGCACGAGGCGAGAAGGAAATGTTTTACTCGTTTCATAATCAGTTATTTTTAGAGTGAGACATCCGGACAACACGTATGCCTGTCCACGATTTATTGTTGTTTAGCATGTGATTGAGAGGTTCGTCGCTGACAACTACTTTTCCCAATGTAGAAGAAGCGTGCAGCAGGTGCAGTTTTCCCTCTTTATATTCTGCTATTCCCACATGAGCAATGTCCAGTCCGGGCATCTTCGTTGTAATAGCAATAATGTCTCCATTCATGATCCAGGGCAATCCGGCTTCCGGCAGTTCGCTTTTCGGCAACCAATGTACGACTTTTCCGGAGATTGCTTTTTCATATTCGGCCATTTGTCGTACATTTTCCGGCGAATCAGCCAATTTTTTATATTGCTTGGGATGGGTAGACATATACGAAAGAGAGATTTTCTGGGTATGCGCACTGTTTTTGGCAGTAATGTCGGTGAGGAATCCGTGGCGGATTCCGTTCTCTATCCATTCGGAAGTATAATGCAACCGGGAAGGATAACCGTTGATGATGCCGTCCCGATAACGTATTTTTTGCAGATTGTCGGCAAAGGAAGAGCCGAGTGCCTGTGCCAACGTGTATTCTACGAAAGTGAGGCAATCTACGGCATCAGTCCGGATCACTAATGATTCTTCTCCGTCTTGATCTAATGTGTTAGCCACGTATTTAGTTCCCAGGTAAGATTTCCCGATTCGTAACATGGGTTCGGGGTTTTCCGGGAATACAACGCCGTCGCGCAACCATTTCTCCAATTCCTGTGTCCATTGTTGCTTATATTTAAAATGATCCTGAAATCCCCAGCCATGTCCTCCGGTAGGATAAACATGGAGAGTTGCCGGAACCTTGTTTTTCTGTAAAGCAAGGTAATAGTTTACTCCGTGGTAAGGTGCTACGGAAGGGTCGTCGGAGGTAAGAGCGATAAATGCTTGTGGAGTATCGGGCGTTACTTGCAATTCGGCGGAAAACTTCTGTATTTGTTCCATTGTTGGATTTTTGCCTAGCAATGCAGTTCTTGTATTTCCACGGGTGACTTGCATCATCGTAACCACCGGATAAAGTAATATCTGAAAGTCCGGACGTGTTTCCGAATTGTAGTGAGTGGCGAGTGTAGCAGTTAAATGTCCTCCCGCAGAGGCTCCCATTAATCCTACCTTGTAAGGGTCGACATTCCATTCTTTGGCATGTTGGCGTACCATGCGAATGGCTTGTTCGGCGTCTGATACGGGGACTTCCCAATGTCCGTTCGGCATCCGGTATTTTAATACTATATAGGTAATACCTTGTCCGCAGAACCAGGGAGCCATATCATACCCCTCTCCATCCATACCCAGTCCACGATACCCGCCTCCGGGACACATGATAATAGCCATTCCATTCGGCTTTTCCGGGTGGTAGACCGTCAGGGTGGGATGCGTGACATTCGTGACAAAATGAGGACGCGTTTCCTGCTCCTCTCCGGTTAGTCCACTGGAGTTGGGAGCACCGTCGGGCCACAAAGGTAGCTCGACGGGCTGCTGCGCAAATGATATGGCAGTTACAAGTGATACTATAATGGATAATAGTCTCCTCATAATGATTTATTTAACTTTCATTGAAGCCTTTATAAAGTAAAGAATCAGTAAGGCATACGCTCCTAATGCCAACACTTCTGACCAAGTATTGTTCAACCATGCCTCATTAACCAGATTGATTCCACCAAAGCGCATCGCGGCACTGATTACTCCCATCAATGCACCTCCGGCAATGAAACCGGATGCCAGTAAAGTTCCTTTTTCACCTCTTTCCGTATTCAGAGATGCATCTTTGCTACGTGTTGTAACAAACCAATTCACTGCTCCACCCACTACCAGCGGCACATTCAGTTCCAATGGAATAAACATACCCAATGCGAAAGCTAATGCAGGAATTTTACAAAGAGTCAGAATAATAGCTAAGACAGCACCAATGCCATATAGCAACCAGGGTGCACCTACACCGCTCATCAGCGGTTCGATAACGGCCGCCATCGCATTTGCTTGCGGAGCAGCCAATGCGCCACTTGTAAATCCGTATGTCTTATTCAGGATAATCATTACACCGCCTACTGTTGCAGCCGATACGATTGTTCCCAAGAACTTCCATGTTTCCTGTTTGGCAGGCGTACTTCCGAGCCAGTAACCAATTTTCAAGTCGGTGATAAAACCTCCTGCCATCGACAGTGCGGTGCATACTACACCACCCATAACCAATGCGGCAACCATGCCCGAAGGACCTTTCAGTCCGACAGCTACCATCACTACGGAAGCCAATATCAGTGTCATCAATGTCATTCCCGAAACCGGATTAGTACCAACAATCGCAATGGCATTAGCTGCTACTGTGGTGAACAGGAAAGAGATGCCGGCAACCAGAACAATGGCTACCAATGTATGCAACAGATTCCCTTGCATGACATCAAGATAGAAGAATAATACGATTAAGATCAGTGTGATGATGGAACCGATGGCGATAATCTTCATAGAAAGATCCCGTTGGGTACGGATAATGCTTTTCTCTACATTTCCTTTACCACCCATCTCTTTGGCTGCCAGCCCGACAGCACTCTTGATGATGCTCCAGGAACGGATAATACCGATCACGCCTGCCATGGCGATACCACCGATACCGATGCTCTTGGCATAATATTTGAATATTTCTTCCGGGCTCATCATACCTACGGTAGAGGTGATTTCCGGATTCCATGCATTCAGTACACTGTCACCCCAGATAGCAGACATTCCCGGAATGATAATCCACCACACAGCCAGTGAACCGGCACAAATGATGGAAGCATATTTCAGTCCGACGATATATCCCAAACCAAGCACAGCGGCACCGGTGTTTACCTTGAATACTAATTTTGCCTTTTCTGCCAGCATTTCTCCGGCACTGCAAACACGGGTAGTAAAATTCTCGTTCCACCATCCGAATGTCGCTACGATGAAGTCATATAATCCACCGATCATACCTGCCATCAATAACGGTTTGGCCTGGCTGCCGCCTTTTTCGCCGGAGATCAACACCTGTGTAGTGGCTGTTGCTTCCGGGAAAGGATATTTTCCATGCATGTCACTGACGAAGTATTTACGGAAAGGAATCAGGAATAGAATACCCAATACGCCACCCAATAAAGAGCTGATGAATACCTGCATGAAGGTAACCGTCATCTCGGGATATTTAGCTTGGAGAATATAAAGAGCGGGGAGGGTGAAGATCGCTCCGGCAACGATTACTCCGGAACAAGCTCCGATAGACTGGATAATCACATTTTCGCCCAACGCATTTTTTCTTTTGGCAGCTCCGGAAACTCCTACGGCAATGATCGCAATTGGAATAGCTGCTTCAAATACCTGTCCGACCTTCAACCCCAGATAGGCAGCGGCGGCCGAAAAAAGGATTGCCATGGCAATACCCCATGCTACTGACCAGATATTAACTTCCGGATAATTTTTAGAGGGACCCATCAACGGGTTGTACACTTCCCCGGGTTTCAACTCTCTGAACGCATTCTCGGGTAACCCGGTGAATTTGTCTTCTTCTTGTTTCATAGTTTTTATAATTTGCTAATGTGTTAATTTACATTTCCGTCCTCAAAGTAAACAAAAAAAAAGGAGAACCGAAAGATTCTCCTTTATGTAATAGTCTATTTTTTCCTACTTTGCATCTTTTGCTGTCATATCGCCTTCGATATACAATCTTACCATCTCTGTTTTGGCGTTGGTACGCAAGGTGATTGATTTTTTGAAATGTCCCGGATATTTGCCTGTTCCGTTATAAGTCACCTTGATTGTTCCCTTTTTGCCCGGCATGATGGGTTCCTTTGTATATTCGGGTACTGTACATCCGCAAGAGGCTACAGCCTGATGGATCACCAGCGGGGCATCGCCGATATTAGTAAAGGTAAATGTGCAACTGACAACCGGGCTGTTTTCAGAAAACTTACCGAAATCGTGAGTTGTTTTGTCAAACTTGATATCTGCATTTGTTTGTGCAAATGCAAAGCTTACGCCCATTACTAACAGCGTCATTAAAAAAAGTATCTTTTTCATTTTTCCTTCTCTTTTTGATTACAAACGACAAAGATAATGCTTTTCCCCTAAAATATACTTTATGGAGTGCGAAATAGTATTAAACGATTCTCTTTTGCTATTTTGAGAGCTGGAATCCGAGCATCATTCCATCGTAATTTTCGGCCAGTGAACTAACTGTTTTCAGTGCGGTACTGCTACTTTTGCTACCGATGAAAGCCATTAATTTCAACAGTTTGTCCGAGTTGAACAGTAACTCCAGTGAGCTGGAACTGCAATTTACTTTAGCGTGCAGATTCAGAAGTTTCAAATACTTCAAATCAACTTGTTTGGTTGAAGCATTGTAGGAGTAAGTGCCTTTCAATGTTTTCTTGCCCACCGTGCTGGTGAAAGTACTGTCGGCATTGAAAGTGAAACTCATCTGGCCGTCTTTAATACCTATTTTGCTTAATTGTTCGTTCAGCTTATTTTCAGCCATAGTAGCTGCGGCAGCTCCGCCTGCTTTCATTAGTAAGTTATCCGATTCGAACTCTACCGCCGAACCTTTGTAGCTCCATGTTCCGGTCATGTCGATAGATTCGGTGGTTCCGGTGATGGCATTTACTACTTTTGAAATGTTGTCCTTATTTAATAAGTCGGACCATGATTGCGCCTGGCTGTTAGTTGCCGTTAGCATAAATACTGCCAAAAAGGCAATAGATAAAAAACTCTTTTTCATTTTCATTCTTCTTTCATTTAACATTGAGATCCTTGTTTATGTTTTCTATGTAATTGAGTATATCAACACGTCCTGTGCGGTCTTCCGAGGAAGATACGAAGTGAGGAGGGAGCTCTTCCCATTGTTTGCCCAACTCACGTAAATAGGCATTGATATTCATTTTTAAACGTCCACCTTTTAGCTTGTCGGCTTTGGTAAAGATGATAGAGAAGGGGATACCGTTCTCGCCCAGCCATTCCATAAACTCGAGGTCTATTTTTTGAGGTTCCAGCCGGCTGTCTATCAGGACAAAGAGGTTGGTCATTTGTTCCCGTTCCAAGATATAATCTTCGATTATGGTGCGTATCTGGTCTTTCCCTTTTTGTCCGCGTCGGGCATAGCCATATCCCGGAAGGTCGACGAGATACCAATTCTTATTGATAAGGAAGTGGTTGATTAACATCGTTTTTCCCGGAGTAGAAGAGGTCATGGCCAGACCTTTACGGCTGGTCAACATATTGATAAGACTCGATTTTCCCACATTCGAACGGCCTATAAAGGCATATTCCGGGAAAATACCGGCCGGGCATTTCTTCACGTCCGTATTGCTAATCACAAATTCAGCACTTGTTATTTCCATTTTCTTGTCATTTATTTCTTTGTAACATCGTTTTTCCCTTTTTTAGACATGCAGATTAACCCCGCAAAGGTAAGCGTTCCATTTAACATTAGCAATTCATAACCGAATTTATATCCGGTTTCTTTTCCAATCCACCAGTCGGCAAGATAGCAGAGCAGGGGTGAAAAGATGGCTATGAGAGGAACCCACCGGTCGTTCGTTTGCCTGCGTGTAAAAAGTCCGAAAGCAAACATTCCGAGCAGGGGGCCGTATGTGTAGGAGGC
This sequence comes from Bacteroides sp. MSK.20.12, assembly GCF_019052435.1. Taxonomy (NCBI): domain Bacteria; kingdom Pseudomonadati; phylum Bacteroidota; class Bacteroidia; order Bacteroidales; family Bacteroidaceae; genus Bacteroides; species Bacteroides sp. MSK.20.12. The sequence goes on along the minus strand of NZ_JAHQVH010000005.1, from coordinate 100,234 downwards.
GATGATATATATGGCGTCAATAACGCTCTTATTATTAAGTATTTCTACCAGGCAGATGAAGAATGCCAATAAGACTGATAACGATAAATGCACTTTGCCTCTTTTGCGACGTGCCGTTTCTTCTGTGTCTTTTTCCGTATTCAGCAGGTCTACGCATACACTGGTTGTCATGGCTGTCAGGGCGGAATCCGAGTTGCTGAAAGCTGCTGCGATAATGCCGATTGTAAAAAGTACCAATACGGATTGTCCCAGATAACCTTGGGCTGCAAACATGGGCAGTATATCATCATTCATGGCTGGCAGTTCGAGTTGCATCTGTCCCGCTAGCGCTATCAATAGAATTCCCAAGCATAGAAAAAGGAAATTTAGCGGAATGAATGAGAAACCGTAGCAGTACATGTTTTTTTGTGCTTCCCGGAGGTTCCGGCAAGAAAGATTCTTTTGCATCATATCCTGATCCAGTCCGGTCATTACGATGACGATGAAGATACCACTGAAAAACTGTTTGAAGAAGTTCTGTCGGGATATCCAGTCGTCAAATACAAAAATACGGCTGTGTTCGCTGTTTTGGATTGTTTGCACAATGCCGCTGAAATTAAGGTCTAATCTTTGGATTGTAAAATAGATGATAAAAATCAGAGCGGCAATCAGGCAAAATGTTTGTAAGGTATCTGTCCACACGATGGTCTTTATTCCGCTTTTATGGGTATATATCCATACCAATGCAACCGAACCGACAGCAATCAGCCAAAAGGGGACGTGCATTTCCTGAAATACATACGTATGGAGAATGAGGCATACCAGATAAAGTTTGGCTGCGGTTCCCAACATGCGTGACAGCAGAAAGAAAAAGGAACCGGTGCGATAGGCGTGCACTCCGATGCGGGTGCCGAGGTATCCGTAGATACTTGTCAGATTCAATTTATAATATAAAGGAAGTAAGATATGGGCTACAGCCATGTATCCGAAGAAAAATCCGAGTACCGTTTGCATATACGTCATATCCATTCCGCGCACCATTCCCGGTACAGAGACGAAAGTGACTCCGGAGATAGAGGCGCCAATCATTCCAAAAGAGACTATGTACCAAGGTGATTGGTTCTCTCCCTTGAAGAATGCTGCATTTGATCCTCCCTTACGTCCGGTGATACGGGCTATTAGTAATAATACCGCGAAGTAGCAAAGAATAGTGACTAGTATCATCATAACAGATGCAAAGGTAGCAATTTTTGTAGGTATTAAAAACAATAATCTGTATCTTTGCAAGGTTTTATCGATAGAACAGCAAATATTATCTATGAACCAACAATATCCTTCTATACTGCTTGAAAAGGCAGTCGGCGAATTTTCCAAACTTCCGGGTATCGGGCGTAAGACGGCTATGAGGCTTGTTCTGCATCTGCTCCGTCAGGATACGGCTACGGTGGAAGCTTTCGGAAATTCTATCATAACATTGAAACGTGAAGTGAAATACTGCAAAGTGTGTCATAATATATCCGATACTGAAACTTGCCAGATTTGTGCTAATCCGCAACGGGATGCTTCCACTGTCTGTGTGGTGGAAAATATCCGTGATGTAATGGCGGTAGAGGCAACCCAGCAGTATCGCGGGCTTTATCACGTTTTGGGAGGAGTCATTTCTCCAATGGACGGAGTCGGACCGAGTGACCTTCAAATTGAAAGCCTGGTGCAGCGGGTGGCTGAAGGTGGAATCAAAGAAGTTATTTTGGCGTTGAGCACTACGATGGAGGGCGATACTACCAACTTCTACATCTATCGCAAGCTGGATAAACTAGGGGTTAAACTAAGTGTGATAGCCCGTGGCATATCGGTTGGTGATGAACTTGAATATGCCGATGAAGTGACTTTAGGACGCAGCATTGTGAACCGGACGCTTTTTACCGGAACTGTATAATCATTATTAATCATTTAAGAACGAACATGGAAGAACAGATAAAACGAGCTGTCAGAAATTTGAATATCAGTTATGTTTTCTTTTGGGTGCTCCCGGCATTTTTGCTTGGGGCAGGAGAGTTTGAACTCTTTCCCGTAGGAGGTTTGGTAGATAACGCACCGGCTATCTACTATTTTGAGACGGTCGGCATTTTGCTTACTGCTTTGTGTGTGCCTCTTTCTCTCAAATTATATAGCTTGGTGCTTAAGAAAAAGATAGATCACATGACTATCACACTTGCCTTGAAGCGATATGTGCAATGGAACATTGTTCGCTTGGGAGTGCTTGAAGTAGCTATTGTGGTGAACCTTTTGTGTTACTACCTGACGTTGAGCAGCACGGGTAACCTCTGTATGCTGATTGGCCTCACGGCGTCACTTTTCTGCCTGCCCAGTGAGAAGAGATTGCGTAACGAACTTCACATTGCAAAAGAAGAAAAGCTATGAGACAGTCCTTCTTGATGAACGATCGTATCTATCTTCGTGCGGTAGAACCGGAAGATATGGATATAATGTATGAGATGGAAAATGATCCTTCGATGTGGGACATCAGTAACTTTACAGTTCCATACTCCCGTTACGTATTGCGCCAATATATTGAAGGTTCGCAGTGTGATGTGTTTGCGGATAAGCAATTACGTTTGATGATGGTACGCAAATCCGACCAGTGTATCCTTGGTACGATTGATATTACGGATTTCGTTCCCCTTCATTCGCGGGGAGAAGTAGGAATTGCCGTGCATAAGGATTATCGGCAGCAAGGGTATGCCACCGACGCATTGAAGCTGCTTTGTGAATATGCTTTTGATTTTCTGTCTTTAAGTCAGCTTTATGCACATGTCACGACAGATAATGACGTTTGTGTAAAGCTGTTCACGTCTTGTGGCTTCGTTCAATGCGGATTATTGAAAAACTGGCTGCAAGTGGAGGGCTGCTACAAAGATGCATTGCTCCTCCAATGTTTGAATCCTAAGAAATAAATATTAGTTGAGAGTAGGCACTTGTGGGAAGCGTGACCACGTTTCGTACTTGCTGCCTAGCTTCTCTAAAGCAGTCCGCCACATATCCTTGATATTGTTTTTCATCAGATATGATTTTTCTTCTTCAGACACCAGCCATGTGTTTTCTCTGATTTCGTTATTTAACTGTTCGCTGTCCCATCCGGAATACCCCAGGAAGAAACGGATACATTCGCTGATTTTATTCCCTTGTAATATATATTTCTTTATTTCATCAAAATCTCCATTCAGATAAAGTCCTTTGCTGATAGAGATAGAGTCGGGGATGTCTGATAGTGTATGGAGGTAAAATAAAGTATCAGTGGCAATCGGTCCACCCTTGTATAGAGGAATCTCGTCCAGATATTTAAATTCCATGATGATATCGTTCAGGAATAATGGCAGTTGTTTGTTGATAACCAATCCCATACTTCCTTCGTCCGTATGATCGACCAGTAAAATTACGGACCTGCCAAACGTTGCGTCACGCAGAAAAGGTTCAGATATTAAAATCCTTCCTCTTGATGGTAACACATTATTCGATTGAATCTTAAATATGTCAGAGTCGATATTCATGCCACTAATGTAAGAAAAAAAACGGAATAACAATCGTTATTTCCGTTTTTTTTCATTTAAAGAATGGCTTTTATGAATATCTTATGTCAGATAATCAGGCTATCGGATGATTTTCTGCAAATAGTTTCATTCTTTCGTCCAGTTGCGCATACTGATGGTCTTTAATAAAAGAGGTACACGCGCGTAATCCTTCCTGATGGCTTCCTGTTGTAACCAATGAGATCGCGCTTACTCCGTAGTACATCAGTTCTTTGGCAAGTTCGCCGCTGGTCATTCCCGGATATCCGATGGTGAAATAGAATCCGTCCGCAATCGGGTCGCCCAAGTCGTTGTCATATACCAGGTGGAAACCGTGACGGAGGAAGATTTCTTTCAATTTTTGTGCTCTCTTACCATAGATCTTCACTTCGTTGAGGAAGTTATATTGTCCTTCGTTGGCAGCTTTCAGCATGGCAGCCATGGCGAATTGTGCGGAATGACTCGTTCCTGATGAAAGTGCATAAAGTACGCGATGGATGAAAACTGTTCCAAAGGTACCGCCGCCATATCGTTTGGTCAGTCCCGGATAGCTTCGGTGGTATAATTTATCAGAGATACAGCTTACGCCAATACGCTGTCCGGCGTAGCTGAATGCTTTCGAACCGGAAATCAACAATACATAATTATCTGTATAATGGGCTACTGATGGCTGGAAAGGAGGTTGGTATGGTTTGCTCAAATCCTGCCGGAAGTCCATGGCGAAATAAGCCAAGTCTTCCAAAACAATCACATCATACTGCGTTGCCAATTCACCGATAATCTGCAATTCTTCCTCTTTCAGGCAAATCCAGCTGGGGTTATTGGGATTCGAATAAATGATAGCTGATATATTTCCTTTTTTCAGATAGCTTTCCAGTTTCTCTTTCAGTTTGTCTCCGCGGTAGTCATATACATCAAACGTTTCGAACTTTTGTCCCATTACTACCAACTGCTGCTTCTGTACCGGAAATCCGGGATCGATGAATAAAATCGTATCTTTCTTTTCGTCGCATTGGCTGCAAGTGAGGAATGAAGCGAATGTTCCTTGCATAGAGCCGGTGACAGGTACACATCCCTCCGGATTTAAATCCACGTTGATAAATGCTTTGATAAAGTTGGACGCCTCTTTTTTCAGTTCCGGCAATCCGTTGATATCGGGGTATAGGCTGGCAATGCCATTTTGTAACGCTTCAATCTCTGCTTTCACACCTACTGCGGAAGGAGGGAGCCCCGGAACGCCCATTTCCATTTTAATAAATTCAACTCCCGATGCAGCTTCTGCTTTCGAAGCAATAGCTTTCACTTCCCGAATGGTAGCTTTTGAAAAATCGACAATTTGAAACTCATTTATAGTTTCATCAATCAGATGTCGTTCAATTGGTGTATTTTTCATTCTATTTTCTATTTTATTAGTAGCTGCAAATGTACACGATAATTCTTAATAAATCCACTTTTTCAGAAAAAAGATACTGAAGCTATTGCAGGTTTCAAAAAAATATCTACCTTTGCATCCGCAATCGAGAGAGATGCTTTAGTGAATATTTTGGTGCGTTAGTTCAGTTGGTTAGAATACATGCCTGTCACGCATGGGGTCACGGGTTCGAGTCCCGTACGCACCGCACTTTCCAAACAAAAAATCCTCTGGTTTCTAGTAAATCAGAGGATTTTTTATTTGGAAGATAGCGATTAATCGCTATCTGTTTTTTCCATCATATCCCCATTTTATATAGATAGCTCCCCAGGCAAATCCTGCTCCGAATGCAGTGAGAATTAGGTTATCTCCTTTTTTGAGTTTATCTTCAAAATCCCAAAGGCAGAGTGGGAGAGTGCCTGCACTGGTATTGCCGTATCGTTCAATATTAACCATGACCTTTTCGGCGGGAACTTCCAAACGTTGTGTTACAGCAGTGATAATGCGTTGATTAGCTTGATGGGGAATCACCCAGTTGATATTGTCTTTGCTTAGATGGTTTCTTGCAATAATAGATTCACAAGCATCCGCCATGTTAGATACCGCGTATTTGAATACAGTGCGTCCTTCCTGGTAGATGTAGTGCATTTGATTATCCAATGAATAATAAGAAGGGGTGCATACGGAACCACCGGCTTTAATATGTAAAAAAGGTAATCCTTTACCATCTGTCCTTAACACAGCATCCATAATACCCAAATCTTCAGTAGTAGGTTCAAGCATGACGGCTGCTCCGCCATCGCCGAAAATAGGACAAGTTGCCCGATCGGTATAGTTTATTATTGACGACATCTTTTCAGCACCTACAACCACCACTTTCTTGTAATTTCCGGAACGGATAAAGTTAGCTCCTGTTTCCAATGCATATAAAAAACCACTGCAAACGGCCTGTATGTCGAAAGCAAAAGCTCTTTTCAGTTCCAGTCTCTCACATAAAATAGAAGCAGTGGAAGGAAGGCGGTAATCAGGAGTTGTTGTAGCTACAATTACCAGATCAATATCATCCGGATTTGTATGGGTGCGTTTTATCAGTTGTTTGACAGCTTTACGAGCTATGTAAGAAGTTCCTAGTCCTTCATCTTTCAGAATACGCCTTTCCTTAATACCAATACGCCCCATAATCCATTCATCGGTGGTATCTACCATTTTTGAAATCTCATCATTGGTCAAGATATAATCGGGTACATATCCTCCGACTCCTGTAATTACTGCGTTTATATTTTCCATTTGTTTTATCTAGTTTGGTAAATTGAATAAGGAGGTTGATCCAATAATAAAAATGCGGGCGCAAATATATGGAAAAGAGACTGAAATCCAATATTAGTTTGTGAAACTGTAGCCTTTTTAATTAATAAAAAGGAATATTTGACCAAATTTTGTCTGACTTTTTAATAGACGATTTTTGTTTAAGGTGACAGACTGTCGTAAATACTTGATTGATAGAGCATCATGAGTACTATTCCAATATTGGTAACCAAGAAGTTTGCGAGCAACTTGTTTTGGCATAAAGATGGCATGTCGGTTATTCAATTTGTACCTGTCAGTAATGCATGATAATAGTCAGTTATTCATTGAAAAAGTATTGCATATGTGAAAATATTTTGTTAATTTTGTAGATATAAATCAAAGCTTATTTATCATGAAAGAATTCACAATACGTGCGTATGGCCGTATGGAACTTGCCTCACTTTATTCTCCCGAACTAACCGACATCGCTGCTTATCGAAAAATGAAGAAATGGATCCTGTTATGTCCGGGACTTCTACAACGCCTGTATGACCTGGGTTATCAGCCCAACTGCCGTTCTTTCACACCTTTGGAGGTAAGAGTGATTATAGACGCATTGGGAGAACCATAAGACACGGGATAAGATTGTTGAAACTTTAAAAAAAGAAGAGATCGTAAAGCATTGCTTTTCATAACCTAAAGCATCGCTTTACGACCTCTAAAGCTAAGCTTTAGCTCTTGTAAAACACTGTCTTATTATACCGTTCAGGTAGTTGTATTCTTTTTCATCCAATCTATTCCGGGTACGTAATCCTCCAGTTTCGTCATACTCGGATCATGTCTGAAATAAAGCTCACCAGTCATTCCGTTGCGGTGTTTCACAATACCCATCACACCCAATCCATCTGTAGAGTAGGTGCTTTTGCGGTCTGTCGCACGTCCGGAGAGAGCAGGGCGGGAAAGCATCAGTACTAAATCAGCATCTTGTTCGATAGCCCCACTTTCGCGAAGGTCACTCAAACTGGGACGGTTGTCGGGATGCCCCTCTACATTACGATTTAATTGACTGAGTAGTATCACAGGGATATGCAATTCTTTTGCCATCATCTTGGCTTTGCGGCTAGCTTGGGCTACTTCCTGCTCTCGGTTGCGGTTGTGTTGGTCTGTTTTCATGTCACACAGTTGCAGGTAGTCGATGATGACACCGTCACATTTTCCTTTACTTTGTAGCAGTTTAGCAGAAGAACGAACGTAATCCATACTCACCGACGGATTATCATCGATATGAATAGGTAGATGAGACAACTCTGTTGATGCCTCGTGTATTTGCCGTAATTCGCTGGGAGTTAATTGTCCGCTGAGGAGATGATCGGGGTTAACTCCCGTAGTGGCAGCCAGTAGCCAGCGGTCTCCCAAACGTTCACCTTGCATTTCAAGACTATATACAGCAATGTGATATCCCGCCGAAGCAGCGGTGCGTGCCAAATGTAGGGCGAATGCCGTTTTCCCTACTGCAGGACGGGCAGCTATAACAATCATGTCACCTGCTTGCCAGCCGCATGTCAGGCGGTCAAGATCAGTAAATCCGGTTGGCAACCCTGTGACACCATTCTTGTTGGAGGCTGTACGGACTTCTATTAGTTTAATGGTATCCTCCATAAGTTGCAGCATAGAACGAAGATGCTCGGTAGTACCACATTCCTTTTCCAAACGATCGAGGAGGGAATGGGCGTCTGCCAAGGTATCGTCTATATCAGTCGTTTCGTCGGCAGCCAGTGCCAGCAGTTTGTGAGATCCTAAAATCGTTTCACGACGGATATATTTCTGTTTGAGAATCCGGGCATGATATTCTAGGTGAGCACTCGACACTACGCGTGAACTGATACGCACCAGTGTATAAAGCCCTCCTATAAATTCGAGCTTGCCATGCCGGGCAAGTTCTTCTTTTATGGTCATGATATCAATTACTTGCCCGGCATGGTACATACCCTGCAAGACAGCATAAATCTCACGGTTCGTTTCAGTGTAAAATACTTCCGGCCGTAATATGTCGGCAACCAGTGTAATAGCTTTGCTTTCCAGCAGGCAGGCGCCGAGCACGACTTCTTCGAGTTCGGCGTCCTGTGGGTTTGTTATCTCACTCATTTTCTTTTCTAATAGTCATATTCATTCATAAATGCCTTATTTGACAAATAGGAGGCAGCCTGCATACAGTACTTGATATCCGCCAGATTATCATAATATTCATCGATGTGACTAAGACTGAGACAACGTTCGTTGACAGATAACTTGTTCCATTCCCGACGAGCACGGCCGACATTGGTTTTAGGCTTCCGGGTAATATCATGATATTTTTCCCAAAACGCATCGAAGGTGATACCGTCAGCTTCGGCACGGACACTTTCCCGACGTTTCTGTCCGACCAACAGATCGTAGTCGGGTATGCGGATGTGAGTGATATATGGATTAGACAATCTTTCGATAATACCTTCATCGTACATTTTATTGAAGAAATACCGCGTGCGACTGCGTTTCCAACCGAATAATTCTGCCCAATGAACCATGGACATTACAGATTCACCCCGCCGGCATTGAAATGTGTACTGGTGGATGCGACATTCCACAGTACTATAATTGACATGCGTTAATACCAAAATAAACGCGTCGAAATATCCTGTTGCACCTTTAGTCACTTTTATTTGCTCCTCGAATAAGACTTTAGGGAAGAGGAGATATCCCTTTTTAAGCATTTCTGCTGTAGATTTAATCATACTTTATATTGTTTTAATTTGGTGCGAAGGTAGTCCGGTTGGTTGAGATGTACAATTTTACGGTTATGAACGGCTAAATATTTTAATATTGGCTCATGTGTCCAATACCCCTGATTATTACCTATATTTTTGGACCTCTCTGTCTGCCTTCTTCTACTCTTGCTCAAACGCCCTGTTAAAAGGGGAGGTCGGTATGCCTATATTAGCACTTCGACCACCCCTTCATCCATTAATATATAAATGAAAAAAAGAATGTATTAAAATACATTATATCTTTTTCCCCATTTTCGGGACAGCAAGATATGAATTCTTTTTTATCATTTCGTATACTAATGCAGGCGTTCCCCAGAACCTTACAATAATCGCAATTTGCTGAGGAGTGAGCGTTGTGGTATGCGGGGTGAATCCCGCTTCCGTGAGTTGGTTCAGTAATACTGCATGTTCTTTGATGATCCGCCGGAACGCTTTCACCGCTGAACAATTATACTGATAGTTCGGAAAATAAGCTACTGCCACTTCGGACAGTGCATGGCAGCCATGAAGCAGCCAGTCAAAAGATTGATTATCCATTGTTTAAAATATTTAAATATTCCGCAAAAGTACGATTCGTTTCATTGGAAGGAAAAACCGATTTTATGATGCTGGTAATTTAAATGTGTTATAAGTATGAATATTTTTAAATAAAAATCTAATTATTTAAACAATCTTCTCTATATTTGCATGTGAGATTAGATTTTATATGGCATTTTCCCGGTTAATAATCAGTAAGGTCAAACCGTTTATATATAACTAAATTTTATAATGTCAAAAGGAATAGAGAACATAAAAGAACGTTTACAACGAAAGCGTGAACAGTACATTCGTCAGGAAGAGAAAATAGAACAAATGAAATGTACAATGCAAAACACTAGCGAGGAAATAGAGCAGCTGGAATATGTTCTTAGTGAAATGGAACACATATCGGATACGCATCGTGAGCCACGAGTGATTCCCAATGACAAAGTGGGAGACGTGTTTGCATATCTCTGTCGGGTGTTTGAGTTTTTACAGCACCGCTTAAAGCTGCATTTTAAATATAAACTGGCATGTGAAGTCATCTTTGCCCGTTATCAATTTCAAAGCCGGTCGCATACTCCCGGGCGGGAATATCTAAGCTTTGCCACCATACTGACTTACTTTAAACGTGAGAGAGGAATGACGGACGGGTGATTTCAAAAATATCGAAATATAGAGATAATAACATGAAAAACAAATGTTTTAGGAACAGAAATGACGAATTTGATATTTTTTCCTTATTTTTGTGTGTCCATTTTTGAATGATATGATACAGATAATACGATTAAAAGGAAAAGACAAACATTTATATCGGCTTGTGGCGCCGATGGTGATGGATCCCGAAGTGATACGCGCAAACAATAATTACCCTTTCAAGACGGGCGAAGAGTATGTGTGGTTTATTGCGATTGAAGATAAAGAAGTGGTGGGCTTCGTGCCGGTGGAACAGAAAAGCCGGAAGAAAGCTGTAATCAATAATTATTATGTAAAGGCAGAAGACGCCGGACGGGAGGAAATCCTGTCGCATTTGTTGCCTGCCGTTATTGCGGAATTCGGGCCTGAGAGTTGGTTGCTCAATTCGGTCACACTGGTACAAGATAAAGAAACATTTGAAAAGTTTGAATTTGTATCGATGGACAAGAAATGGACACGGTATGTAAAAATGTATAGATAACTTATGGCGAAAAAGAAAATAGCAGGCACAAAGAATGTATATGAATTAGCACAAGAACGACTAAAAGTTATATTTAATGAATTTGATAATATATATGTGTCATTCTCCGGAGGTAAAGACAGCGGGGTACTGCTGAATATGTGTATCGATTATATCCGGAAGAATAACCTGAAGGTACGTTTGGGAGTTTTTCACATGGATTATGAAATCCAGTATAAAATGACCATCGACTATGTGGACCGGATGTTGGAAGCTAACAAGGATATTCTGGATGTGTACCGGGTATGTATTCCTTTCCGTGTGGCTACCTGTACCTCGATGTATCAATCCTTTTGGCGTCCCTGGGAAGATAATAAAAAGAATATATGGGTTCGTTCCATGCCTAAAAAGGCAATGACCAAAGATGATTTTCCTTTTTATAATACAACCATGTGGGATTATGAATTCCAGATGCGTTTTGCGCAATGGATACACAACAAAAATGACGCAGTGCGCACTTGTTGTCTGATCGGAATCCGTACACAGGAGAGTTTCAACCGGTGGAGATGTATCTATATGAGCCGTAAATTCCAGATGTATCATAAATACAAATGGACTTCAAAAGTAGGGAATGATATTTATAATGCCTATCCTATATTCGACTGGAAGACAACGGATGTATGGACGGCCAATGGAAAATTCCAGTGGGATTATAATACTTTATATGACCTTTACTATCGTGCCGGAGTCAATTTGGAGCGTCAGCGTGTAGCAAGTCCTTTTATTAACGAAGCGCAAGAGAGTCTGCAACTTTATCGGGTGCTAGATCCCAATACCTGGGGCAAAATGGTCGGAAGGGTGAACGGTGTGAACTTTACCGGTATGTATGGCGGTACTCATGCGATGGGATGGCAGTCGGTGAAACTTCCTGAAGGATATACATGGCGAGAGTTTATGTATTTCTTGTTGTCCACTTTGCCGGAACGGGCGAGGAAAAACTATCTTCGTAAACTTTCAGTGAGCGTGAATTTCTGGCGGACAAAAGGTGGATGTCTAAGTGATGCTACCATCCAAAAGTTGATTGATGCGAAAGTACCGATTATCGTTATGGACAACAGTAACTACAAAACGTTGAAAAAACCGGTACGTATGGAATATCAGGATGATATCGACATTCCGGAATTCAAAGAAATACCCACGTATAAGCGAATGTGTGTTTGTATTCTTAAAAATGACCATGCCTGCAAATATATGGGATTCTCACCTACGAAGGAGGAGATGAGTAAGAGGAGTCAAATTATGGAACAATATAGAATCATAGTATCATGAGTGTAGATAAAAGCCCTGTTTACGAGGTAAAAGCGGTACCCGTAGAAAAAGTATATGCGAACGATTATAATCCGAATGTCGTTGCACCGCCTGAAATGAAGTTGCTGGAACTTTCTATTTGGGAAGATGGCTTTACAATGCCATGTGTATGTTACTACAATAAAGATGAAGACCATTATATACTGGTGGACGGCTACCATCGCTATACGGTATTGAAAACTTCCCAACGAATCTATAAGCGTGAAAACGGCTTATTGCCGATTGTGGTGATAGACAAAGACCTGTCTAACCGTATGAGTTCGACCATCCGGCACAACCGTGCGCGTGGAATGCATAACATTGAATTGATGTGCAACATTGTTGCGGAACTTGACAAGGCAGGTATGTCCGATCAATGGATAATGAAAAATATTGGTATGGACCGTGATGAATTGTTGCGTCTGAAACAAATTTCAGGACTTGCCGATCTGTTTGCTAATCGCGAATTCAGTATTCCTGATGAGGTGGCACCTACGGAAACAGAGCGTAAAACCTTATAATTTGATAACTATATATACATATAGAAATTGAACTTTTTGTCATTTAGGCACAAATTATACAAGTTATTGGGCTATTTTGTTGTATAAAATAGCTATGTCTTTTGTCTAATTTGTGCCTAAGTTGTGTCTAAATGACACAGAAAACTATAACTTCCCTCCATTGTCCAAGTTTTTATGAGAGAAACTTGGGATTTTTTTAATATTCGCATATCGAAAGAAATGAGGATATTAAATATTTTTGTTGTGAATTTCGTAACCCTCTTGTTCGCTACCTGCATAATTAGCCTCTTTATTCTAAGTTGATTCTCTGTAACAGAAATGAATACAATTTTGTATCTCCTTTAATATTCCGAAATTTGCAATATGAGATTTGGACAAAAATATTGTCCTGAGAGAAAAGCAAAAAGAGAAATAAGAGAGATATACAAGAAGTAGAAGAAAGTATATTAGAGAATTAATGAGAGAAATAACAAAACTTACAATCAGTATTTTATATTTGATTTTTTTATTATCTGTGATGTGTGTGCAGGGGTCGAATGTGACCGGCACTCTCTTTCAATTAACATCGAAGGTGACAACTTGTGCGGATATATATGCCAGGTTGTTGACTAAGCCGTTGAGCAATCCTTTGCTTGGCTCTCTGTCTTATAGTGACACTCAAGAAACTATCCCCATGAATTTATAACATTAAAAACAGGAAATTTGGAAAAAGAAGTTCATATTAGACAAAGGGAAGCTGTTCCTGCTACGGGAAGTACACTTCAGCTCATGCCTACTGGAAATTTAAATTCGGAGGTGTATGAAATCGATTATTTCTGCCTTACGGGCGAAGTGGATGAAAGTGCTAAAAATTGGATTCGTCTGTATTCTTCCGTAATGCCGGAGGGACATACAGGAGAAGAACGCATTATCGTTGAAGACGGTAAGATCTATATTAAGGTATTGCCCAATGTAGAGGCGGATTCCAGAAACGGAATCGTACATCTCACAACAATGGTGTCTTCCGTTAAAACGGGCATCAGTAATGTGCAACGCATAAAAATAGATATTACTCAATTGGGGCAATAAACAACAGTAAATGTGATATAAATGAAGAAAGTTGCTATACTCATATTATTCATGCTCGGATGTGCCATTTCCGAGGGTCATGCCCAGAAGGTTGCGCTGAAAAGCAATCTGCTGTATGACGCTACTACTACCATGAATCTGGGACTGGAGATCGGACTGGCGCGTAAATGGACGCTGGATATTCCGGTCAATTATAATCCGTGGAAACTTTCCGACGGCAAACGCCTCCGTCATTTGGGGGTACAGCCCGAAATCCGTTACTGGTTTTGTGAGAGTTTTCACCGTATGTTTGTCGGAATGCATGGACATTATGCCGATTTCAATGTAGGGGGATGGCCCGACTGGTCTTTTATCAGTGACAATATGCAGCATACGCGTTATCAGGGATATCTTTATGGTGGTGGCTTTTCCGTAGGATATTCGTGGATTCTGAAAAAACGCTGGAGTATAGAAACATCTGTCGGAGTGGGATATGCGCACATTGTATATGACAAGTATCCTTGCGCTACTTGTGGTACGAGACTAAAGGAAAGCAGCAAAAACTATTTCGGGCCTACTAAAGCAAGTGTGTCACTTATTTATGTAATTAAATAATGAGGAGTATGATAATAAGAAAAATAGGTTTCCTTGTGTGTATGTTGGTGGTTTGCAGCCTGAATATAAACACAGCTATGGCTCAATCCCGCTCTTACGAAGGTGTCATTACTGTGAATCCGGTGCGGTTGGAACAGAAAGGTGATTTTATTCATGTCGATATAGATTTTGTTTTGAATAATGTGAAAGTGAAATCTGCCCGGGGAATGGATTTTATTCCGCGGCTGGTGACTCCCGGACGTACTCAGAATCTTCCGAAAGTTTCTATTAAAGGTCGTGACGAGTATCTGGCGTATGAGCGTGAGCTTGCGTTGATGAGCGCCAAAGAGAAAAGAAACTACGAGAAGCCATATATAGTGGAAAAAGCTGGAAAACTAAGAAATGATACGATTCGGTATCAATATCTGGTTCCGTTCGAATCATGGATGAAGGATGCGCGCTTGGACGTGCAGCGTGATGAATGTGGTTGCGGCGAAACGGCATTGATGAACATAGAGGAGTTTGGCAAAGTGACGTTGGAACGTGTATGGACGCCTTACGTAGCGGTTCCTCAGTTTGCTTATCTGCAACCGAAAGCGGAAGAAATCAAACAACGGGATATTCAAGCAGAATGTTTTCTGGATTTCGAGGTGAATAAAGTCAATATTCGTCCCGAATACATGAATAATCCTCAGGAACTAGCTAAAATCCGCAAGATGATCGATGAGCTGAAGTCCGATCCGAATGTGAAAGTGAACCGTCTGGATATTATCGGTTATGCTTCTCCGGAAGGAACATTGGCAGCGAACAAACGTCTGTCTGAAGGGCGTGCCATGGCGCTTCGGGATTATCTGGCACACAGATACGATTTTCCGAGAAACCAATACTACATTGTCTTTGGAGGTGAAAACTGGGACGGACTGGAGAAGGCGCTTGAAACAATCGAATTGGAATATAAAGACGAAGTGCTGGATATTATCAGGAATATACCTATTGAAAAAGGAAGAGAAACAAAACTGATGCAACTTCACGGAGGAACACCTTACCGATACTTGTTGAAGTATATTTTTCCAAGTTTGCGTGTGGCTATCTGCAAAGTGAATTACGAAGTGAGGAATTTTAGTGTGGAGGAAGCGAAAGAGATTATCAAGACGCGTCCGCAGAATTTGAGCTTGAATGAAATGTTTCTGGTGGCTAATACCTATCCGACAGGCTCGCAAGAGTTTATTGATGTGTTCGAAACGGCTGTACGGATGTATCCGCAGAGTGAGATTGCAAATATAAATGCTGCTACTGCCGCTTTATCACGCAATGACTTGGTTTCGGCCGAACGTTATCTGGGTATGGTGAATTCGAATAAGAATTTGCCGGAATATAATAATGCTATGGGAATATTAATGTTAATGAAGGGAGATTATGAATTATCGAAGAAGTATTTGAAGGTCGCAGAGCAGTTAGGTCTGGATGCAGCTAGGGGCAATCTGGAAGAATTAGTCAGGAAGAAGGCTAATGCTGCCGAGA
Organism: Bacteroides sp. MSK.20.12; assembly: GCF_019052435.1. Lineage (NCBI taxonomy): Bacteria > Pseudomonadati > Bacteroidota > Bacteroidia > Bacteroidales > Bacteroidaceae > Bacteroides > Bacteroides sp. MSK.20.12. The sequence goes on along the minus strand of NZ_JAHQVH010000005.1, from coordinate 84,482 downwards.
TGAGAAAAAATGGTAAGTAAAACTTACTAATTAAGTGGGAAATTATATATGTATTAATTCTAATAATTTTTTGTATTATGCTAAAGATTAAATCAATTTTAGTTTCGTTGCTGGCCGTTGTGGCATTAGCAAGTTGTTCAAATGAGAATCTGGAGGAAAATCCGGAGGTTGAAGGGGGAGCAGGTTATGATGTAGCTTACGTATCAATTAGTCTGACTAATCCAAAAGTGCCTGGTTCACGTGCTTCTGGTGAACAGCCGGCTTTGCCTGCAGAAAGCGCGATTAATGAGCTTTATGTGATTACGTTCGATGCGGGTAAGGTGGTGACTAAGGATGAAAAGGCAACTAAGTATGCCACGGTATTGGGATCAGGTTCTTTCGGAACAAATAGTGGAGTTACGACTCCGAATACTCCGGTTAAAGTGGATCCGAATACTAAGTATTTGCTTGTTATAGCCAATCCGGGTTACCAATTAAAGGATCGCTTGGATAACCTTTCAGAGGGTGCAACCTATGCTACCATCAATGCAATGGTTACAGTTCCTGAAAACAATACTAAGCCCAACAATGCTTATCTGGTAGAGGAGGTTGTACACTCCAATGGTTGTGCAATGATTAATGTCGGATTCTACGATGATTCCGATTCGGATCCATCCAATCATGCATGGAAAGATGAATGTCTGCTCGATGTATCGGACAAGATTGTTTTGGTCAGTGACTATAAATCGGAAGCGCAAGCTCAGAATGCAGCGAAAAGTAATCCGGCTACTCTTGAGATAGAACGCCTTGCTGCAAAGTTGGAAGTTATGATTGGCAGTCCATTAGCAGTTGGACCTTTTGAAGATGGAACAAATGCAAGTCTTGGACAATTTGATTTTGGAAACTGGACTATAGACTACTATAACTCTCTGTTCTATCCTTTTGCAAAGAAGACTACCACAGCGTCATCTCATACTACCGGATTCTACAAAAGTAACTTCTATACAGTTGACCCGAACTTTACGACTGCAGGTGGAACTGAATATCTTACAGGCATTGTTAAGAATACACTTGATGCTAACCGCGAACCTAAGGTAGAGTGGGTTGCTGAAAGTGCAGATGCGGGTGATAATTATAAATACTGTATCGAGAATACGATGGCTGAAGGATATCAGAAGTTCGGTGCGGCTACGCGTCTGGTACTTAAGGGACAGTATGCACCTTGGAAGTCCGGTGAATTTACTTTGGGAGATGACTGGTATCGTCTTCCTAACGGAACTAACTCTGTAAACTTCAAAAGTTTTGCTGACTTGCTGGCTGCTTATACACCTGCTAAAGCTAAACAAACAAACTCAGACCCTATGACCGCCCAGGAGAAACTCTTGGTTACAGCATGCGAACTGTTCTATACTCAGATACAATCTGAACTTACCACCAATGATCCGGGTAGTTTTGCTCTTCTTACACAGACTATTCTTGATGACAACAACATTAAGAATGGTGGTGAACTGTGTAAAAAAGAAGGTTGCATCTATTGGTATCCAAAGAGTCTCAACTATTACTACTATGAGATTCGTCATGACAATGCAGCCAACTCTTATATGGAGTATGGAAAATACGGTGTAGTACGTAATAACTATTATACGCTTACGCTGACAAAGGTAAATGGTAACGGTACACCGTGGTATCCTGGTGGTGGACCCGAAGATCCGGATGAAGAAGAAGATATCGATAAGAAAGGTGCTTATCTCCACTTTGAGATTAAAGTTGCTCCGTGGATATACTGGACTACAAATTTCGAAATCTAAAGAAACTCTTTACTTTCAAAGAAAACAGGGCAGTGCGGACTGCCTGCCCTGTACTTTTTTTAATAGATATTCTGTGCGGAACAGACCGCCGAAAAAAGTAAAAACAAGCCGGTGACAGGCTTCCCAAAAACAGCACTGAAATATACCGGCGCATCCGAGATGCAATGAAATGCAAAGCGCGCCCCTAAAAGAGGAAATAACCGGAGGTCACAAAATAGAGATCTCTGACAATATAAAATGGCAAACCGATAGGGTTGCCTCCTAAAAGAAAAAGATATGTTCGGAAAAACTAAATCGCTGTTCCTTATCGTTGCTTCGATGCTATGTATGGCTTCGTGCGACAGTATACGCGAAGACCTTCCACGGTGCGAGCTTTGGTTGGAATTTGTATTCGACTACAATATGGAATATGCGGATGCATTTAATCCGCAGGTTAAATCGGTGGATGTACTTGTGTTCGACAGCGATGATAAATTGCTTTTCACCAAAAGTGCCGAGGTTGCTGCGCTGGTGGGTGGAAACCGGATGTCGTTGACCGACGAGCTCGATTTCGGAAGTTATAAAGTACTGACCGTCGGAAGTCTGTCTGACAGATTCCGTCTTTCGGACAATGCAGGTAATAAACTGGCACCGGGAACTAGCACCCTCCAACAGGTCATTGTATCCCTGAAGCGAGAGACGGATGTTGTTAATTTCGAGTTTCAGCATCTTTACTTCGGAGAGGTTGTAGAAGTGGACCACCTGCCATCCAGTACCGACCATAAAATTTATCCGGTGAACCTGATACGTGACACCAATCGGTTTAATCTCGCGTTAATGGGATATGAGGAAAATAAAGTGGATGGCACACAATATACATTTGAAATTCAGGCGCCGGAAAATGCAGTTTATTCCTGGGAAAACGAACCCGCAGGACAAGGGCCGGTTACTTATGTGCCTTACTATACAGGTCCGGGTGAAATATCCGACGTGGTTATGTCCGCACGCCTGAACACGATGCGTTTGCTCAACAGGAGTGGATGGGATTATAAATTTATTATAAGGGATGCGAATACCGAAGCTGAAGTCTGGAGCTATAATCTGATGACACTCTTGAGTATTGCACGGCCGGTTTCCCGTTACGACGGAACGGAGCTTCCCTTTCAGGAATATCTTGACAGGCAGAGTGAATGGAACCTGATATTTACAGTTGTTGAAAAAAACGGAGGAGGATTCCTTCAAATTGGTATTGTCGTGGGGAACTGGATTCATTGGCTCCACGGGATGGAAGTTTAAGAATGAGAAAAAAGCTATTACATATCATTTGTCTGGCATCCACCATCCTTTTGTTCTCATGTAGTAGAGAAGCTGATGTGGCTTATGAGTTGCCTGCCCATACTACCCGGGCGCAACTTAGCATCGACTTGGTGAACAATGGGGATGTGGAACAACAGGAGAAGATAAACTCCATGCGGTTTATCGTATTCGGCAGCACGCCCGGTGGCGTGAGGCTGGATGTGAATGAACACATCCTGTTGAGTACTCCGGAGACAGCTACTGATATAGATGCGCAACTTCTCGAAGTGACGTCCAGTAATGATATCCTGGTCGTAGTTATTGCCAACGAACCGCAGAGCCTCACAAGCAAACTTGACGGTATAGCCAATCTTTTGACGTTGCAGGAGATGATTTACGATATCTCCAGCATACTGAATAGTGACGGGCAGATTATTTCGGCAACCGGAATGCCTATGACAGGAGTGATCCGGGATATATCCATAGCACCTGATGAAACCAAAACAGTACAAATGGTGATCGAACGTGCCGTAGCCCGGGTAGATGTCTTTATCGAAGCTATAGACGGTGGGGCGGTGACCGGATATATTGCCGGAAGCACTAGTGTCACCTTGCACAATTTCTCCTACGATAGCTATTTCGTGATGGGAAACGTGGACAACGGCACGCGTGATAACACCGACTCTTCAAAAAACTACGGAAAAGTGAAGGAAGACGTGTCGGAAAGCAATTTGTTAACGCATAAGTGGACAGCTGCGACTACAGAAACTTGGGCATATTCATCTGCTCCCGGAGCTGAAAACCGGAAGTTGCTTTGCTCGTTCTACACAGCCGAACGTCTATTCAAGTCGGATTATTCCGACCGACTGTCTATCAGTATGGCTAATGTCCCGAAAGGCCCTTCGGACGTCACCGGAATAACCGAGAAAGTAATTGAAAGCGTAACAAAGGTTGACGGTACAGGCAGTCCGACAGCGCAACCTTTTACAGAGATCCGTCGGAACAATGTGTATCAGGTAACGGCACGCGTCGGAAAAATAGGTATTCAGATACTGACGATAAGCGTGGAAGATTGGGGTGAAAGACAAGACATTGACTTGGATCTGGGCTTGTAATATCTTTCGTTGATTGTTTTTAATTTCGGAAAAGAAGTAAGATGATAAAGACTATTAATAATATTAGGATGATTATGGCAATGGCTGTCCTTTCGGCTGTCCTCTTTTCGTGTGTCAGAGAAGAGATGACGTGTGATAAGGAATTAATTGTTGTGCAACGTATCGGAGAAGGCGGCTATGTCTACACTCGTGGTGCGGCAATCTCTTCGAATACCGATCTGAAAGAAGAGACTTTCGGTCTTTACGGCTCACTGACTCCCAATGCTTCCGTTCCCCAACCATACTTCAATGCAAGTGCCACGGTTAACGCCGACCTAACAGCCACCATCTCGCCGTTGCAATATTGGCCCGGATTGCTGAATGCGAGCATGAAATTCTTCTCTTGGTATCCGTACAACGATGCGAATGCGCCTACTGCGAGTTTCACTGATCCCGAAAAAATGGTGCTGAATTATACAGCGAATGAATCCGCTGCTAATCATGTCGATGTACTAGCGGCTATATCAGGTCCTGTATGGATTGAGGGTGTGAATATACACTTCTACCACACATTGACTAAGGTTACCTTTACATTCAAAAAAGTAGCTCCTGTGCCGGATGAGGTGACTATCGAGAAAATAGAATTCCAGAATGTGGGAAAAAGCGGTAAACTTGCCATGACTGAAATTCCGACTACCACGACGAAAAACGGCAAACCGAAGTTTGTCTGGAGCGATGTTGCCACCGGGAAGGTCGTTTCTACTCTCACCGATAACAAAACGGTGACCGAAGATGCCACCTTGATGGGGGATACATTCCTCATGTTGCCGACCGACGCTTTCTCCGCAACCGCCAAAATCGTTGTTACCACCAACTTTGGCGACCGGGAATTCCTCTTCAGTGATATTATTGCCAAGAACCCGCATTCTTGGGAGTCAGGCGAGTACATCAACTATAATCTTACGATATCCAACGAAACCTATCAGCTTTCAGCCACGCCGCTTGAATGGACGGAAAGCCCGGTGAATGTGATTTTCGACAAACAATATTATCTCAAATTATCGCAGACCAAGGTACAGACGGCTGGTGATGGTGTCACTGTCAATATAGAAGCGAAAACGAATTATGATGCCAATCCGAATACGGGCTATCTGCCGGGTGCGTCATTAAACAAAAGTACTATGGATACGTGGGCAACGGTTAATATGACTCAGACATCCCTTTCGGGAGGTGTGTATACCTATAATATCCAAGTTGTGATGCCCGGATTTAACTCCGGAACCGGAATTAAGCGGGAAACAGGCTTTTATATCAATGCCGGTAATCTGCGACATCATGTACTGTTGAGCCAGTGGAAAGAAGACGGAGAGTGGTTGACCTCGAACGTAGAATTGGACGGCAGTGATGGTGGAACCGGAAATATGCAACGTCGCAAGCTTGTCTTTACTTCGGGCAATCCGGGAACGTGGGAGTGGAAGATAACCCAGATACAGGATCCGGATAAAATTCTGCTTAACAGTGAGACAATGCTCGAAACAAGTGGCGTGAGTGGTGATGTGGTTTACTTCTACTTTAGAGCCGATGCTGTGTCCGGTGATACGGCTACACTCACACTAACCAATACGAATGGTGATAATCTGCCAATAGCGGTGACATTGACTGCGCCATAATGGCGAATATGTAATATTAAAGTTTAAGGAAAGGAAATAGAAATATGCAATATGGGATTTCAATCATAAGAAGGTGCTATCTTTTGTCTGTTTTGTTGATGACGGTATGGCTTACCGGATGCGTACAGGAAGAATTAGGATCGACACCTTCTCCGGCAGGAAACGGTATCCGGTTTACATTAACGGTTCCCGATGTAAACCTCCCGTCCGTATCTTCGCGTACGATGACCGGAGCGGGAACTGCAAAGAAAGAAGACGAAATAAAAACGGTGGATATTCTTGTTTTTGATATGTCAAAAACACCGGCGGTATACCTGGAATGCGTCAGCGCTACAGGAGTTACTCAGGACTTGGCTGACAATTCCACTGTGAGTTTCTCTGCTGTGCTTTCTCCCACTACCGCATCTACTTGCATCGTGGTTGTGGCAAATAAGGAACTTGATAATATTGTGCCGGGCTTCATAAAGGGAACGACCACCAAGGTTGAGGCAATGGAAAAGATGCTCCACGCCCAGACCGGCAAATGGCTGGCAGACGGTTCGACGACTGATGGGTATACGCGGATTCCGATGTACGGGGAGAAGGTAATAAGCAAAATCACTCCTTCGATGGATCCGATAACTGGCATAAATATGAAACGTATGCTGGCGCGCATCGATATCCGTAATAACAGTGCCACTTCGAATTTCACGGTCGAAGAGGTTTACCTGGCTAATTACAATACCACCGGATACATTGCTCCGGCATGGAACACGAACGGGCAGGTTACTGACCCGGCTCCGGATACTCCGGTTCTCCCTGTGAACAGTGGTAAAATGACGGAAGAAGGGGATGCAATTCTTTACTCCGTAAATGGCAACACACCCTACGAAGGGGAGATTTATACATTTGAATCTATAGCAGCAGAGGATGTCGGTGGTGTGGGACAAGATGGAGAAGCGAGCCGTAAGAATGCTACTTGCCTGATTGTGAAAGGAAGAATCGGTACGGGCGAATCGACATTTTACCGGGTGGATTTTACCAAAACCGGAAATACAGGAGAGCAGGTGGAATATTTGTCCTTGAAGCGAAACCATAAATACATCATTACCATTACTAAGGCGTTGGGAATCGGTTATAAAAGTTTTAGCGAGGCGTTGGCATCTTATACAGTCATGTCCAACCTGAAATTCCGATTGATACACTATGACCGTGATAAGGTCAAAGATGTAGTCTACAATGGGCAATATATGCTCGGAGTGGGTGAATCGGAGGTCGCTGTAACTCAATACCAGAATAATAGTTATGCCATAGACGTTTTTACTGACAATCCCGGCGGTTGGAAGGCCACCGTTACTGCAGGGAGCGACTGGCTCAAATTTGAAGGTGGAGCCGATGCGGCGTCGGGCGTTGCGAACGATGATACCCAACTCAAATTGAAGATTCCTTATTTTAATAATGATAATATAGGTGTTGAGCGTAAGGCTACTGTTACGTTGACGGCAGGGCGCTTGACTCACAATATTGAAGTGACGCAGTATACGATAGATCCGGGAATTATCAAATTTGTCGATGCATACGGAAATGTGTTGGAGAGAGGTCTTTTTTTCCCGATTAGAAATCCCGATGGTGACGAACTCCCTCTCGAACCGCAGACGGTGTATGTCATGTTTTCCGTGGATAAGATAGAAGGTAAACTTTTTGACGCTAACGATATCGGTATGATCCAATATAATGCCGGCGGTTTAATTCCGCAATTAGACAGGACGAATACGGTACCATTCAGTGAAAGGGTGCAGGCGTTTACCATACAGCCTAATCCGCGAAGAGCAGGTGATGGTACTGTTGAAGATGGTGAAGGTTGGTGGTGGCGTTGGGATTTCATCTTATTCGGCCTGTACGATAAGGAGGGATACCTCACTCATGTACAATTCCCCATCAATCAAGGGGAGTTGGAATTCTCATTCCGATATATTCCCACTACAGTCAATAGCCGTACTTATAAAGTCAATCTGGGTGCGGAGCAATACTTGCAATTGTTTGTCAATAACAATTGGGAAATTATGGATATTGAGGAATTGAATATAACGAACGATGATGGTACCGGACTGATTCGGACCGATTCGGATAATGATGTAATTATAGGCAGAAAGAATGCGGACGACAAGATGTATCTTGAGTCTATCATAGGCTATAATGACGGAAAGGGTAATGATGTGGTTGGCCACGGATACGATTTTAGGCTGAAGCTTCACCCTGGCAAGTGGAAAGAGGGAAAAAGTGGAACGATAAGAATCACGTTCAGAAATGTAATGCATACTGTGTCGGATGAAGAATTCCCGTTTTATCGTACGATTGACCTTCAGATGGTATCCGAAACCAAATCTTACACAACTGCAGGGGAACCTCTTTTCTATCTTTATCCACTTCGGTTTGATAACAGGCTATATTATAAGGAAATAGGCGAGACGAAGCAAAGTGTGGGACGGTTGGAAAATGTAGCCGATGCGGAGGATATCTGTAGGAATATAGGCGATGGTTGGCGTCTGCCTACTGCCAGTGAACTGTTGCTGTCATTCGCTTATGAAAATGCTTTGGGTGGCAATGCAGAGAATTATAATAATCATGATAGCCAGAATATATATGGGTGGTATCAAAACTGGACCGGTAATTACTGGACTTCATCATACTATGAGGCTAAAGGCTCTGCTACCCGTTTTTGGATGGAGATGTCGGCAGGTTTTTTGGATTCCGAATCTATTAGCAAGAATAATTATTTCCGTTGCGTGAGGAATAATACAAATAGTGGAAAGAAGTACCCTTATCTAACGGTAGAATCCTCGGGGGTCACTATTGTCTCTCGTGATGCCAGTGGAGGAACGGATCCTTCGGTATTATTTGCTTCAGGTGAAACTCCGGGTACAAGTGACGCGATGAATAAGATTGCTCCTAAGTTTCAGATTGAAAATACCAGTAGTAATGGTAAAACTTGGTCGGAAGCAAAAGCGGCATGCGAAAACAAAGGGAGTGGCTGGCGTCTGCCTACCCAGCGTGAGATGTATCTGGTGCTCAGTATGGGAGGGGCCGTTACCAGCATTGAAAACCAAGGTTTCGGTGGTTCGACTACTTGGACAGGGAGCGGATTCGAGAAGATTAGCGCTGTACATTGGACATTGACTTCACGCGATGGCGGCTATTGGGTGGTCGGACATAATAATGGAGAATTCGGCGCATGGACTACTGGAGAATCCACAGATTGGGCTTGGTATCGTTGTGTGCGCACAATAGAATAAAAGCTAAAAGAAAAGAGCTGTATCAGAATGAAGATAAACAACATTCTGATACAGCTCGTCTTTTCCCCCTTTCCTTTATATCCTAAAATCTACAATTGTTTACAACGTATTGATAACTTCCAACTGCTTTTGCAAGAAAGCAATACGCTGTGCTTCTCCACTTTCCGAAACCAGAATAGAGTGGCGCTTCAACGATTGAATCCAATTGCGTTGCATCTGGCAGATATATGAGCTTTGCGAATCCATCGAGTTGATAGAATATACCCGCAGCAGACTGACTTGGTAATCATGTTTCTCGATATAACTGTAAGTGGCTTCGAAACTGATATTGGACAGATAGAAAGATACTTTCTTGTTTTCGCTGAACTCTCCTTTTATGGACAGATGTTCTACCACGCCAAGTAACTGAAGAAGCTCTTCCTTTAAATGCATGACATCGTCCTTGCTTATCAGATTCAGACTGGCAAAGTACTTGATCTCTTTCACAAAAGAATAAAAGATATTTGTGTCCCAGATGAAAAACGTTTTTGGACACTGCCTTATACTTTCACTCAGCTTCTTATGTACATTGACGATCCGTTCATCTACAGACATCTCTTCCAAAGAATGTGGCGTCTTTATATCTCCATTCTGATACATCCATCGGCAAAGACGGAATTTAGACAAATTCTCATAGGAAGAATAAAGTGTAAAGGGCAGGGAATTGGATGCAGTATACACCTCCGTCGTATTATCTGTTTTCACATAGTCGAAAATTTGCAGATAACGGTTGATTATTTCGTAATAACTTTCCAGCGCACTGGAAGCATGAAGCAAGTTCAGGTCGAAAGTAACTTTATTAGAGACATGGCTACCGACAATCTGGTCGATAGAAATACCGAGTTTTTGAGAAAGCAGTGCTACTTCGTCTATTGTAAAAGACACCTCACCCCTCAATCTGCGATAGACAGCTTCCTTTCCCATGCATAAAATGTCAGCCAAAGTATTGGCCAGATTCATATCTTGAGGAATTCGCTCCCTCATTGTAGATATTAATTCGTTTAGAATACCATTTTTCATTGTTTGTTCCTTTAATTTTAATGTTAATAATCTCTGTGATACATTCTATGCAAAATTACGTCTTGTGTTTGAAAGATTTGTGTGGTAAAACAGAGATGAGCGTACAGGTCTTTTTCTGATTGGGAATCAAGTGGGTAGGATGGGAACAGGGAATGAAAAAAAGTAGATAAGATTCTTATCTACTTTCATTTATTGGAACTTAATTTTTTTTGAAGTTCTAATCTGCGAAAATAAAATTAAAGAGCGTCAATAATTTCTCGCTGTTGCTTGAAGAATTGAATACGCTGCATTTCGCCGCTTTCGGATATCAAAGTGGAGAACTTTTTCAGAGATTGAATCCATTCTTTCAAGGTACAGAAAATTTCGTTGTCCATCGTGGTAATGGAGTTGATAGAATAAATACGTATGAGGCTCAGTTGCAGGTTATTGGTGTCTACATAACTATATGTTGCCTCGAAGTTGATATTCGACACATAGATGCGTACACGATTGCCGTCGGCTGTTTTACCGTTGATAGCCAGTTCTTCCAGTTCATCCGCCAATAAGAATAATTCTTTTTTGATTTCTTCTTTTGTTTCGTCGGAAATGAGATGGATGCTGGCGAAGTATTGAATATCGTTGATGAGATGCTGGAAAATCATATTATCCCATATATAGTCTATGGAGTGGATATGACGTGTCATTGCTACATAGTCTTTTTGGATATTGACCAGTTTCGGTGGAATATCCAACTCTTCGAAACTCTTGCAATCAATATATTTATTCTGGTACATCCATTTGAATAAACGGAATTTTGCCAGAAGCTCATGTTTCAGATAGAGAGTCTGTGGAATAATGTTGGCGGAAGTTCCCATTACAGAATTCGGGTCATCCGGCATCGTATTAATCAGCGAGACATATTTTTCAAGGATATTGTAGTAACTCTCGAACGGGTCGTCATAATCTACAATGTTTATATTGAACATGGCGTTCGATTTGAAACTTAGTCCTATAATTTTGTCTAACGATATACCCAGTTTTCTTGAAATAAGAGCCGACTCTTGCAAGGTGAAAGGTACTTCACCGCGCAATCTTCTATATACTGCCTCTTTTCCTATGTATAGCGTGTCCATTAACATATCTGCCAGTTGCCCTTTGAGCGGAAGCTTTTCCTTCATCGCTTCTATGAGGTTTGCATTTGGATTATTTGTCATCATAATAGTTCTAATAAATAATACTTTTTTATTATAAACATTTGTCAGTGGCAAGTTGTTTCGGAAATTGAAACTATTTAAATCTTCTTTTTTTTAAAATATCCTCTCCGAAAATTGTTTATTTTAAGCAAATCGGTTACATTTGTGACCATAAACAAAACGAAGAGACAGCGTCTCTTTAGTAAACAATAGAAATATTTAGAATGAAAAGAATATTGGTAAGTGGCGGAGCCGGTTTTATAGGCTCTCATCTCTGTACACGGCTTATAAACGAAGGTCATGACGTGATATGCCTGGATAATTTTTTTACGGGTTCGAAAGATAATATCATTCACTTGATGGATAATCATCATTTTGAGGTGGTGAGGCATGATGTCACTTATCCTTATTCGGCTGAAGTAGATGAAATCTATAATTTGGCCTGTCCGGCATCTCCCATTCATTATCAACATGACCCGATTCAAACTGCCAAAACATCTGTGATGGGAGCTATTAATATGCTGGGATTGGCAATGAGACTGGATGCCAAGATTCTGCAAGCTTCTACGAGCGAGGTATATGGAGATCCAATCGTTCATCCGCAACCGGAAAGCTATTGGGGAAATGTGAATCCGGTGGGATACCGGTCTTGCTATGATGAGGGAAAGCGTTGTGCAGAAACGTTATTTATGGATTATCACCGTCAGAACAATGTGCGTGTGAAGATTATCCGTATTTTTAATACGTATGGTCCGCGAATGTTGCCGAATGACGGACGGGTTGTTTCTAATTTTATTCTTCAAGCGTTGAATAATGAAGATATAACGATATATGGTGATGGGAAGCAGACGCGCAGCTTCCAGTATATTGATGATTTGATTGAAGGAATGATAAGAATGATGAATACGGAGGACGAGTTTACAGGTCCTATAAACCTGGGGAATCCGAATGAATTTCCGGTATTGGAATTGGCGGAAAGGATCATTAGTATGACCGGTTCATCTTCGAAGATTGTATTTAAGTCTTTACCGGATGATGATCCGAAGCAACGCCAACCGGATATTACATTGGCTAAAGAGAAATTGGGCTGGCAGCCTACTGTTGAACTTGAAGAGGGGTTGAAGCGTATGATTGAATATTTTAAAAATGTCTGAAGCATAAAAAAAGAAAATTATGAATATGGAAATTAATCCTTCTGAATATAAAGTCCTTATTGTGGACGATGTGATTTCAAACGTCCTTTTATTAAAGGTACTTTTGACTAACGAGAAATTCAAAATTGTGACTGCCGGTAATGGAACGCAGGCGTTGGAACAAGTGAAGAAGGAAAATCCGGATCTTGTATTACTGGATGTAATGATGCCGGATATCAGTGGCTTTGAGGTAGCTCAACAAATGAAAGCGGACCCCGAAATGGCTGAAATTCCCATTATCTTCCTGACTGCTCTAAATAGTACGGCGGATATCGTAAAAGGATTTCAGGTGGGTGGTAATGACTTTATTTCAAAGCCATTCAATAAAGAAGAATTGATTATTCGTGTGACGCACCAGATTTCGTTGGTTGCAGCGAAAAGAATCATTGTTGCACAAACGGAAGAGTTGCGTAAGACGATCATGGGACGCGACAAACTCTATTCTGTGATTGCACATGACTTGCGTTCACCAATGGGATCTATCAAGATGGTATTGAACATGCTGATTCTGAATTTGCCGAGTGATACAATCGGTGATGAGATGTATGAATTGCTAACGATGGCTAATCAGACAACAGAAGATGTATTCTCATTGCTTGATAATCTGCTGAAATGGACGAAGAGCCAGATTGGTAAGCTGAAAGTGGTTTATCAGGATATTAATATGGTGGAAGTCGTAGAGGGCGTAAGTGAAATCTTTACGATGGTGGCCAGCCTGAAAAATATTAAGATAGTACAAGATGTGCCTGTAGAGAATGTGGCTGTTCGTGCTGATATTGACATGATTAAGACAGTGATTCGTAATTTGATCAGCAATGCGATTAAGTTTAGCAATGAAGGTTCGGAAGTAGTGGTGTCACTGACAGAGGAAGATGGTATGGCAATCGTAAGTGTGAAAGATAGTGGTTGCGGTATTGATGACGAAAATCAGAAGAAGTTGTTGCACACTGATACTCATTTCAGTACCTTCGGTACAAACAATGAGGAAGGTTCGGGACTCGGATTATTATTGTGTCAGGACTTTGTTGTCAAGAATGGTGGTAAACTGTGGTTTACTTCAAAGAAGGGAGACGGATCTACATTTAGTTTCTCAATTCCATTGCTCGAAAAATAATTGATTCAATGCGTTTTTGTCTCTGTTAAAGGATGCGTTGAAACTTCTTTATATTTTATTCAGGCACGGATTACACGGAATTATACGGTTTAAGATAATTGGGAAAACCGTGATCCGTCTAATTCGTGCCTGAATTTTTAATTTAATCTATCGCTTGCAGATAGCTTTAAAATCGCAATACGAACACTTTTTAGTGTCCTCTGTCTGCATGAAAGGCTCTTTTTCATTAAAGATCTCTTCTAATAATGCCTGTAAGCGTTCACGGAATTCATCTTCAAAAAAGGCGAAGTTGTTTACCGGTATTTTCGGTTTGCGGGGTTCTCCCATTTCAATAACAGGCGAATAGCTTTCCGATGCTGCCCGATGAATGTAGAGCAGGGCAGGAGCTACCATTAATGATTGCTTCCGGCTCATGATAGCGGCATACAGGAAAGTCTGGAAGATATAGTTCGGGCGTGTTTCTGATGGCGTAAACAGTTGCTCGATGTTGGCTGGAATCTTAGGGCTTCCTCCTGTTTTGTAGTCAACAATCCGCAGGGTACTTTCTTTAGCATCCATACGGTCGATTGTCCCACCCAGGCGGAGAGTGAACGGTCCTTGTCCCGTTTGTATGGTTATCTCTTCTGAAACCTTCTTTTCCATGGCGACCATTTCAAAAGGAGTATATTGAAGGTCGTTGCGGAGCAATTGTTTCAGATAGGAAACAATTACTTTGGAGTTGATAAGCTGTATGCCGTTATATTCGGGCTTTTCTTCGGGAGCGACCTTGAATAATTCTTCCTTGAAGGCTTGATCGACATAGCTTTGCAACTTTACTTCATTACGTAATAAGCGTTCAATATCTTCTTTCTGTATCATTTTTCCATTGGCAGTCAGATCGGTGTATGCCAATTGGGCAGAGAGATGGAAAATGGTTCCAAACAAAGCTGAATCAATTTCTGCACTGACTTCATCCGGTGTTTTTAATCCCGCTACGTAACGGTAATAGAATCTCAACCGGCAATCAAGATAAGCATTGAGGGCGGAAGGGGAGAGAATTACCGATGAAGGATTAGTGCTATCGTAAGTACGATAAATTCGTCTTAGTACTTCAGGTGTTTTTTCTATCTGTATCTCTTGGATGCTTTGCGGAGATTGTCCGGCTTCCAGATACTCACGAGTGATATCATGCGGACCTTCCACGAGTAATTGTAGCATGAAGCGGGACTCTTCTCCACGGTTGAGACCGTCCGAGGAAGTATTGTAGAGCAGAGTGATATTTTCTGCCCGCTGTATCAGGCGATAGAAGTAGTAGGCATACACTGCATTCTTATGTTCGATAGTGGTCATGCCAAAAGCTTTCCGGAGGTTATAGGGAATAAAAGAAGATTCTCCTCCGGATTTGGGGAGTTGTCCTTCGTTGAGAGATAATATGATGAGATTCCGGAAGTCCAGATTACGTGTTTCCAGTACTCCCATAACTTGCATTCCGATAGCGGGTTCTCCGTGGAAAGGAATATTGGAAGCTGTCAATACTTTGGTAATCAGTCGTTTCAGGGTGTCGGTGCGTATACTTAGTTCTCCGCTTTCAATCAAACTGTAGAGACGGTTGATTTTGGTATGGCTTTGGAAGAGGGATTCTCTATAAAGTTGATTAAAAATATCATTGTATTCCCCTTCTTTGCGATAAATGGTTGAAATATCTTTGATTAATTCAATCAGATAATCGCATAGCTCTTTAATGCCATTACGGGGAGTGAAGAGGGTAGCCAGGAAATCATCTTGCTTCAGTTCCGATGGAAGTGGATAGAAGCGGTTTGTTTTGGTTAGTTCGCGTTCCAGTGGACCGGCATGGGATGAGATTTGCCGGGTATAGGGATGTTTCAATATGGCTGATACCGCCTCGTAAGTGAATCGGCCGGTATCGGAGCGATAACCGTTGGTTTGTAGCTCCATAGCGGCATTGATAAAGCTATAAACAGGAGTTTGAGCCAGTGGGAATCCCATGGTGATATTGACATTCTTCACTTCCTGCGGAATGGAATGAAGTACGGGAAGCAGCAGGGCTTCATTACAAAGTACTACGGCATTTTCTTTTTCCTTTTCTTCAGCGATTTGTGAATGATTGTCCGTAATCATTTTGATCCATTCGGGGAGGAAGCGGGCTTGTGCATTCTCGGTGGAAGCGGAAATATAACGTATTTTTTTCGGTTCTTTGAAGATGTCGAAAAAGCTTTCCGGGAGTTCGTTCGGAAATTCCCCCAGATTACGTTTCAGAAATTCTCCGGCTTCATGTTTTCTGATTTGTTGGGTGTAGAAAATATCGTAGTCCCAATAAAAGAGTGCTTTGCCTGCATCTTTCAGCTTTCTGAAAAATTCGTTTTCTACTTTGTTCAGTACATTGAAACCGACAAATATGTATTTGTCGTATTTGAGTTGATCGGTATCGAGTTGCTCAATCACATTCCGGTAGAGCATGCCTTCGTATGCGATGCCTAGCTCTGTCAGGTTTTCCCGGTAATGATGGTAGATAGTGCCTAGTTTGTCCCAAAGGGAAATAAATTTCTCTTTGAGTTCGGTTCGTCTTTCAATGGAGAAATTCTGAAAAAACTGTTGAATGGCTTCTTCCTGTTCTTTGTCGAGGAATTCATAGTCGTCCATCAGGTTCTTCAGATCTTGCAGATTACTGAATAGTTTGTCGGCATCAACCATATTCTTATCCACATCATCAAAATCACTAATCAACAACTCTCCCCAGAAGTAGAAATCATCCAATGTTTCCTGACTCTGTGTTTCCTCTTTGAATACTTTATAAAGCTCACAAACCAATCGAATAGGGTCACCGCTTTTTTGTACTGATAGTTTCTGAAACAGGTCGCTGATACTCATGGCGGCTGGTGACCAGATCGGTTGATCGGATTCTCCTGCCAAATATTCATTGAAAAACAAGTTAGCACGTTTATTGGGGAAAATGAGTGCTGTACGTGACAGGTCATTTCCTATTTTGGCATATAAATCGTGAGCGACTAGTTGGAGAAATGATTGCATATTGATTAAGTTTTTTCTAATTCATATATTTATTGTGCCCGGAACATAACTGGAACGGTGAAATAAACGGCTACTTTAGTACCATCTTCCAGTTCTCCCGGCTTCCATTTGGGCATTTGGTTGATGATGCGCAATGCTTCTTTATCCAAGTAAGGATCTACGCTGCGTACAACTTTGGGGTTGACTACATTTCCTTCCTTATCAACAACAAACCGGATAATAACACGTCCCTGTGGTCCCATCTCTCCTTGAGCGACTGTCGGATACTTTATTTTTTTTCCAAGGAATTGTATTAATGCTTGTTGACCTCCCGGGAATTCCGGCATAACCGGAGCTACTTCCAGTGTATCACTAGCCGACAGTGAAGTATTTGATATATGGGGGGCAACAAATCCAACTACTACAGGTGGTTCTTCACAAATATCTCCTTCTAGCACATCATCGGGTGTTGGCGCTGGTGGCGGGGGAGGTGGTGCATCTTTTATGGAGGCAATGATGGTGTCTTCTGCCGGAGTGGGGACAGGCTCTCCCATAATGAGATTTTCATAGGAAGTTGTATCACTAGACACTTCTTTATTCATTCCTTTATTAGCCGAATTAGTGCATGAAGTCATTGGAGTCATGGCTATCAGCCCTGCAGATATGCCTAATACTGTGATTGCTTTTCCCGCTATCTGTTTTCGTTCAAGCTGCTGCTCCAAATAACGAACTTCCGCTTCGCATTTGGGACAAGTGCCCAAACAGTCTCCCTGATACTGACATTCAGAGGTGATGAATTCAATATCATTCGCTTCAGCTATCTGCCGACGAATCTCTTTTAAAATTTTGCAAGTTTGTTTTCCTCGTACCATGTCATTAATCATTAGGGGTTTTATAAGTGAACCGGTCGAACTGGGTAATTCCCATTTCTTTCAGAAGTTCTATGCTTTGGTCAATATCCTTCTCCGTATTATAGGAGGGGATGAGTGGTGTCCGAATAACGATTTGCTTGGTTTTGTCTTGCCCGATTAAATACCGTAAATTACCTAAGACGTTTTCATTATTCTTTCCGGTATATCGCTGATAGATGTCATTATTCATATCTTTGATGTCGATTATGTAATTATCTATAATAGAAATCAGTTCTTCTACATTCTGTTGCGGAACATTGAGAGAGGTTTCGACAGTGATTCTCCATTCCGGGCCACAGAGTTGGCGGAATTGCCTGATAAATTCGCTTTGTAATAAAGGTTCTCCACCTCCAAATGTGACTCCGCCGCAACTCGCCAAAAAGTAAAGTTCATCTTTGCGTACTTCCTCGTAGAGCTGGTTACAATTATAGCTCTCCCAAACACCGTTAGGCTGCAAAGATGTCGGGTTGAGACAGTATTTGCAACGCAATGGGCAGCCGTGAAATGCAACTAGTGTTGTAACTCCTTCACCGTCAATTGTTAGTCGATGGCGGGCGATGCCGATGAGGGGAACTGCTTTCATACTTTTTCTATTTTTTCTTCATCCACATACCACAAGTAACCGGTGATATTCTTATATCCCATCTTGGTAAGTAGCTGCATGTAGCCTTTTACCTGTTTATTATATTTAGGGTTTTCCTTACCAAATTTGAAATCAACTACAACAACCTGGTTGTCTTTCATCATTACGCGGTCCGGGCGACGGGTTTGCAGCACTCCTTTTTCTTTATAGATAATGGCACACTCATTAAATAATGTCCACTTCCCGGAATACCAATCTTGAATTTCAGGAGAAGAAAAAGCTTTCGTTGCAACTTCGCGGGCTACTTTTTCTTTCTCATCATTTCTGATCACTCCTTCAAAAATAAGTCGTTCGATGGCCGGATCTATATCTTCTGCTGTTTCGATAACAGAAAACAGGGTGTGTAACATACGCCCGCGGTTGATAAAGCGGTCGTCCGAGTCTTCTTCCTCAATTCCCTGGATGAAGTCCGCTGAACGGTTGGACTGACGAAACTCAATATCATGGCGCATGGATTCCATCCGGATAGGGAGCTTTTCCGGTTTCTGGGTTAGCTTGTTGGTCGATGTCTTTGTTCTTTCTTTTTCTGACGGACATAGTTGTCCTTGTTCGTAACAGTCTTCTTCCCAATCAATACCTTCTTCCTTAGCTACGATTGGGAGAGTGTTTGCCAACAGTTCGGACATGGTACCTTTTTGATTTTTTCTGCTCCAGATAATAAGGTTTTTTCCTGCACGGGTAAAAGCAACGTATAACAGATTGAGGTTATCTACCCAAAGTTGGAGACGCTCTTGCAGGTAGTCGTTTCCATAAATAGATTCTGCCATTTGGGTGGAGTAGTTGATAGGGAGAATATCCAACGCGTCGAATGGTGCTGCTTGCGGGGTACACCATACAAGTTGGTTATTGGTCTCATTCTCCAGTTTCCAGTCGCAGAAAGGGAGGAGCACGGTATGGAATTCCAATCCTTTGGATTTGTGTATGGAGAAAATCCGGATTCCTTCTACTTCTCCGCTTGGAATTGTTTTACTGCATAACGTTTCATTCCAATACCGGATGAATCCGTCGAGTTCGGAAGAGTTACTTTGTAGATAGTCAGTGACAGCATCGAAGAATGCGAATAAGTAGGCATCCTGGTCTTTGATAAGATTCATCTCGAATATACTGAAAAGCTCTTCCAATAGCTCATAGAGAGGCATTAGCCTTAATTCTTTTATCTTTTCAAGAAAAGCGGCGGGAAGATAATTCTCGGCAGGGAGGAGTAGGAGGGTATTCCAATCCAATCCTTTTTGTAAAACTTCGTTTTGATAGGCTATGGCCAGCTGGGCACGTGCTATTTTATTGTTTTCGTCGGAAAGAAATCGCAAGGCGTCCAGCATCATACAAATGGCAAGAGAGGCGTCAAGGCGAAAGGCTTCGTCTGATACCACTTTGTAGTGTAGCTCCTTATCAAAGTAATCGGCAATACGGGGAATACTTTTATTTTTTCGTACTAAGATGGCGATGTCATTAAGCTGTACTCCGGAGGCGAGGAGGTTTTCCACTTCTGCTCCCAGGCTAATAAGTGTCTGCTCGGTATAGTCATGTTCTTCGTCGGGTTCGAGAAAAGAGACTTTAACGTATCCTTTTTCTGTACTTCGGGGAGATTCCTGCACAACGTCGGCATAGGCTTTCTGCAAATCCTCACAATCTTTGCCTAATTGCTGTTTATACACTCCGTTTAGATAGTTGGCAGCAGCTGTGAAGATTCGATTGTTAAACCGGATGACATTCGTTTCACTTCTCCGATTGGTGGCTAACGTCTTGACGCGGATCGGGAAATGCTCGATGTGGTCATTCAGGCTGTTGAGAATTCCCCAATCACCATTCCGCCAACGATAAATGGACTGTTTGACGTCTCCTACAATCAAACTGTCTGCTCCTTGAGACAGCCCTTCGAGCAAAAGCAGTTTGAAGTTGCCCCATTGCATTCGGCTGGTATCCTGAAACTCGTCTATCATGACATTATGGATATTTGTCCCTATCTTTTCGAATACAAAAGAGGAGTCACCGTCTTTCACCAGTTGGTGAAGCAGGGCGTTCGTGTCTGACAACAGAAAACGGTTGTTGTCGTGGTTCAACTGACGTACTTCTTCGTCGATATTGGCGAGAAGTTGCACTTTATTGAGATGTTGCAAGGATAACCGGCAACTATTCAGTAACAAATTATTCTTGGAACGCAACTTTTCAGCATCTTCCAGAATTTGTATAAGGCTGGAATTAGCTAGGTTGATGATGTCCGCATAACGGGGAGAAGTCTTGGTTGCCCAGTGCTTGGCATCTTCCAAGCATTTCTCTACTGTGGCATTACGGATATCATTGCTTAAAACGCCATTATTCAGTTTACGGAAATAACTTCCGATTCCGCGTGAACCGTTTTTCAGATCATCAGCAGTTAATGCGTGACCATCTAGTTCTCCTTCGAATTGGTCGTAGAATCCTTTCATTTGCTCCAGTATTTCCGTTTCCAGAGCTTTCAGTTGTTTGCGGTATTCTTTGATGGTGTTCGGATTACGCAGTCGTTGCCGAAGTCCTTCTCCTTTTTCAATATAGCCTTCATCGAAAATATTGCGTCCAAAACTTTTAACTTCGTCTGATACATTCCAACGTTTATCATCGGCAATTCGCTCATTGATATAGTCTAATAACCATGCGAGGACAGGGGAAGTGGGACCTAGTTTCTCGATCATGCTATTTACGGCGTCACTAAGAACTTCGGTGTTGTTTAACTCGATATTCAGGTTCGGACTAAGTTCCAGCTCCCGTGCGAGGTTACGCATGACAGATTGGAAAAATGAGTCGATAGTCTCTACCCTGAACCGGCTGTAATCATGCAGCATATAGCTAAGGGCAATGCCTGCCGCTTCCCGTATCTCCTGCTCTGTTTTTCCTGTCTCTTCTTTGATACGGTTGAGATAGGCTTCCGAATCTTTATCACCTATCTGTATGCCGTAAAGCTGACTAAGAATACGTTCCTTCATTTCTGCTGTTGCCTTATTGGTAAAGGTTACAGCGAGAATTTGCCGGTAGGCACGGGGATTGAAAATTAATAGTTTGATGTATTCCACGGCCAGGGTAAATGTTTTACCCGAACCTGCAGAGGCTTTATAGACTAAAAGTTCACTCATGTTTTTGTTTAAGGGATATATTCGATTTTAGCAACGATTACTCGTATCTCTTCCGGTTCTTTCCCGGCTTTTACTAATGCCTGATGGAAGTTTTTAGGGAAGAACATGAAGAATGTGTCCGGAGTGGAATCTACATATTTTATTTTTTTGGCTTTGTAGAAAGTAACATCCGGTTTATATTCGGTGATAGGCTCCGCATATTCGGCTGAAGTAATTCCGAAACGTTCGGTACCTTTTACTACATATTGCAGATCGATGCCGTGGCGGTGTGCTTCAATTTTACGTTTACTGACATCTTGTGTTGTTGCATCCTGTACATTGATGTAGCAGTGTTCACCATCTACTTCGTATCGTCCGGCAGGCATATTTACGAGGTCGTGGGTAGCTAGCCATTGGAAAGTCTTGTCCCACACTTTCTTGTTCTTGTGATATTGTGAGGCAAACTCCTGATAATCGGTTGTCTTATGAGGCATTGCTTTCAGCCCGTTCGCCCATTCTTGCTTCTGTGGCCATTGGCGGGCTTGTTTAAGAGTCCAGTTGTCAGCAGATTCTTGTGAATATACATTTTCTGTGAAGAAGAAAAGAAAAAGTCCGATAAACAGGCTTGAACTACTAAATACGAAGTTTGATTTCATGATTGTTCGAAAAAATTAGGTCCGAAAATAAGTATGAATAAAGGTAGATAGTCTTTTAAAGCTACTCGTAATAGCTTTAAAGCTTGTCCAATTCTGTAATTAATTGTTTGTGGAGATACATTCAGTTTCTCGGCAATTTCTTTATGCGTCAGATGTTGATTACGGTTCATCTCGTAGGCTTCGAGATATTCTTTCGGAAGTCTTTTTAATGCTTCTTCATATAGACGGAAAAGCTCATCACTCAAATAGAAGTCCGGGTTATTGAGCTCACTATCATATTTATCTACGATTTCCTGATGTACTTTTCGTTTAATCTCAAAATGGGAAAGACGGTTGAGGGCTTTGTTCTTGACAATCGTAAAAAGAAGAGTTTTGAGTGTCAGATCTTCCATCAGAGTACAACGGTTTTCCCACAGCCACATCATTGTTTCCTGCACAATCTCCTCTATTTCTTCCTGCTCACTTACGTATTGAGAACAAAAAGCACATAGCCTACGGAAATAATGTCTGTAGACGACGTCAAAAACTTTTTCTTCTCCTGCTTTTAGGGCAGTAATAACGGACTTATTATTATTAATATCCAAATATATCGGAGATTGTGACATTCTCTTTTAATTTATGTAAGACAAAAATAATGAAAGAAGTAGATAAATGAAATAAAAATGCGAGAAAAAATATTTTTTTCTTTTTTCGTTTAGTATATTTGTACTCACAACTGTATTACTACAAAGGTTTTATAGTTTTTTTATTGTAAAAAGGTTAAATGAGCATGGATGAAACTATCTTGTTGAATTATCTGCAGGGTGAATGTAATGATGAAGAAGCTGCCCGGGTGGAAACTTGGTGCGAGGAAGAACCGGGGAATCGGAAAACTTTAGAGCAACTTTATTATACTCTTTTTGTAGGTGAACGTATAGCGGTGATGAATGCTATAGATACAGAGGCGTCATTAGATAAATTTAAGTCGGCTATCAGAGAAAAGGAGAAAAAGACTAAACGGAAAAATATCTCAATCCGTTGGGGGCGTTATGCTACTGTGGCTGCTGCTTTTCTTACCGGGCTTGTTTTTGCCGGTGGAATTGCCTGGGGATTACTTTCCAATAAACTTTCAGATTATGAGGTGATAACTGCTGCCGGACAGAGAGCACAGACTGTACTGCCGGATGGTAGTAGGGTATGGCTGAATGCATCTTCTAAATTAGTTTATCATAATTCTTTCTGGAGTTCGGATCGCCAAATCGATTTATCAGGTGAAGCTTATTTCGAGGTTTCCCATGATAAACATGCTCCATTTATCGTGAACAGTAAACAAATCAAGACTTGTGTGCTTGGTACGAAATTTAATGTGCGTGCGCGTGAAGAAGAGAATAGGGTAGTGACTACCTTGCTTCAAGGTTTGGTGCGGGTGGATTCTCCACGAACGGAAGAGAATGGCTATTTGCTGAAACCGGGACAGACATTGAATGTGAATACGGATACTTATCAGGCAGAGTTGATTGAATATAACCAACCTACGGATGTGCTCCTGTGGATGAAAGGTAAGTTGGAATTCAAGCAACATTCTTTATTGGAAATAACCAATATTATGGAGAAGTTGTATGATATTAAATTTATCTATAAGGATGATGCTTTGAAATCAGAACGGTTTACCGGTGAATTCTCTACTGATAGCACTGCTGATGAAATACTGAATGTTTTGATGCATACAAATCATTTTTCTTATAAGAAAGACGGACGGATTATTCGGGTGATGAAGAAATAAGATATAAATAAGTCTTTTTACAGGGGGATTCTTAACTCATTAAGAATCCCCCTTTCCTTTATGGCTTTCTTAGATCATTAGAGAAACAAGTGTTTGATCGAAAATTTTGTTTTGGTGCAGTTTTGAACAAACTTCACCGTGGTGAGCCCATCTAAATAGAATTAGTTAAAAACCGCATTCAGCTTTCAGTCTACTTAAAAAGTTCCTTTTCATCGGTGCTTTTGGCTGAACGCGAACCTGAAAACAAAAAGGAGATGTAAATAGTCTCTTTTTTAGAGTCTCTATTTACCTTCAATAGAGCCGCTGTTTGAGTGAAACATAGCCTTCGTTTTATGCGAATAGAGACTCTGATTTACTAACCCGGCATGTCAACGACTTTAATCCGACATATCAATGTCGCTCCTAAGAGGCTGAAAGCATTCTCCCTATCCAGAATCCCTTCCTGCGGGGGATACAAAAATCCGGTTTCAGCCGTTATCGCTCTTTATCAAGGCGTTTACGAACAAAACTGAAACGGCTGAAACCGGATAATAGCGTAAAGATTCAGTAGGAGAAATTTAATTCAAAACCATAAGTCATAAGAAAGATGTACAAAGATGAACTAACAAGTAGAGATCTGGAGTATTCTTTTGGGAGATAGATTGATAGTCTGGAAGTATGTTTGTGAAGTATGTTTCTAAAATAGAGGGTAATCCATTGGATTACCCTCTATTTTATCATTTCTATGTTACCTATTCATTATGTTTATTCACTTTTGGGTTCGTAAACATTAAATTCTGTAACATCCATACGACCGTTTGTAGAGATAGTGATAATCTGATATTTTAGATATCGCGTAGTAATAGGAGAGATGAACGTGATGTTTTGTGTACTATTACCGGGTATTGCTAATGAACTCAATGATTTCCATGTCGTACCATTTTCAGACTGTAATATTTCCACTTCTCTAGGAGCATATGCATTTCCCCAATGATTCGTTTTGATGCCTGTTAAAACCTTAGTTTCTCCTAAATCAACGGTGAACCAGAAGCCTTTATTATTCAGAGCAACGTCAGTTCCAGTCTTGCCATCAATTAAATTATTAGGTGCGCCGTCTACTCCTTCTTCCACATTAACAATCCAACCTGCACGATTACTGATAAGTTGGCTATTGCTAGGAGTACCACTTTTTAGATTACAGTAGGCAGCTTTATTAATGATGACAGGTAAGATACTTAAATTACTGCTAATGACAGTGTTCTTATCATTGGTAGTTACATTACTGATTGATACACTGAAAGAGAAACTTGTTTTTTCCATGATACTGGCGAATATCGTTGGATCGACCGTTGCAGTGATTTCTTCAGAAGTCATCTGTCCTTCTTTGAGAGTAACCTGTGAGGAACTTAAAACGATCTGGCTTGCATCAAGCCCTTCTGTTTCACTTTTTACACTTAATGCGATAACCATATCTGTAGAGACTGCTTTCTGTGTTTTTACAGTAAAAGCCATCTTAATTTCATCTCCTCCGATTCCATTCGCATCATGAGTCAGATTAAACTTTTTGACGTTACCTGACAAGTAGTCATTTCTCTGTAGAGACACATACGTAGCATTCCACTCGTTAAAAGCTTCTTCATCATCACTACAGGACGAAATGAAAGGAACAAACAAGCCGAGTAGGGCTGC
The DNA here is from genome assembly GCF_019052435.1 of Bacteroides sp. MSK.20.12. NCBI lineage: Bacteria > Pseudomonadati > Bacteroidota > Bacteroidia > Bacteroidales > Bacteroidaceae > Bacteroides > Bacteroides sp. MSK.20.12. Next base: position 59,114 of record NZ_JAHQVH010000005.1, on the reverse strand, counting down.
TATTGATAGTGATTGAAATATATTTTTCATATGTACATACGATTAAATTATTACTATTTCCATTCGGTAGATTTGTCTGTAGATAAAATACCGTCAATCCAGGTAGGAGTAGCAGAAGTTGTCAAAGTATGACCTTTACCGGTTGCATCTTCGAACACATTACCTTGTCCTTCATTGAATCGCCAATAAGCTTCCAAACCTACAGATTTAGGGCTAACTTGCGTCATGTTATTCTGAATTTGAGAAGCGGAACGAACTACGGACCAAATACGTGCTTCACTCATCAAAATTTTACAGTTTCCCCATCTACTATAAGAATCATCACCTAAGCAGAACCAATTTACATCAGAGAAAGTTGTAGCTCCTGTTGGTATACTCAACACACCCGAATCAACTCCGTTTATGTAAAGTCGATAGTTGGAACCATCACAGACCAATGCTAAATGTTGCCATTCGTTTGGCTTGAAAGAATTACTTGGATTCAAATAAAGCCGGTTACGTCCTACAATCTGTACTAATGAATGTGCCTTATAATTTTCATTGTCACTTTGAGGATCCTCAAAACGTAAAAGGATGAAGTTTGCATCATCTCCTCCGTTCTTAAAGACTGCACGGTCACGGTCAGCTGTGTTGGCTACCTGAAAACGAACCTCTATCGTATATTGTGAATACGTTTCGGGAGATTCTGTGAATTTATTAGCTTTTAAACTAGGAGCGCCAACAAACATTGGAGCTGAAAATTCGATAATACTTTCTGCCAAAATAACAAAGGTTCCGGTATTTTCCATCGGTGAAATACTTCCATCCTGCAATACAAGTTTTACAGGCAGTGCATATGATTCTCCTGACTTCATCATTTCCTGGCTAAAGGCTTTCAAAGCAATAGAAAGGGCATCAGTAGCATATTGTCCGGCTTTCACTGTAATGGTTTCCGGTAATGTATAATATCCTTCGGGCAACATTATATATCCGGTTCCATTTATATGGTTATAAGCATCCAATACTGATTGATCTGTGACCAGCTTATAGTGATTATCAGTAGAAGAAAGATTACTTAGATGCACATTTAAGGTAGTAAAGCTTTCTCCAGAAGCTTGTACTGTTACTTTCTGACTTGTACTGGAAAGTGCTTCTTCAATATAAGCATGTGTATCTAAAGTATCGTATTTTGCATCTCCACAACTTACTATACTTCCTAAGCCTGTAATGACTGCGGAGAAGCATAAAATTTTTATATAATTCATACGTTTCATAGTTTACATTAATTTTTAAGTAATGAATGTGATGACGGGTTCATAATTTGAATAGCACGGCGTATATTCTTATATTCCGGTGAGGTACCAAATTCAGCTTCCATGTGATAAGTTCCTACCCCGCCTTTACGGAAACCATTTCTAGGCTGCCAACGTGCCATGCCTTCTAAAGATTTCATGCTATTTCCATAACGGTCGGTATAAGGATAACCACCATCCATGGCAGCATCGGTTGCCTCAAAATTTTCGGTCATTATGGTTCTTTTTGTAATTAGCTCTTCGGACATTACTCCACCGAAAGTTTCTACCAATCCCGGTCCCCAAACCTTACCGTCAATCAGTCGTTTGTCTAGATTTGAATCACTACCAGGTTTATAGGCCTGAATAATGAAATAATCAAAGTAAGTTCCAATTTCAGGCTTGGTAGTAATTCTTTGAGGTTCACCATCAATAACCAGTAGTCTTCCTGTTCCAGACTTTGGACCCAGATACTTGCCTAGTTCATCAATAAAGAAAAACAAATGTTCATCTTTATCAACTATATTTCCTGTGTATGGTCCAGCCACAGGCTCATAATCTATATCAAATCCGTCGTAGCCATATAGATTTAAAGTATCTATAATAGCTTTTGCGTATTTGCGTATTGAAACTTCTACTGCCTGTATGTTACTTTCGTCTGAAGGATATTCCCAAAATGCGTTAATCGCTTCTTGCTCACTATTATATCCCATTTCTTCCCAATTATCCAGTATGTTTTGAGGAGTTAATTTGTCTCCTACAGAACCGATAATTGAACAGTATACAATTTTTGTACCTTTCATGTTTTGGCAAAAAGCCATATCCTTACGTTGAGCTTCTGAAAGATTTGTTCCATTATCCCAGATAGAAACGATATCTACGCTATCCGGGATACCAGCCAGAGAACTTTTCATAAAAGCGCCTTCACCACTCCAGCCACCAAACCAACCAAATGCTACCTGATGATCTGTCTGCTTATAGGCACGCAAGGCCGCATAATATTCATCCGATACGATCGATTCGGGAAAAGTTTTTGTTTCCGATTCCGTCCAGTCACTGCAACCGATCAATGAGGTCGTTGCCAGTGATATGAGTACAATGTATAATAAATAAATTTTCTTCATAAAAGTTCTTTTTATGCATTATATAAATTAGTTCTTCTTAGCCCACTTTAAGTCAGTAGCTTCGTTATCAGCACTGCCTAGTTCTGCTACTCCCAGATCATAATTGGCTTTATTGTTTTGTGCCTCTGTATAAGGGAAGCTTAAACGACGCATACCGCGTTGGCTGCTCACACCACAATCTGATAGATTGTCGATACAAGGATAAAGTTCCGGATAACCTGTACGGCGATATTCAGCCCATGCTTCCAATCCTAATGGATAATTGGCGATCCATTTTTGAGTAATGACACGTTGGAAATTCTTTCCATTTACGTTGTCAGCCTCACTGTCATCCCACATCACACTCACTGTATTGGTAATTGTAGCAGTAGCATTTTGCACAGCATCACTTTCATGTGATACGACAGGAGCTTCGTCAATCTTCATGTATTCAGTGGCTGAAACCTGATATTGTTCCATTGACAAATTAATACCATCTTCATAATAGGCTTTTGCTGTTTTAGAACCGACATTCCAACCACGCAATTTTCCTTCTGCACGTAAAAACGCTGTCTCTGCAGCACAGAAAACCATTAATTTAGAAGTTGCCGTATATGCAGGAATAGAGAATCCTGCTGCATCTGCCTTTTTAAAATCGGCATCTCCAGTACGCATACCTACATATTTATCTGTTTTCCCGGCAAGGGTAGACTTATTAAAGAACTTCGGCATACGTGGATCGCCATATGCATTCATATAATCTACAATATTTGCATTCACACGCAGATCACCCCAACTTACAGCTGCCAGTTGATATGGATTACTCTGTGTGCCACAAGAAAGCATAGCATTATCCGAATTACTTTCAATCAATCCTGCTTTATGTGTTACTGCTGCTTCAGCTGCCTCTTGAGCAATGCCAGGCCATGTTCCGCTGATTCGCATAGCAACACGTAAACGCATTGAATTGGCTAGCTTAGCCCAACCTGAATAATTTCCATCGAAAACCGGGTCATTGGCACCTAATGGTGCGTTACCATTAGTCTCTACATAATAATTATAAAGAACGTCAGCAGCATTAGCTAAATCACTTAATATATTTGCATAAACTTGTTCCTGAGTATCATAAGAAACATAAAAATTACCTTTCTTTACTTGACTATAAGGCATCGGTCCATAACAGTCTGCTACACGAAGCATCGTTATTGCACGTATCATACACGCAAAAGCATAATAATGTCCCGTAGAATTAGTTGCTTCCTGTATTTGGAAAAAGTTTCCATATATTTTTTCAAACGGAGTGTTCCAGGGGGTAGCATTCCAGGCATCACTCTGATTGAATGTGCTGAAGTTTGTACCACTCCATGTGTTAGAACAGCATAGATAGCCGCCCAGCTGTCCCACCATCTGATCTTGCATTTGAGAGTCATTCTGTTGAATATTCACAATTGTTTCAATCATAGACTTCATCAAAGTCGCAGGGTCTGCATCATGAATTTGATATTGATTCGTATTATACTCCTCAAATTTATCGGTACAACTTCCTGCCAGTAACAACAGAGCGGCACCGACTGTGATATTTCTTAAATATTTTCTCATAACATTAGCTTTTTCTTTTAGAATTGAACTTTCACATTAAAACCGAAGTTACGCAAGCTAGGTTGCATAAAGTAGTCTACATTCATATAATAGTTACTGGAGGTAGAGGCAGACAATTCCGGGTCGAATGGGGCTTTACAATAAATCATCCATAAATTACGTCCTACAATACCAAAAGTAACATTCGCCACATTTTTAAACCATCTTTTAGGAAGTGTATAGTTTAGACTTAATTCCTGCAAACGTACATTGGTTGCACTATATAGATAATAACGACCGTAGCCACCTTCACCCGTACCAATAGTCTGGTAATACTTTTGGGCGTTAACTTTGCCGTTATTAATAGGTATACCACCATTATCACGAACCGTTGCAGATGTTTCGGATACTCCATAATAATCTAAAATACCTTGAGTAGCCGAATAAGCTAATCCGCCTACACGGGCTGATAATACAACTCCTAAATCAATTCCTTTATAAGTGAAATGATTGGTCCATCCGAGATTGAAATCAGCATCCAGATTACCTACTTTTACCGGAGTGTTTGATGAAGTGATACCCAGATTACCATTCTGATCGACTTTTATATTACCGTTATTGTCTTTTGTCAGTTGGTTGTATACATAGATATCAGTCATGGAACCTCCTTCTGTCAGGATGACGCGAGGAGCTACATTCTCTTTACCTAACCAACCCACATTCATTTCATCCATTTGGATAGCTTCTCCTGTCACGGGATTCACGCTACCGCTTGCCAGTCGTTTCACCTTGTTACGGTTTAGAGTGAAGGTTGCATTAGAAGACCATCCGAATCCTGCCCATTTATCACTGAATCCTAAAGCTAATTCAATACCCTGATTTTGCACGTTACCAGCTTGTACAATCGCTTGTTTATATCCGGAAGAAGAGGGGATATCTACCTTAAATGTTTGGTTCAGTGTGTTAGAACGATAGTAAGTAGCGTCTAAATTAAAACGATTTCCCCAGAATTTCAAGTTCAAACCGATTTCCCAGGATTTAGTCTTTTCAGGTTTCATATTGTCCATCGGATATACGGTCGGATTCGCCCAGTTATGTGTCTGGCTGTTGTATTCGTACCCCGGATTAGTAAGGAAACGATCGAAAGAAGAGGCTACCACTGTATACGAACCGCGTATTTTAGCATAAGAAATCACCTCTGGTAGTTTAACCATTTCTGATAATAAAGCCGATAAACCGACTGACGGATAAAAGAACGATTTTTGTTTGGAGAATGCGAGTTTTGAATCCCAGTCATTACGTCCGGTTACGGTTAGATACAGTTGATTTTTCCAACTTAATTCAGCACTGGCAAAAATACTTTGAATTTCATCTTCATATCCGGTAGGATCCGGTTTATAGTTGGCAGAGAAATTAATATTGTTGATCTGGAAGAAGTTGGGGATAACCAGGTCACCTGCAATATATAACTGATCCATTGAAGTATGATATATGGAAGCACCAACATTGGCTGTTAAATGAAAATCACCAAATGTTTTATCTATATTAGCCAGGAAATCGGCATATAAAGAACGTTCCTGACGCATGGCATCTTCAAAACCACCACTTACACCACAGAATGTTGTTAATGTAGAAGCTGATTTTTCGTTTTTATTCCGGTAGTCGGAATTGTCCAGATTGACGCGACCGACAACATTGAGCCAATCTGTAGCCTGCCATTTCAAAGAAGCGTTCATCATATAACGTTTTTTGTTGGAAGTACGGTTGATGCGATTTTGTATCCAATATGGATTTTGTAATGACAAACTTGCATCACCATAAGGCCAATATTGTTCCATATAGCCGTAGTTAGTATTATAACGTTCATACAAACGAATTTCGTCAAAGTTGTCTCCACGAGGGAATAGATACAGTGATGGGAGAGGGTTATAATACTGTCCTTGAGAAACCATGTTTTTGTTGTTCTGAACGATATATTGTGCACCGATATCCAGAGTAAGTTTATCATTCAGGAAATGGGTGGTATTACGTGCCGTAAAATTATAACGGTTATAGGAGTTATTCGGAAGAATTCCACCGGAGTTAGTTGTAGAAGCAGAAAGATAGGTCTGGTTTTTGGTATTTCCTGTAGATAATGCTACCGAATTGATAACATTGGATCCTGTTTCAAAGAAGTCAGATGGGTTATATCGACGGTTTGTCAATTCTCCCCAGCTGAATAATCCGGAACTTGTACCATAACGGTTCTGCATATCCGACATAATATATGCTTTAGAGAAAGTAGTACTGTTGGATACTGTTATGGTAGTTTTCTCAGTTTGGCCTTTTTTAGTAGTAATTAAAACAACACCGTTTGCCGCAGCAGAACCATATAGTGCTGCCGCAGAAGGACCGGTCATCATACTAATACTAGCAATATCATCCGGATTTAAGTCAGCAACAGCATCTGATCCTCCCATCTCTCCAAATAATCCTTCGCCACCGCTTTTTCCTGTATTAAAAATAGGTACACCATCAATTACATACAATGCATTGTTATCTTTAGTCAGAGATTTCATACCACGCATAACAACACGTGTGGCACCACCAGCACCGGTTGCACCACTATTAATTTGAACACCGGCAACCTTTCCTGATAGTGAATTCATAAAATTGGCGTCCTTTACAGCTGTCAATTCGTCACCTTTTACCTCTTGTACATTATAACTTAACGCCTTAGTTGCACGCTTGATACCCAATGCAGTAACAACTACTTCGTCCAATACTTGCGTATCTTCTCCTAAGGTTACTTTTATAGGTTGTGCGTTGGCAAGCGTGATTGTTTGGGAGGCATAACCGATATAGGATACTTCAAGTACATCACCTTTAGCTGCTTGTATTTTGAAATTTCCATCCATATCAGTGATAGTACCATTTGAAGTTCCTTTTACCAAAATACTAACTCCAATCAATGGTTCTCCTTTTGAATCAGTAACAGTACCACTTGCAGTAATTGGTGTTTTTTTCTGCTGCTCTTCTTTATTACTCTTCGCAGAAAGTACAATATGATTATCTACTATTGAAAAACTGACATTAACTCCTCTGAATAACTGATTCATTACATTATTCAAAGATTCTTTTGTTACCTTGATAGATATGACACGATTTATATCGACATCATTTGTGTTATAGACTACTGACATTGAAGTTTGTTTCTCAATTTCTTTCAAAGCAGTGTTCAAGGGTACTTTCGATAGATTAAGAGTGATCGTTCGTTCTTGCCCATAAGCTGAAGCAAAACACGAAACCAACAAAAGGAAGAATAACAAGTGTGAGAACTTGTGTTTTATAATTTCTTTCATCTTATTCTTTTTAATTAGAAATAGTTTTTAGAGAGTTTGTAATTAGAAGCGGTAAATGTGATTACCGTTTTCACACAAAGGTTTCATGTATCTCTGTTTCTCATAATTAATAAATTTAAAGGTTACACTTAAAATAAATTCCATAAGCGCTTATTCAATAGTAATACATTTTATGTTGTAACCTTACTAAACGAAGATAAGATTTTTTTTATCAAAAAAATAGAATAGGTAGATTCTTATTTGAAAAATAAATACTCAAATATTTGATAAATAGAATCTTATGTACTTATTAAAATCAGACTGATTTATTACATTTGCATACATTTTGCATACAATATATGTATGCTTTACCTATTGTATAGATATAAATATTCATTTTATGTTCAAATATTCAAAAGATGGAATTTCGGTTTTAACCATATTAGATACCAGAAGAGCAAAAAAGAGTGGACAATTTCCTGTTAAAGTTCAAGTGGTATATAGAAGAAAGCAAAAATATTACTCAACTGGGAAGGAATTGTCAAAAGAAGATTGGGCAAGGTTATTAAAAGTAAAAAGCCGGTTATTGGCAGAAATTCGATCAGATATAGAGAGTAGTTTTTCAACTATTAAGCAACAAGTTAACGAACTGATACAAAAAGGAGAATTTAGTATTGAAACATTAAGCGCCAGGTTAGGAAGGCAGATGAATGATATGACTTTGCGCAGTGCTTTTCGCTTAAAAATGAAAGAACTGGAAGCCAATGAACAAGCAAACACTTACTTAAATTATCAAAGTGCTTTAAAAAGTTTAGAAGATTTCGGAGGTTCCACTATACCTTTGGAAAACATTACAATTGATTGGCTTAAACGTTGTGAAAAATTTTGGATATCAGAAGGTAAAAGCTATTCAAGCATAAGTATTTATTTCCGAGCTTTAAAGTGTGTCTTAAATCGTGCTGTACATGATGGTATCATAAAAGAATCATCTTTTCCTTTTGGAAAGAATAAATATGAAATTCCTGAAGGGTGTGGACGTAAATTAGCACTTACTCTTTCTGAAATAAAAAAAGTAATGTCTTATCAATGTGAAACAAAAGATATAGAAGAATTTAGGGATCTCTGGGTGTTTTCTTATTTATGTAATGGCATTAATTTTATGGATTTATTATTTCTTCAGTATTCAAATATTATGGATGGAGAAATATGCTTTGTACGCTCTAAGACATCTCGAACTACCAAACATAACAAAGAGATACATGCAATCATTACTCCTGAAATGTGGAATATTATTCAAAAATGGGGTAATCCAAGATTAAGCCCGCAAACGTATATTTTTAAATATGCTAGAGGATCTGAAGATGCCTTTGAAAAGATTAGATTGGTACGGCGTATTATAACCAAATGTAACAGAAGACTTAAAAAAATAGCCCAAGACATTGGAGTTTTTCAGTTGACGACTTACACGGCAAGGCATTCTTTTGCTACAGTATTAAAACGTGGAGGTGCGAAAACCTCATATATTTCTGAAAGCTTGGGACACTCTAACTTATCTGTAACCGAGCACTATTTAGCATACTTTGAAAAAGAGGAAAGAATAAGGAATGCTCAATTATTGACTAACTTTAATCTCTAGATTAATACATTTGCATGCAAATTGTATGTACAATGAAAAATGGACCAATAATTGATATAGGATAAAAGTGAGTATAATATTAAAAAACGCATATTCAGATTACCTATAATTTAGAATATGCATCTTGTTATCAGGAGTGTTTTGAAAACCGCAGGGATTTCCACTTTAGCCAAACGTAATTCAAATAAAAAAGGATAATATTGTTGCAAATTATTCTTTTTATCGCCCGCGTAGTGATAGAATAATATCTAATATTGATAATATTAATCAAATGAAAAGATTCCGTTCTTTGTATTATCGGCACTAACTAGAAGAAAACAACTACTATAAAACAAGTTATTATTATTCTTTAAATGATTTGTTAGGTTCCATTTAAAGAATCAAAATGTTCCACACCGAGAAACGAAGTGATTCTCGGTGTGGAACATTCCTGAGAAAACGTCTTTTATCGAATATTCATACCGCATATATGAATAAAAACAATTTAATTACTGCATATTCATGTGCAATCTTACTAACTTTTTCTTTCATTCATTGATTTTGCTCAATTGTATTTAGCCTGATATCTTAAAAATAGAACATCTAATCTATTTATCTAACAAGAATTGGATCTAGAGAAAGTATATGAAACTGATTTTCTCCCAAGCAATCACACTTACCAACGCACAACCCTTGAAAGTTACCCTAGGAGAAGATACGCAAGTATTGGATGAAGTAGTTGTTACTGCATTGGGTATCAAGCGGTCAGAGAAAGCATTGACGTATAATGTACAACAGGTGAAAGGGGATGAACTTACAACTGTAAAGAGTACTAACTTTATGGGAGCACTGGCTGGTAAAGCAGCAGGGGTACAGATTAATTCTAGTGCTTCAGGTCCAGGCGGTGGTGTAAAGGTTGTAATGCGAGGTGCTAAATCTATTACGCAGAATAATAACGCTCTCTATGTGATTGATGGTATTCCAATGTATAATCGTGCTTCTTCCGGGGGTGATGGAGCTATGGCTACACAACCGAGCAGTGAATCAATAGCTGACATTAATCCGGATGATATTGAGAGCATGTCGTTGTTGACAGGACCTTCTGCAGCTGCATTGTATGGATATGAAGGAGCTAATGGAGTAGTATTAATTACTACCAAGAAGGGACGTGCTGATAAGACAACCGTGACTTATAGTAATAATACCACATTCAGTGATCCTATGATGATGCCTAAGTTTCAAAACACTTATGGTAATATGACAGGTGAAATGATGAGCTGGGGATTAGAAACTGATAAGAGATACGATCCTGCAAATTTTTTTAATACAGGAAGCAATGTATCCAATGCACTTTCTCTCTCTACAGGTAATGATAAGAGTCAAAGCTATATCTCTGTAGCCACAACTAATGCAACAGGCATTATGCCCAATAATGACTATGATAGATATAATTTCTCATTCCGTAATACTACCAACTTCTTGAATAATAAGTTTATTTTGGATACAAGTGCTAACTATATTATTCAAAACGATAAGAATATGGTATCGCAAGGGCAGTATTTTAACCCGCTTACTTCTTTGTACTTGTTCCCACGTGGCGAAGATTTTTCTGATGTAGCTGTATACGAACGTTATGATGATTTGTCGGGTGTAAATACTCAGTATTGGCCATATGGTGATTTAGGCGGTGTTTCGTCTCAAAATCCTTATTGGATTATGAATCGTATGAATCGTGAGAACGATAGAAGACGTTATAAATTGGCTGCTAGTCTACAATATAACATCATTGAAGGGCTAAATGTACAAGGACGTGTGAGCATCGATAACACCGAAAGTAAATACACCGAAAAATTCCACGCAGGTACGGTCGGTAATTTTGCTGGTCCAAAAGGGCGATATAAAGAAGAAAACCGTCTAGACAGACAAGTGTATGCTGATGTATTGGCGAACTTCAATAAAACGTTCAATGAATTTAATGTAACGGCCAATTTGGGTGCTTCTATTAAGGATCTTCGTATGGAGTTGACTTCTTTACATGGAGACTTGAACAATGTAACTAATCATTTTACCATCGAAAACCTTACACGCAGTGGTTATTATAAAGTAAATGCTGATGGTTTAAAGCGTCAGACACAATCAGTTTTTGCCAATGCGGAAATAGGCTGGAGAAGTTTTCTCTACTTAAGTCTCACCGGACGTGCTGACTGGGATTCTTCTCTGGCTCTTTCAGAAAGAGGAAATAAACCGTTTTTCTATCCTTCTATTGGTCTTTCAAGCATTTTGAGTGAAGTTATTGATTTGCCTGAATGGTTCTCATTCTTAAAAGCACGTTTTTCTTTCACTTCGGTGGGTAATGCCTATGATCCATATTTGACAAAGGTACGTTATGTTTATGATGATCAGCTTGACCAATATAAAGCAGAATCCTTGTATCCAAACTCTGATTTGAAACCAGAAATTACTAAATCTTATGAGGCGGGATTGAATATGCGTTTCTTCAAGAATACATTGAATTTTGATATTACTTATTACAACTCTGATACACGTAACCAAACATTCGCTGCGCCTCTTCCGGCAAGTTCTGGGTATACGGCTGTTAACATCCAAGCAGGTAGTGTACAGAACCAAGGTATAGAGATGGCCTTAGGATATAAAAATGAGTGGCGTGATTTCGGTTGGTCCAGTAATTTTACTTTTACTTATAATAAGAATAAAATTAAAAGATTGGCTGATGGTGTTACAAACAGAATTACGGGGGAACCGATTGAAATGCCTTATGTAGACAAAGCAAGATTAGGAGGCTCTACTTCACCGGTAGTACGCCTGACAGAAGGTGGTTCTATGGGAGACCTGTATATCAACCGTGACTTTAAACGCGATAATAATGGTTATATCTATTTGGATGCCAAGACAGGTTTGCCAAGTATGGTGGAAACCGAATATAAGAAAATCGGTTCATTGCTTCCAAAGGTTAATTTAGGATGGAGAAACTCATTTACTTATAAAGGTTTACGTCTGAATATATTGTTAAGCGGACGTTTTGGTGGTTTGGTTGTATCTAATACACAAGCTTTCCTTGATCGTTGTGGTGTTTCCGAATATAGCGCACAACTTCGTCAGGCTGGAGGAGTAACCATCAATAACAGAAATGTATCCGCTAAGGATTATCTCGGCATAGTAGCGGCTGGTACTGGTGAAGGTGACCACTATGTATATGAAGCAACCAATATTCGTTTGCAGGAGGTTAGTCTTGAATATACACTCCCTAAAAAGTGGTTGTATAACATTGCTGATGTAATATTAGGTTTAATCGGAAATAATCTGGGCATGATATATTGCAAGGCACCGTTCGATCCTGAATTGGTTGCGTCATCTACCAGTACATTCTATACTGGTGTGGATTATTTCATGCAACCTAGCTTGAGAAACATGGGATTTAGTATAAAAGTACAATTCTAATAAAGCAACGAATGATGAAAAGATTCAATATAATTAAGACTGTAAGCGTGGCAGCTTTCACTACTACTCTGCTATTCGCTTCATGTACGGGAAACTTTGACGAATTAAACACACATCCAACAGACGTGTATCCCGAAGATATGACTCCGACGGAACGGGTCGGTACGTTGTTTGTGGCTATGACTCGCTTATTGAATGCCTGTCAGGAAAATAACAGTCAACACACTGAACAAATGGTAGGGCAGTATGGCGGGTATTTTGCAACAACTGCTCCTTGGAATGGTACTAATTTTGGAACATTCAATCCTAGTGCTGACTGGGTAGATGTTCCTTATAAAGATATGTTTACAGAGTTTTATCCGAATTTCCAGACAATAAAAGAATCTACAGGAGGTACCGGATATATTTATGCGTGGGCATCTATTCTGCGGGTCGGTGTTATGCTTCGTGTAGCTGATATTTATGGTCCTATCCCTTACTCTGAAATGGGAAAAGGAGAATTCCAAGTGGCATATGACGATGTGAAAACACTCTATCATAATATGTTTGATGATTTGACACGTAGTATCAATGTACTTTCGGCATTTGTTCAGGAAAATGAAGGAAAAGAAGTACCTGTTGCCGAATATGATATCATATATAATGGTGATTTTAGCAAATGGATCAAATACGCTAACTCATTAAAACTTCGTATGGCCGTACGTATCGCTTCTAATACTGAAGATACAGAATATGCCAAACAAATGATGGCGGAAGCGATTGATGGCGGAGTAATAGAATCTAATGATGATAATGCCTTTTTTCCATCTATGCCATATAACCCATTTTGGATTGCTTCAGATTGGGGTGATTTAGCTATCAATGCAACACTTTCTGCATACATGAATGGATATAATGATCCACGTATCAGCAAATATATGAATACCTCGACTTCGTATAGAGAGTATCGTGGTGTACGTATGGGTATTAAAGATACAAGTAAAAGCGTTGAAGGTAGTGCTGCAAGGTACTCTAAACCAGCTGTAACAGATGCTTCTCCTATGCCAGTTTTTTATGCGGCAGAGACTTATTTCTTAAAAGCTGAAGCGGCTTTACAAGGATGGATTGCAGGTGGAACAGCGGCAGCTAAGAGTTACTATGAACAAGGTATTCAAATTTCAATGAATCAATATGGCGTAGAGATTGGTGATTATCTTTCAAGTACAGTTGTTCCTCAAGGGTATACAGATCGATGGAACTCTCAAAATAATATTTCATTTACTGATGTTCCTACTGTTGCATGGGAAAACGGAAGTAATAAACTTCAGAAGATTATTACTCAAAAATGGATTGCCAACTATCCATTGGGAATCGAAGCGTGGTGTGATTATCGCCGAACTGGTTATCCTGAATTGTTTACGGTGCGAGATAATCTAAGCTCTGTTGGTTATATCGGTGATATTGATAGTAAACGTATGGTACGTCGTTTACCATATCCTACAACGGAAAAATCTAGTAACTCAGCCAATGTAGAAGCAGCTATTGCAACTATGTTAGGTGGTCCGGACACCGGAGCTACAGATTTGTGGTGGGCGAAAAAGAATTAATTTTTAACCTGATAAAATATAGAATATGAATATAAAGCATATAAAAAATGCATTCGGATTTGCATTTGCCGCTATATTCTTCGTTGGATGTACGGATGTGGAATCTATTAATGATGTTGATTTGAATCAAACAATTAAAACTGATGAGTATTATGCTGCTTTGCGCAAGTGGAAAGAAACACCGGGACTTCCACAAGTGTTCGTTTGGTTCGACAATTGGACAGGAACTTCCCCTACCGGTGAAAATAGCTTGAGAGGTCTGCCTGATTCTGTAACCATTGCTTCCAACTGGGGTGGGCATCCGAAATTTGAATTAACTTCGGAGCGAAAGGCTGATATGGAATATGTACAAAAAGTGAAAGGCACAAAGGTTGTTGTTACCTTATTTTCTCAAAATGTAGGCGACGACCTTCCGGATAAAGAAATTTATCACGAAGCTGGAACCAGTAGTGATCCGGAAAAGGTGAGGCCTGCAATTAAAGCCTATGCAGAGGATATTTATAAAGCTTGTCTTGAATGTGGATATGATGGTTATGACTGGGATTATGAGCCTGGTGGTGGAATGGGAGTTGGTCCGCTTTGGTCAAATAAAGTACAGAGAACTATTTTTGTCGAGGAACTTTCCTACTGGTTTGGACATGGTGCTATGGATCCTAACCGCGATCGTGGAGATCGCCCTATGCCAGAGAAACGCCTTCTTTTCTTGATTGATGGTGAGGTTGGAATCCGAACAGGTATGGATAAAGAATGGCTTTCATACTATGTAGACTATTTTGTATTGCAAGCTTATGGTGGAATGGCAGATTATAGAATGACAGGCGTGTTGCGTGATATGGATGATTGGATACAACAGGGGATTATTACTCCAGATGAAATTGTCCGTAGAACCATAGCTACCGAGAATTTTGAATCGTATGCTAATACTGGAGGAGGATTCCTGGGTATGTCAAACTACGTATATAAAAATACTTATACTGTTAATGGAAAACCTTATGAAATAGACCAGTTAATTGGTGGATGTGGTCTTTATCGTGTAGGCTTTGACTATGCACAAGGTAAGGGCGATTATGATGGTTCACCGGAATATTATTTCTTGCGTCAGGGAATTACAAACATATATAGGAATTTCTATGATCGCATGAATGCTGCCAACGAAGAATAATGATTAAACGAATTTTATAAGAATGAAAATTATGAAATATATCTATTTATCAAGTCTTATGATTGCATTGTCAGCATTCTTTCTTATAGGATGTGAGAATGCAGAATACAAGGCACAGTCAAACAGCCTTTACATAACAGATGCGGCTGGTACAAACAATGCTACTACTGTTACCATGGATGATGGTGCAGACATTAACGTTGTTGTGCGTTTAGCTCAAAAAGTTATGGAAGATGTGGAAGTGGAAATCCAGTTCTCTCCTGAATTACTGGCTGAATACAATGCAACTAGCGGTACGGAATATGAAGTCTTGCCAGCCGATATGCTTCCAAAGAATGCGACAGTGATAATTCCGGCAGGTGAAATTAGTGCTAATTATCGACTTCATGTGGATGATTTTGTGACTAATGGTATTACTTATGCCATTCCTCTTACATTAGGAAATGTTATAAAAGGTAATATTGTAAAATCAAAAGCTCAAAGTAAATTTATTTATGTATTAGCTAAGCCTTTGAATGTTTCTGTTCCTGTATTACGTGGTAATGCCGGAAATGTAACAACACTTCCTGAAACGGATTGGGGAATTACAGTAGATGCATGGACATTGGAAGCATGGGTACGTATGGATGGTTATAGTATAAATAATCAGGCTATTTTCACTTCCGGAAGTAATGATCATGAAATCTATATCCGTTTTGGAGATGCCAATAGGCCTTACAATTATCTACAGATAAAGTCTTTGGGAGGTCAAAAACAAACAGCCAGTGATTTGGAAGCAAACACTTGGTATCATTGGGCTTTCGTTTATAATGGAACAACACTTACCATTTATAGGAATGGAAAACAAGATACCTTCTTTGATCCTCCTGCACCGAAAGGTGGAAGCGTACGCTTTGATTTTATGAAAATAGTGGATAGTGGTAGCTATTTCCGTAATAATTGTGCTATGAGTCAGGTTCGCCTATGGAAAGTAGCTCGTACAGAATCGGAGATCGCAAACAATATGTATTTTGAAGTTAATCCTAAGAATCCTAATTTGATTGCCCTTTGGCCAATGGATGAAGGAGATGGCACTTCCTTTAGAGATGCTACAGGAAACGGACACAATGCAACATCTAATGGTGCACTTCAAAGGTGGGAACATAATATCCGATTTGATAAATAAAATGTTTTAGGCTAATAATTCATTGAAAGAGGAGGATATGTCGCAGAGGCATATCCTCTTTTTTATATGTTAAAGTATCCATAATTTATTAGAACTTTATTCTCCTGAATTGTACTTCTAGTAAATGCTCATATAAACTTAAATTCTAACAAACATGAAACATTGGTTATTATCTGTTTTGCTGGTGGTATGTGGTACTGTTTCAGCACAAATAACACTCGTAAAAGATGGCAAAAGTAGTGCTCGCATCATTGTGCAGGACAAGATGCCAAATAGTAAGACGTCAGCGCAATTCTTACAACGTTTTCTTACTGAAATTTCGGGAGTTGCACTTCCTATTGAAAATGATAAAACTCCTCGGAAAGGAGATATTCTCATTGGTGGTCAATCTCCGGCGGAAGTAACAGAGGATGGATTCTCTATTTCTACTCAAGATGGTATTCTAAAAATATCTGGTAAAGAAAACGGTGTTGTATATGGGGTTGTTACTTTATTGGAGCAATATTGGGGTATCGATTATTGGGGAGAGAATGAATATTCTCTTACCCCTTCAAAAACGGTGAACTTACCCTTCATTAATAAAGTCGAGAATCCGGGCTTTCGTTACCGTCAGACACAATGTTATGCTATCCATACAGACTCTATTTATAAGTGGTGGAATCGTTTAGAGGAACCGAATGAAGTGTTTGCTGCCGGTTATTGGGTGCATACTTTTGATAAGCTTCTGCCTTCATCCATTTATGGGAAAGAACATCCGGAATATTATTCTTACTTCAAAGGAAAACGCCACCCGGGAAAGGCCAGTCAGTGGTGTTTGAGTAATCCGGAGGTTTTTGAGATTGTAGCTCAACGTGTTGATTCTATTTTCAAAGCAAATCCAGATAAGCATATCATGTCTGTAAGTCAGAATGATGGTAATTATACAAATTGTACGTGTGATGCTTGTAAGGCAATTGATGATTATGAAGGAGCATTATCAGGAAGCATAATCACTTTTCTGAATAAGTTGGCTGCCCGTTTCCCGGATAAAGAATTTTCCACATTGGCTTATCTATATACTATGAATCCTCCGAAACATGTGAAACCTTTGCCGAATGTGAATATTATGCTATGTGATATTGACTGTGACCGTGAAGTAACTTTGACGGAGAATGCTTCGGGAAAAGAGTTTGTGAAAGCCATGGAAGGATGGTCTAAGATTACCAATAATATTTTCGTGTGGGATTACGGTATTAACTTTGATAATTATCTGGCTCCATTTCCTAATTTCCATATTTTACAGGACAATATCCGTCTTTTCAAAAAGAATCATGCCACCATGCATTTCTCTCAAATAGCAGGGAGCAGGGGAGGAGATTTTGCAGAACTTCGCGCTTATTTAGTGTCAAAGTTAATGTGGAATCCCGAAGTTAATGTAGACTCATTGATGCAACATTTTCTGCATGGATATTATGGGGAAGCAGCGCCATATCTTTATCAGTACATAAAGATAATGGAAGGCGCATTAATCGGTAGTGGACAGAGGTTGTGGATATATGATTCACCCGTATCACATAAGTATGGCATGCTAAAGCCCGCTTTGATGCGTCGTTATAATCATTTATTTGATTTGGCTGAAAAGGCTGTTGCAGCAGAACCCGATTTCTTAAAACGAGTTCAACGGGCACGTCTGCCAATTCAGTATTCAGAACTGGAAATAGCACGAACGGAGACAGAAAAAGACTTGGTAGATATCAATAAAAAGTTAGACCTTTTTGAGGAACGCGTGAAAGAGTTTCAAGTTCCGACATTGAATGAGCGTTCCAATTCACCGGTAGACTATTGTAAATTGTATAGGGAACGTTACATGCCGCAAAAAGAAAAAAGTTTGGCTTTGGGCGCAAAAGTTACTTATCTAATTCCTCCTACGGGAAAATATGCGGCATTAGGAAAAAACGCATTGGTTGACGGTTTGTTTGGTGGAGCAACCTTTGTTGATAGCTGGATTGGTTGGGAAGGAACCGATGGTGCATTCGTTATAGATTTGGGCGAAGCGAAAGAGATACATAGTGTGGAAACAGATTTTCTTCATCAAATAGGGGCCTGGATTCTTTTTCCTCTAAAGGTGGTTTATTCATACGCTGAAGACGGTGAACATTATACACATTGGAAAACGATTGATTTACCGGAAGAACGTACCGGTGAGGTAAAATTCCGTGGAGTCAAGGCTGAATCAGCCGAACCGATAAAAACTCGTTATGTGAAAGTAGAAGTCACCGGAACGAAAGAATGTCCGACTTGGCATTATGGTGTAGGTCATCCTTCGTGGTTCTTTATAGACGAAGTGATAATAAAATAAAAAAAGTAGGGGGAGACGTTAGTAGTTTCCCCCTTTTAGTTGTATTATATATAGATGGGTCAGAAAAATGTTTTTTTTCATCTATATACTATGATTTATGCAACAGAATAAAACTGCTTCTCAACGAAAAACTATTAACCCGGCTTGCTGGGTACCTACTGCTTATTTTGCAATGGGACTTCCCTTTATTGCTATTAATCTGGTTTCTGTTTTCATGTTTAAGGATCTTGGAATTTCGGATACGCAAATTGCATTCTGGACTTCTCTGATTATGATGCCTTGGACACTGAAATTTTTGTGGAGTCCTTTTCTTGAAATGTATCGGACGAAAAAATTCTTCGTATTGATTACAGAATTATTGAGTGGTGTATTGTTTGGAGTAGTAGCCTTTTCTTTGTTTTTCGATTACTTTTTCGCTATAAGTATCTCTACGATGGCAGTGATTGCCTTTAGTGGAGCAACGCACGATATTGCTTGTGATGGTGTATATATGGCTGAATTGAACAAGGAAGATCAGGCAAAATATATCGGAGTTCAAGGTGCTTTTTATAACGTAGCCAAATTGGTTGCTAATGGAGGATTAGTTGCTATGGCAGGAGCATTGGCAGAGCACTTCGGAGCAATAGAAGGTGCTTCGATAGATGCTAACAAAGGAGCGTATTCATCTGCATGGATGATTATTTTCGGCGTAATTGCGGCAATAATGGTACTGATCGGTATTTATCATATAAAAATGTTACCTTCTACACAGGTTCCGTCAACAACAAAGAAAACTGCATCGGAGGTTGGGCACGAATTGGTAGCAGTCATTGCTAACTTCTTTACTAAAAAGCATATTCTTTATTACATCTGTTTTATTATTTTATATCGTTTGGCAGAAGGCTTTATCATGAAAATAGCTCCGCTGTTTTTACGTGCGTCAAGAGATGTAGGCGGCTTAGGACTGTCGTTAACAGAGATCGGTACGCTAAATGGTATCTTTGGTTCCGCTGCTTTCGTTTTAGGCTCATTGTTGGCAGGTATTTATGTCTCTAAGTTCGGATTGAAAAAGACACTATTTACTCTCTGCTGTATTTTTAATCTTCCGTTTGTAGCCTATACCTTTTTGGCAGTTGCACAGCCTACTAATGTATATCTGATCGGAACTTGTATAACAATGGAATATTTTGGTTATGGCTTTGGTTTTGTCGGACTGACGTTGTTTATGATGCAACAGATTGCTCCAGGCAAACATCAAATGTCACATTACGCATTTGCTTCAGGAATCATGAATCTGGGAGTGATGCTTCCGGGAATGGTTAGTGGTTATCTTAGTGACTTATTAGGATATCGTAATTTCTTTATCTATGTGTTAATTGCAACTATTCCAGCTTTTCTGATTACTTATTTCATACCTTTCACGTATGATGACTCAAAAAATAAATAATATAAAATCAACGATTATGAATAAAATTCAAATTCCTTGGGAAGATCGTCCTGTCGGATGTACGGACGTTATGTGGCGTTACTCACAAAATCCAGTTATCGGACGTTATCATATTCCTTCATCTAATAGTATTTTCAATAGTGCTGTTGTTCCTTTTGAGGATGGTTTTGCAGGCGTATTCCGTTGTGATAACAAAGCTGTACAGATGAATATCTTTGCAGGTTTTAGTAAGGACGGAATTCATTGGGATATCAATCATGAACCTATTCAGTTTAAAGCAGGTAACACGGAAATGATTGAGTCGGAATATAAATACGACCCTCGTGTTACATGGATTGAAGACCGTTATTGGGTGACTTGGTGTAATGGCTATCATGGCCCTACGATTGGTATTGCCTATACTTTTGACTTTAAGGAGTTTTTCCAGTGCGAAAATGCTTTCTTGCCTTTCAATCGTAATGGTGTACTTTTCCCGCAGAAGATCGATGGCAAGTATGCGATGTTGAGTCGTCCCAGTGATAATGGACATACTCCGTTTGGCGATATATACATCAGCTATAGTCCGGATATGAAATATTGGGGTGAACACCGTTGTGTAATGAAAGTGACTCCTTTCCCGGAAAGCGCTTGGCAGTGTACGAAGATTGGTGCAGGTTCAGTTCCTTTCCTTACAGATGAAGGCTGGTTGCTGTTCTATCATGGTGTAATCACTACTTGTAATGGTTTCCGTTACGCTATGGGAGCTGCCATATTGGATAAAGATCATCCGGAAAAAGTTCTTTACCGTACACGTGAATATCTGCTTGGTCCGGCTGCTCCTTACGAACTTCAAGGTGACGTTCCTAATGTCGTATTCCCCTGTGCTGCTTTGCAAGATGGTGAACGTGTTGCTGTTTATTATGGTGCGGCAGATACTGTGGTAGGTATGGCCTTCGGATATATAAAAGAGATTATTGATTTTACGAAACGAACGAGTATCATTTAATAAAGATATGAAACGTATTATATTAACTTACACACTTGCTTTTTCCCTTCTTTCCGCCTATGCGGGGGAAGGGGGGAGCCCTCCCCTTAAAAATACGGATAAAAGTCTTTTGATAGATTATGTGGATCCTTTTATCGGAACTACAAATTTCGGAACGACCAATCCGGGAGCGATTTGCCCCAATGGTATGATGTCTGTGGTTCCTTTCAATGTGATGGGATCTTCCGAAAACACATACGATAAAGATGCCCGATGGTGGTCTACGCCTTATGAATATACAAATTGTTTCTTTACCGGATATGCTCATGTGAATTTGAGTGGAGTCGGTTGTCCGGAATTAGGTTCTTTATTATTGATGCCTACTACCGGAGAACTGAATGTGGATTATAAAGAATATGGTAGTAAGTATAAGGATGAACAGGCCTCACCGGGCTATTATTCTAATTATCTGACTAAATATAATGTAAAAACAGAAGTTTCGGCTACTCCGCGTAGCGGTATTGCCCGGTTTACTTTCCCAAAAGGGAAAAGCCACATCCTGCTGAATCTGGGTGAGGGGTTAACGAATGAGAGTGGCGCTATGCTTCGTCGTGTAAGCGATAGCGAAGTGGAAGGAGTCAAACTACTTGGTACATTTTGTTATAATCCTCAAGCTGTATTCCCCATTTACTTTGTATTGCGGGTTAAGAAGAATCCTTCTGCAACAGGGTATTGGAAGAAACAACGTCCGATGATGGGGGTTGAGGCTGAATGGGATAAGGATCAGGGAAAGTATAAACTTTATACTCGCTACGGAAAAGAAATAGCAGGAGATGACATTGGTACTTATTTCTCCTTCGATACAGAAGAAGGTGAACAAGTAGAAGTACAAATGGGAGTTTCTTTTGTAAGCATAGAAAATGCCCGTTTGAATCTGGATCGTGAACAGGCTGGAAAGGATTTTGAGAAGATTCATGCGGAAGCACGTTCCAAATGGAATGATGACTTGTCACGCATAACAGTGGAAGGTGGTACAGATGCCCAAAAGACTGTGTTTTATACAGCGCTTTATCATTTGCTGATTCATCCTAATATTTTGCAGGATGTAAACGGAGAATATCCGGCAATGGAAAGTGATAAAATCCTGACAACCAAAGGTGATCGCTATACCGTATTTTCTCTTTGGGATACCTACCGCAATGTTCATCAATTGCTGACCTTGGTTTATCCGGAACGTCAGATGGAAATGGTGCGCACAATGCTTGATATGTATCGTGAACATGGATGGTTGCCTAAGTGGGAATTATATGGCAGAGAAACATTGACAATGGAAGGTGATCCGAGTATTCCGGTAATTGTAGATACCTGGATGAAAGGTTTGCGTGACTTTGATGTTGATTTGGCTTATGAGGCAATGTACAAATCTGCTACATTACCGGGGGCGGAAAACTTGATGCGTCCTGATAATGA
The DNA here is from genome assembly GCF_019052435.1 of Bacteroides sp. MSK.20.12. Taxonomy (NCBI): domain Bacteria; kingdom Pseudomonadati; phylum Bacteroidota; class Bacteroidia; order Bacteroidales; family Bacteroidaceae; genus Bacteroides; species Bacteroides sp. MSK.20.12. Next base: position 36,657 of record NZ_JAHQVH010000005.1, on the reverse strand, counting down.
TGATTATATGTCTAAAGGATATGTACCCCTTCGTGAACAGTATGACAATTCCGTCTCTCATGCATTGGAATATTATATTGCCGATTTTGCATTGTCTCGTTTTGCAGCTGCTTTAGGTAAAAAGAAAGATGCAGAGATGTTCTATAAACGTTCTTTAGGATACAAACATTATTATAGTAAAGAATTTGGTACTTTCCGTCCGATTCTCCCCGATGGAACGTTTTATAGCCCGTTTAATCCGAGACAAGGAGAGAACTTTGAACCGAATCCCGGTTTCCATGAAGGTAGTTCCTGGAATTATACGTTCTATGTACCACATGATGTATATGGCTTGGCGAAATTAATGGGGGGAAAGAAACCTTTTATCGATAAACTACAAATGGTTTTTGACAAAGGACTTTACGACCCGGCAAATGAACCGGATATTGCTTATGCTCATTTATTCTCATACTTTAAAGGTGAAGAATGGCGTACGCAGAAAGAGACGCAGCGTTTATTAGATAAGTACTTTACAACAAAACCTGATGGTATTCCAGGAAATGATGATACGGGAACGATGTCTTCCTGGGCTATTTTCAATATGATCGGTTTTTATCCGGATTGTCCCGGACTGCCCGAATATACATTGACGACTCCGGTCTTTAATAAGGTAACGATCCGGTTAGATCCGAAATGGTATAAAGAAAACGAATTGGTGATTGAAACCAATCGTACTCAACCAGGAGTTTTATATATTGATAAGGTACTATTGAATGGCAAGAAGTTCAATAAATATCATATCACACATGATGAACTTGTTCACGGCAAATATTTAAAGTTTGATTTGAAATAACACACAGTGTTTCATAGGTATCGTTTTTGGGTTGACAGGGCTGTCGGACTTTTTATAGTCCGGCAGCCCATTTTTTTACATTTACTTCTGTTATTACTTCTTCGAAAATAGTGACGGTATATGCCCGGGATAGTGACGGTATCGGACCAAGATAGCGTCACTATTTGTCTTGGATACCGTCACTATCTTACTTTTATTAAATTATACTCCGTAGTATTTTTAGTTATTCTCTGTTTTATAGGTGATTACAAAAATCTATTCCATACGTCTACTATGTAAATCGTATGCAATAAAATAAAAAATGAGAAGAAATTTATTTAAACATATCCTTTGGATATTGATACTTGCAGAGTGTTTTCCTCTATTGGCAATTGCCGGATCGCAGCAAAAGGAACAACGTTATAAAATAGCCGTATGTGACTGGATGATTCTGAAACGTCAGAAAATCGGTTCATTCCAATTGGTACATGAATTGAATGGTGACGGTGTAGAATTGGATATGGGTGGCCTTGGCAAGAGGGAAATGTTTGATAATAAATTGCGCAAGCCCCATTTCCAGCAATTATTTCGTGAAACTGCTCAAAAATATCAATTAGAAGTTTCTTCTATTGCTATGTCCGGTTTCTATGGACAGTCTTTTCTGGAGCGGGCTAACTATAAAGATTTAGTTCAGGATTGCCTTTGTGCCATGAAAGTGATGAATGCCAAAGTAGCCTTTCTTCCTTTGGGAGGAATCAAAGCCGGATGGGAAAAGATTCCGGCACTACGGACAGAAGTTGTAAAACGCTTGAAGGAGATAGGAGATATGGCTGCTTCTGAAGGAGTGGTGATTGGTATTGAAACTCAATTGGATGCAAAAGGAGATGTGAAACTACTGAAAGAAATTAATTCTCCCGGAATCAAGATCTATTTTAAATTTCAAAATGCATTGGAGAATGGAAGGGATTTGTGCAAGGAGTTGAAGATTCTGGGGAAAAAGAGGATTTGCCAGATTCACTGTACGGACACAGATGGAGTGACTTTACCTTATAATGAACGATTGGACATGAATAAGGTGAAAAAGACACTGGATAAGATGGGATGGAGTGGATGGCTGGTGGTAGAACGTTCGCGTGACAAGGATGACGTGCGGAACGTGAAAAAGAATTATGGTACAAATATTAAGTATTTGAAAGAAGTGTTTCAATAGTAATTTTCGAGAGTCATAATCAAGTGGTGGTTTGTATCAAAATCCATGATTAATTACTCCTCAACCTATGATTGACTATGGTGGAATATATGATCGAATATTTTTTCTAAGATAAACCAAACGAAAAAATTAAGAACGTTTTTTTATTTAAGTGATTACATATTTTGTAGTCATACGTCTTTCCTAATGAAGTACATTTTAGGATTTAGATATATAATATATTATTTTTGTTTATTAAAAATTTAATCTATGAAGGGTAAATTAAAGTTTGAGAAACCAATTGTCGTAAGTGCGGTTTGCTTATCGATGATTCTTTCAGTTGGCTCTTGTGCAGGAGATGGTTTTGATGAAGAAACCTTTTCTGGAGGTGTGACGAATACCCAGTTGGAGTCACCGGACGCTTCCAAAGTGTCTTTTGAAAAACTTGCAGGAAAGCCTAGTGTGAAAGTTGAATGGCCGGTGATAATGGGCGCTGGTGGTTATTTGTTTTCTATGTATATTGTAGATGACCCTACAAATCCTGTAGCGGTAGTGAAAGACTCTATTATAGATGGTTGTTCGGTTGCTTGTACATATTTGGATGATACTAACTATAAGGTAGAAATTAAGACATTAGGCAATGATAAATATAATAATAAGGATGCCGCTTCTGTGTCTGAGGTAACTTGGTCAACATTAGTTCCAGCTACGCCTATTCCGGCTGGAACAGATTTAAATACTTATTTTGAGAATAATCCCATTACTTCCGGAAAAGATGTAGAAGTTGCGTACGAGCTAGAAGCTGGTGGTTCATATACTATTTCCGGTGATCTAAACTTGGGAGTTAACAACGTTCAATTGCGTGGAAATAAAGTGAATCATGCGAAAGTGACATTCACAGGCTCTGGTGCTATCGTTTCGAGTGGAGGTGGTATGGCATTGAAATTTATAGATTTCGATTGTGATGTGGTGTCAAAAGGTTCTTTTGTGAAGTTTGGAGATGTGCCGGAAGAAATAAAAGGTATGAATAGTTATGGGATAGTTACGAATCCGATGATTATTCAGTCGTGTGAGATTCGAAATGTACGTCATTATCTTGTTAATATTAATGGTAAGAAATATGCTATTCAAAATTTTATAGTTAGAGATTGTCTCATTAAATTTTATCAAGATGCTGAAATTTTTAATTTTAATAGCAATAGTTCTTTTGTAAAAGACTTTGAACTTAGTAGTTCTACTCTATATAATCTTTCAGAAGCTAGTAATGGACGTTTTATGCGTGTTGCTGGAGGAAAAGGTGCTGATGTCGGTTGGGCTGATTGCTCAATGAATTTTACGAGTAATACTTTTTATAATATATCTTGCGACCAGGAGGCGTTTAACTCTAATGTCTGGAATAGACAGAAGAATACTGTCAATTTGAGTAAGAATATATTCTACGATTCTTGTAAAGGTGAATTTAACCGTAGAATTGTCGGAGGACGTACTGATAATGCCAAAACATGTGACAATAATTGCTATTGGTATAAAGGTGGAAGTGGTCTTGAAAAAGAAGCTAATGGTAATTATGGTGATAAAAGTACCACAGCTTATGGTGTAGATCCTGGTTTCAAAGATCCTGTTAACGGAGATTTTACTGTTAGTAGCTCAGAAGTAATCAGTCATGGTAGCGGTGACCCGCGTTGGTTAAAATAAATAAGTAAAGAAACATTAATACAATAGAGATGATACATAAGAATACATTTAAACTATGTTTAGGTATACTTCTTTCGTTTATGATGTTATTGCCGACATTGGCGCAAAATAGCAAATCTTTTAAAGGAGTTGTGGTAGACGAAATTGGAGAACCTATTATCGGTGCTGCCGTAAAAGTTGTAGATACAACTATTGGAACTATTACTGACTTAAATGGAAATTTTACAATAAATGTTCCTGCTGGTAAATTGGTGGAAATATCATATATCGGATATGTTTCGCAAAGGATCTCAGATTTTAAATTGACTAAGGTCATATTAAAAGAGGATACACAACAGTTGGATGAGGTGGTAGTTGTAGGTTACGGAACACAAAAGAAGGCACATCTGACAGGTGCTATTGCTACTGTTCCGATGGACGATATACAAGATATTTCAAGTGGTAGTTTAGCTAATACGTTAAGCGGTCTTGTAAATGGAGTTTCCGTTAGTGGAGGTAACTCTCGTCCAGGGGAAAATGCTCGAATTACGATTCGTCAGAATGATGTATTGGCAAGTATGGGTAATAATAATTTAGAGCCTTTGTATGTGATTGATGGATATATATATCCAACGGAAGTTAAGGTTGGCTCTTCTATTGAAAACTTGGGAGCTACAGCTTTTAATAACTTAGATCCTTCTATGATTGAAAGCATTTCTGTTCTGAAAGATGCTGCTGCTGCTGTATATGGAGCACGTGCTGCAAATGGTGTTATTTTGGTTACAACCAAAAAAGGTAAGCTTGGTGCACCACAAATTTCGTATAGCGGAACTTTCGGTATTGCAGACGAAGTATCTCGTCCTAAAATGTTGAACGCCTATGAATATGGTAGATTGTGGAATGCAGTGCGGGCAGCAGACCCAACGGATACTTCTATTAATTTGCTGGAAGATTTGTTTCAAGCAGACGAATTGAATGCAATGAAGGGACTTAATTATGATTTGTTGGACAAATATTGGAAATCTGCATTGACACAGCAGCATAGTGTGAATTTAAGTGGTGCTACGGAAAAAGCTAATTATTTTGCTGGTATCTCATATTTTAATCAGGATGGAAATTTAGGTAACTTGGATTATGACAGATGGACTTACCGTGCAGGTGTAAATGTAAAAGTGAGTAAATGGTTGAGTGCAGGTTTGCAAGTCTCCGGTGATTATGGAAAGAAAAATACTCCTTTGAATAAAGTTGGAGGTTCTAAAACAGAAGATTACAATACATTGTTAACACACCCATATTATATTCCGGAAGAAATTAATGGTTTGCCGGTCGCAGCTTTTGGTATTAGTAATTCACAGGTTAGCAATGTACAGAAATATAACTTTTCGGCTATTCAAAATAATGGAGATTATAGTAGGAATATGACTTCTAATATGAACATTAATGCTCATTTGGAATATGATTTTGGATGGAGCAAATGGTTGAAGGGATTGAAAATGAGATTTACTTATTCAAAAAGTATCAATTCGGCTAAAACAAACCAATATGGTTCTTCATATGACCTTTATTATATGGCTGACCGTGCTGGTAGTGGAAAACATTTGTATACACCTATACCGGGACAGGAAGATGCTTATGATCTTTTGCTTGCTGCCAATAATTTCCTGTATGCCAATAATGGTAAACCGGTTGTGAATGGTGATACCTCTTTCTTAAGCAGAAACATGAATCGTACAGATAACTATCAGATGAATTTTACGGTATCTTACAATAGATCTTTTGGAGATCATATTTTGGGAGGGTTGTTCTCGATCGAACGTTCAGAGGCAGAAAGTGAGTATGTTGAGGGTAGTATAACTTATCCTTATGAATTTACTAATGGTCAATCTAATACAATGAGTGCGGATGGTAAAGGTAACACTTCATTCTCTCGTGCCGAATCTGGTACATTATCTTATATCGGTCGTATTAATTATGCATATGCAGATAAGTATTTGTTAGAGTTTTTGCTTCGGTCGGATGCTTCTACCAAATTTGCACCGGAAAATTACTGGGGTGTTTTTCCATCCGTGTCCGCAGGTTGGGTGATTTCTCAAGAAGAGTGGTTTAAGAAAAATGTAAAAAGGGTAGATTATCTAAAATTAAGAGCCTCCTTCGGTCTAACCGGTCGTGACAATACGCTTCCATGGCAGTGGGCACAAAATTATGCTATGGATAAAGATAAAGGATTTATTTTTGGTACAGGTACAGATGTGAATGCAGGTAGTCATATTACGATTAACAAAAATATATCTGCTGTTAATCGCGATGCACATTGGGATAAATCTTACAAAGCTAATTTTGGGTTAGATTTTAACATTTTAAATAATCGACTTGCTTTTACTATTGACGGTTACTATGATTGGAATCGTGAAATGTTACTTCCATACAAATCTTCTATACCTGGTACAGTTGGAACGCAGTCTGCGCATGTGAATTATGGAGAGATGGATGCTTATGGAGTAGAACTTTCAGTCACATGGAGAGATAAGATTGGAAAAGATTTTAAATATAAAATACAAGTAAATACCGGATATACGGATAATAAAATATTAGTAGCGGATTGGGATAATCCATTAACCTATAATAGCTTACGTAAGGGAGATCGGTCGGATATCGGCACATGGGGATTACAGTGTATAGGCATGTTCCGTAGTTATCAAGATATTGATGAATATTTTGAAAAATATAACATTACAAAATATATGGATATGACCAAAGAACAGGTCAGACCGGGTATGTTGATTTATAAAGATGTACGAGGAGAATTGCAACCTGATGGAACGTATGCAGGGCCTGACGGTGTGGTAGACAAAGAAAATGATCAAGTACGAATGGCTAACCGTAATAATCCATACGGATTTACCACTAATTTGAGTGCTGAATATAAAGGATTTTCTATTAGCGCACAATTGAATGCAAGTTGGGGAGGATATAGCTTTGTACCAACAAGCGCGATTAAGTTAGGCAACAAAGGCGATGGAGCCAACAGTTACCAAGATTTAGAATATGCCAATATGCCTTCATTCTGGAATGTAGACAATATGTATGTTTATCATGATGTGTTGGATGCTGGAGGAAATGTTGTAGTAAAAGCTAATCATGATGCTAGGTATCCTAGTTTGAGATATGCTTCCGTAAACAGTGTTGAATCAACATTTTGGAGAGTTAGTGGTACACGTATTCAATTGAATCGTTTGACGTTGGCATATAAAATTCCATCTAAGTATACTAAAATGATAGGCATTGAGAGTTGTCGTTTTAATGTGACAGGACAAAATTTATTGAGTTTCTACAATCCATATCCAGACAATTTCATGGATCCGATGATTTCTTACGGTACATATCCTACATTGCGTAAGTTTACGATTGGTGTGAATGTAACATTCTAAAAGAAAAAACAATGAAAAGAAAATATATACTTATTCTAAGTGTTGCTCTTATGGCAACATCCTTACTAGAATCGTGTAGCGATGAGTTCCTACAAGATAAGAAGAATTATGACTATGCCAGCCCGCAAGATGCCTATAATAACTATAGTGGAGCTTTGGCCCGTGTGAATGATATTTATAAGTTTGTAATGCCCGATGTAAAGGGAGCACCTAGTTTCCAGTATAACAGTACCGGAGATTCAGATGCTCAGTCTCAGTCGACGGAAGAGTATAGCGGTTTTGGAACGTTTGTTGATCCGCGTGCGCCATTGACTTATCAAGCGGGTAATAATCCTGTACCAGACTATTTTCATGGTTCAAGTGGAAATATCCAGACAATGACATATGGTATTATCCGGAACTGTAATGATGCGATAGAAGGAATTGAAGGAGGTACACTATCACAAGAACAGAAAAATGAATTGTTAGGGCAGCTATATTTTTTGCGTGCATGGCGTTATTATAATCTACTTAAATGGTATGGTGGTGTACCTATTGTGGATAAAGTGCAGGAAGTGGTAGCAGAATCAGTAACTCCTCGTTCTACAACTAAAGCGTGTATTGATTTTATTTGCAATGATTTAAAAAACTCATCTGAATTGTTAGCTCCTTTCACGCAAAACGGAGGATGGACCGGTAAGGATTTGGGACGTGTAACTTCCGGTACAGCTGAAGCGTTACTTGGACGTGTTCGTCTGCTTTATGCTAGTCCGCTTTTCAATCGTTCTAATGATGTGAGTCGCTGGCAGCAAGCTTATGATGATATTAAAGCGTCTTTAGCAGTGTTGGCAGCTTGTGGAAACGGATTACAAAATTTCGAAACACCAGGGAAGAATGCTGCTGGATGGGCAAAGCTTTTTTCAGAAGTTGATAACAACCGGGAAGCTGTCATGATAACTCTTTATAATACAACCGCTTCAACTAGTGCAGCGGATTACAGTAAGAACAATCCTTGGGAACGCGGTATTCGTCCGAAAAACACTTTGGGAAATGGAGGGAAAACGCCGTCAGGAATGATGGTAGATTTGTTTCCGATGGCAGATGGTAAACGCCCTGCAACATACGGAAGCTATACAAAATTGGAAACCTCTGAATATACATATGATACTAATCCGGAGTCTCCGGCATGTACTCCTGTTTTTATGAATCGTGATCCCCGTTTTTATCGCACATTCGCTTTCCCTGGTGTACGTTGGCATTTTAAGGGAGATCCGAGAAATGATAAAAATAACAATCCGTATGAAGGTTCGTCTTATGAATTGTGGAATTATGTATGGTATACTTCTGAGAAAGACAGAGATGATATCGAAAGTGGAAACACCTATGGAGCGGATAATTTGTTGGATAATGTGAAAGGGCTTTATATACGTAAACGCTCAGATGATCTTCAGATTAATTCAAATCCAAGGTATCAATATTCACAGGAGAATGGATTTACATATAATGCAAACCCGTATATTGAAATCCGCTATGCGGAAGTTTTGCTCAACTATGCTGAAGCAGCTTGTGGATTGGCATATGCTAAAGGTGGAGACAATGCTTTATTGAAAGAAGCGGTAGACCAGTTAAAGCAGATTCGCCAACGTGTAGGATATACAGGGGATTGCGGTTTGCAAGCTAGTCTTGAGAGTGATCCTGCTGCATGTATGTCAGCCATATTATATGAACGCCAGATTGAACTGGCTTATGAAGGTAAACGTTTTGACGATTGTCGTCGTTGGCTGTTATATGATGGCGATGGAATGGGAGGCGGACTTTACACTGATGATTTACCTGCTTCATGGAAGCTGACAGGTTGGAATGGAAATACATGCAATTGGTTGGGGGTTGTTCCACTTAACGGACAACGACGTGACAATATCGAATATCGTGTAAGAAACGATTATAATAATGGCTTGGGAGGTAATTCATGGCCGGTGGGAGATGCAAGTAAGAATCCAGATCCATTGAAGGACGTAAAACGTCCGAAAGCTTTAGACCTGAACGAAGATATTTCTACATCGCAGGAAACATTGAAAGAGTTTTATGATACATATTTGATTCGTAAGAAAAAGAAAGGTGATTCTTATGATTCCAATAAAGGTGAATATAAAATAACTTTCTACCCTAGATATTATTTTCTTGGTTTGAACCAAGGTGCTCAAGGCGCAAATTCGGCAGTACAGCAAACAATTGGTTGGGGAGATTACAACAATGGTGGTGCAAATGGAACATTTGATCCATTGGCAGAATAACGAAAATATTTGAAACAGTAAGTTAAGTGGGTGTGTCGGAAGTTTATTATACTTTCCGGTACACTCACAATTTTTTGTATAGTATATATTTCTATTCCTCTATAGGTGTAGAAGCTAGCATATGATGCGGATATTAAAAAATGTATGTTTACTGATTACAAATCTTTTCTTCTTTCGTCTTATTATTGTATTTTTGAATTAACAACTTCACAAAACCAAATAAAAATGAAGAAGAAACAGGTACTTTTAGCAGTTTTTGCTGCAACAATGTTGACTCCGACCGTTGCATGGGCGCAATACCCACAAATATCTGGCGAAGCCAAAGAAAATTATACAAAAATGATGACTGAAGAGCGGAAACGCTCTGATGAAGCATGGGCAAAAGCGTTGCCGATAGTACAAAAAGAAGCTAGAGAAGGACGTCCATATATTCCTTGGGCTGGTCGTCCGTACGATTTGCCGCAGGCTGATATCCCTTCATTCCCAGGTGCTGAAGGTGGTGGTATGTACAGTTTCGGTGGTCGTGGAGGTAAAGTGATAACTGTCACAAATCTGAATGATCGTGGACCGGGTTCTTTCCGTGAAGCATGTGAAACTGGTGGTGCACGTATTATTGTTTTTAATGTTGCTGGTATCATCCGTCTGGAATCTCCGATTATCGTCCGTGCTCCTTACGTAACTATTGCCGGACAAACAGCTCCGGGAGACGGTGTTTGTATTGCTGGAGAATCATTTTGGGTAGATACACATGATGTGGTGGTACGTCACATGCGTTTCCGTCGTGGAGAAACGAAAGTATGGCATCGTGATGATTCTTTCGGAGGTAACCCTGTTGGTAATATAATGATCGACCACTGCTCCTGTACGTGGGGATTGGATGAAAACATTTCTTTCTATCGCCACATGTACGACCCGAGTGAAGGACAATATGAAAGCAAAGACTTGAAACTTCCTACTGTAAACGTAACTATTCAAAATACTATCTCGGCAAAAGCGTTGGATACATACAATCATGCGTTTGGTAGCACGTTAGGTGGTGAGAACTGTGCATTTGCCCGTAACCTCTGGGCTAGTAACTCCGGACGTAATCCTTCTATCGGTTGGAATGGCATATTCAATTTCGTTAATAATGTAGTATTCAATTGGGTGCACCGTTCTTCTGATGGTGGTGATTATACCGCTATGTTCAATATGATTAACAACTACTACAAACCGGGACCTGCTACTCCTAAGGATTCCAATGTAGGACATCGTATCTTGAAACCGGAAGCAGGACGTAGTAAGCTGGATCATAAAGAATATGGGCGAGTATATGCCGACGGAAATATAATGGAAGGCTATCCTGAAATAACTAAAGACAACTGGAATGGCGGTATTCAGATTGAAACTCAACCGAACACTGACGGATATACTGAATACATGCGTAGCTATAAGCCGTTCGAGATGCCGTATATCAATATCATGGGGGCTAAAGATGCTTATGACTATGTATTGAAACATGTAGGTGCGAATATTCCTTGTCGTGATATTGTTGACAAACGTGTGATTGAAGAAGTAAGAACAGGTATTCCTTATTATGAAAAGAAACTTCCTAAAGACGCTTATGGTGACTTGACAGGTTTGTCTCCTAAGTCAATGGGGGAAGACGGACAGTTCAAGTATCGTCGTTTGCCGAAAGATTCTTATAAGCAGGGTATTATTACTGATGTTCGCCAGATGGGTGGTTATCCTGAATACAAAGGTACTCCTTATGTTGATACAGACAAAGATGGTATGCCGGACGAATGGGAAATTGCTAACGGATTAAATCCGAACGATCCGAGTGATGCCAATAAAGACTGTACTGGTGACGGATATACGAATATTGAAAAATATATCAACGGTATCAGCACAAAGCATAAAGTAGATTGGAGAGATATGAAGAACAACTACGATACATTGGCTGAAAAAGGAAAATTAATGTAATTATGAAAAAGATACTGATACTATCATTGCTTTTTATTTCCGGTTGGATGTCTGCGCAAGCAGTCGACTTAAATAAAGAGAACCGTGATCCTGAATATGTAAAGTCTATTGTCGGCCGATCACAAAAGATCGTTGATAAACTCGGACTTACAGATGCGAAAATAGCCGAAGATGTTCGCAATGTCATAGCCAATCGTTACTTCGAATTAAATGATATTTATGAGGTGCGGGATGCGAAAGTCAAGAAAGTAAAAGAATCCGGGTTGACTGGTGAGGCTAAAAATGAAGCTTTGAAAGCTGCGGAAAATGAAAAAGATGCGGCGCTATATCGTTCACATTTCGCTTTTCCTGCCAATTTATCTCTCTTTCTTGATGAAAAGCAAATAGAAGCTGTTAAAGATGGCATGACTTATGGAGTAGTAAAAGTGACTTATGACTCACATCTAGACATGATTCCTACTTTGAAAGAAGAAGAAAAAGCTCAAATCTATGCTTGGTTGATAGAGGCCCGTGAATTTGCGTTGGATGCAGAAAATTCGAATAAGAAACACGCTGCTTTCGGAAAATACAAAGGACGTATCAACAACTATCTGGCTAAACGTGGATATGACCTGAAGAAAGAACGAGAGGAATGGTATAAACGTATAAAAGCCCGTGGAGGTTCTATATAATTAAAAAATAAGATACTATAAAAAGAAGTGAAATTCTTTCCCATTGTAAATGGTTAGTTTGTTTGATGGTGGAAAGGGTGGCTCGGAGAGTCGCCCTTTTATCGTATATAAATTTTGAATCTATTGATTCTTCTAGTATATTTGAGTACAAATGACACTTTCTATCGTCTCCTCTGTATAAAAGATACAAATATAGAATATAGAAATGAAAAAGTTAAGAAATACATTAGTCGCAATAAGTCTTTTGTTTCTGGCTTCTTGTGGGGGGAACAAAGACTACTACATGTTCACTTCATTTCATGAACCGGCTGATGAGGGGTTGAGATACTTATATAGTGAGGACGGAATTCACTGGGACAGTATTCCGGGAGTTTGGCTAAAGCCGGAACTGGGACAGCACCAGCTCATGCGGGATCCCTCGATGGTACGTACTCCGGATGGAACCTACCATTTGGTCTGGACTACAAGTTGGAAAGGTGATTTAGGATTTGGCTACGCACATTCCAAAGATCTGATCCATTGGTCGGAACAACAGATGATTCCTGTAATGGCAGACGAACCGACTACTATTAATGTATGGGCTCCGGAAATTTTCTATGACGACGAGAACGATCAGTTTATGGTCGTATGGGCTTCCTGTGTTCCCGGGCGTTTCGAAAAGGGGATAGAAGAAGAGAATAATAATCATCGTTTATACTATATCACTACAAAAGATTTTAAAACCGTCTCGAAAGCAAAACTTTTGTATGATCCGGGATTCAGTACCATTGATGCCGTTATCGTGAAACGGGCAAAGAATGACTATGTAATGGTACTCAAGGATAACACCCGACCGGAACGTAATCTGAAAATCGCTTTTTCCGATTCTATGACCGGTCCTTATTCGCCCGCATCCCAACCTTTCACTGAATCCTTTGTAGAAGGACCGTCTGTAGAGAAAGTGGGAGACGATTATCTAATCTATTTTGATGTATATAAGAAAAAAATATATGGCGCTATGCGTACGAAGGATTTCCGGAACTTTACAGATGTAACAGAAGAGGTAAGCATCCCTGTAGGGCATAAGCATGGAACCATATTTACGGCTCCGGAATCAGTCGTAAAAGCATTGCTGGAAGAAAAGAAATAAACCCGGAAACAATTTTAAATCAGAATAAATCATGAACAACTCTGCTAAAATTCTTTTTGTACTGGCTGCCGGTTGGTTGACTACTACAGCCTTTGCACAAGATAGAATTCATTATACAGGAAAAGAATTATCGAACCCTGCTTGTCACGACGGACAACTGTCTCCGGTAGTCGGAGTACATAACATTCAGTTGGTGCGTGCCAATCGTGAACATCCCGATGCTTCGAACGGCAATGGATGGACGTATAATCATCAGCCGATGCTGGCTTATTGGAATGGACAGTTTTTCTATCAATACCTGGCAGATCCTTCTGACGAACACGTACCGCCTTCACAGACTTTTCTGATGACATCGAAGGATGGATATCGCTGGACAAATCCGGAAATTGTGTTTCCTCCTTATCAAGTTCCCGATGGATACACCAAAGAGTCTCGTCCGGGTGTGCAGGCCAAAGATCTGATTGCCATTATGCACCAGCGTGTCGGATTCTATGTTTCTAAATCCGGCAAGCTGATTACAATGGGAAATTACGGAGTTGCTTTGGATAAAAAAGATGATCCCAATGATGGAAACGGTATTGGCCGGGTGGTTCGTGAAATAAAGAAAGACGGTTCTTACGGACCGATCTATTTCATTTATTATAATCATGGATTTAATGAAAAGAATACTGATTATCCGTATTTTAAGAAAAGCAAGGATCGTGAGTTTGTGAAGGCTTGCCAGGAAATTCTCGACAATCCGCTGTATATGATGCAGTGGGTGGAAGAAGCCGACCGTGAAGATCCTATTCTCCCGCTGAAGAAAGGATACAAAGCATTCAATTGTTATACATTGCCGGATGGACGTATTGCCAGTCTTTGGAAACATGCGCTTACCTCTATCAGTGAGGATGGCGGACATACTTGGGCAGAGCCTGTGCTTCGTGCAAAAGGTTTCGTCAATAGCAACGCGAAAATTTGGGGGCAGCGTTTAAGTGATGGTACATATGCTACTGTATATAATCCGTCGGAATTTCGTTGGCCGCTGGCTATATCTTTGAGTAAAGATGGATTGGAATATACAACATTGAATCTGGTGCATGGTGAAATCACTCCCATGCGTTATGGAGGAAATTATAAATCATACGGTCCTCAATATCCGCGTGGTATTCAGGAAGGTAATGGAGTACCTGCCGATGGTGATTTGTGGGTTTCTTACAGTGTGAACAAGGAAGATATGTGGATTTCCCGTATTCCTGTCCCGGTGGAAATAAATGCTTCAGCACATGCGGATGATGATTTCTCTAAAAATAAATCAATTGCGGAACTGACTGACTGGAATATTTATTCTCCGGTTTGGGCCCCTGTTTCTTTGGAGGATCAATGGTTGAAGTTGCAGGATAAAGATCCGTTTGATTATGCCAAAGTGGAACGTAAAATTCCGGCCTCTAAAGAACTGAAAGTATCATTTGATTTGAAAGCCGGCCAGAATAATAAAGGTACACTCCAGATTGAATTTCTGGATGAGAATGGCATAGCCTGTTCCCGTATGGAACTTACTGATGATGGCATTTTCCGATTGAAAGGCGGCTCCCGGTTTGCAAATATGATGAAATATGAAGCAGGAAAGGTTTATCATGTAGAAGCAGTCCTTTCTACTGTTGATCGTAATATTCAAGTATATGTAGATGGCAAGAGAGTAGGGTTGCGTATGTTCTATGCGCCCGTGGCTGCTGTGGAGCGAATCGTATTCCGTACTGGCGTACCTCGTACATTCCCGACTGTAGATACTCCTGCCGACCAGACTTATGATTTGCCGAATGCAGGTGCACAAGATCCATTGGCTGAATATGGCATTGCCAATGTAAAAACATCTTCTACAGATAAGGATGCGTCTTCTGCTTTTTTAAAGTATGCTGACTTCAGTCATTATGCAGACTATTTCAACGGTATGGAAGACGAAAATATTGTTCAGGCAATTCCCAATGAAAAGGCTTCAGAATGGATGGAGGAAAATATTCCTTTGTTCGAGTGTCCGCAACATAACTTTGAAGAAATGTATTATTATCGTTGGTGGTCATTGCGTAAGCATATCAAAGAGACTCCTGTTGGCTATAGCATGACCGAGTTTCTCGTTCAGCGTTCTTATTCAGATAAATATAATTTGATTGCTTGTGCAATTGGACATCATATTTATGAAAGCCGTTGGTTGCGTGATCCGAAATATTTGGATCAGATTATTCATACATGGTATCGTGGCAATGATGGCGGTCCGATGAAGAAAATGGATAAGTTTAGCTCATGGAATGCAGATGCTGTTTTGGCTCGTTACATGGTAGATGGTGATAAGGACTATCTGCTGGATATGAAGAAAGATCTGGAAACCGAATACCAGCGTTGGGAACGTACGAACCGTTTGAAGAACGGATTGTATTGGCAGGGTGACGTACAGGATGGTATGGAAGAATCAATCAGTGGCGGACGGAGGAAGAAATATGCCCGGCCGACAATCAATAGCTATATGTATGGCAATGCCAAAGCACTTTCATGTATAGGAATTCTTTCCGGTGATGAGGGGATGGCTATGAAATATGGCATGAGAGCGGATACTTTGAAAAATCTGGTAGAAAATGAATTGTGGAATACACGTCATCAGTTTTTTGAAACGATGCGTACGGACTCTTCTGCAAATGTGCGTGAAGCAATCGGATATATTCCCTGGTATTTCAACCTGCCGGATACCACCCAAAAGTATGAAATTGCCTGGAAAGAAATTATGGATGAAAAAGGCTTTTCTGCTCCTTATGGACTGACAACCGCAGAACGTCGTCATCCGGAATTTCGTACACGTGGAGTAGGCAAGTGTGAGTGGGACGGTGCTATCTGGCCGTTTGCTTCCGCACAGACATTGACAGCAATGGCTAACTTTATGAATAATTATCCGCAGACTGTATTGTCTGACAGTGTATATTTCCGTCAGATGGAATTGTATGTGGAATCACAGTATCATCGTGGTCGTCCCTATATTGGTGAATATTTGGATGAGGTGACCGGTTATTGGCTGAAAGGAGATCAGGAACGTAGCCGTTATTATAATCATTCCACTTTCAACGACCTGATAATTACAGGGCTGATCGGGCTTCGTCCACGTTTGGATAATACGATTGAAGTGAACCCCTTAATTCCTGCCGACAAGTGGGATTGGTTCTGCTTGGATAATGTATTATATCATGGTCATAATCTGACGATTCTTTGGGATAAGAATGGTGATCGCTATCATTGCGGAAAAGGATTGCGCATTTTTGTAGATGGTAAGGAAGTAGGGCAGGCGAATACATTGACAAAAATCGTTTGTGAAAATGCACTTAAATGATAATTTTGCGGAGTGCCCTGAAAGGGCTTAATTATATAGCGTAGGGCAACGCCCTACGTAAAAACGGCAATCTGAATTTGCGCCCTGAAAGGGCATAATTGTATACAGTTCCGCCCTTTCAGGGCTTGTGGCTGGTGTGTTTTTTTCGTAGGGCGTTGCCCTACGCTATATAATTAAGCCCTTTCAGGGCACCCCAATAAATATATAATTGTAAGGCTTTCAGCCTAACCGATAAATTCTCATTTATCGAACAAATAAAAGATACTTGAAAAATGAAATTCAAAAAGATTCTTCTTTCATTGCTAATTTGTTTGTCTTGTTTTGTACAGGCAAAGAATATAACCATCAGTCGTCTTACCTGTGAGATGCAGGAGGGACTGGTAGTGGTCGAAGGTTCACCCCGTTTGGGCTGGGTGATGGAATCGCCGGAAAATGGGACACGACAATCTGCCTATGAGATTGATATTCGGGAAGCTTTTACAGGGCGTTCTGTTTGGAATAGTGGGAAGGTTTATTCTTCGCAGAGCCAGTTAGTTTCTACAAAGGGGGCAGATATACGTCCTGATAACTCATTTAATTATAGTTGGCGCGTTCGTGTTTGGGATGAAACAGATACACCTTCCGAGTGGAGCAGTGAAGCGAAATTCCGGGCAGTACCCGAAAGATTATCTTCGGGGCAGTGGATTGGAGCTATTACCCGACAAAATGCTCATTTACCGGAAGGGCGTAAGTTCCACGGTGGAGAGTTGAAGAAACCGGAAGTGAAAGCTGCTTGGGAAGCAGTGGACACTTTGGCAAAGAAAAGTATTTGTTTGAGAAGAACATTCCAGGTAGGAGATGCGAAAGAAGGGGGGGCAAACCGTAAACCGGGTAAGAAAATAGTGGAGGCAACGGCATACGTTTGTGGTCTGGGATTCTATGAGTTTTCTTTGAATGGCAAAAAGGTAGGTAACAGTGAGTTTGCTCCATTGTGGAGTGATTATGATAAAACTGTTTACTATAACACATACAATGTGACGGAACAATTGCGGCGTGGTGAAAATGTCGTAGGAATCTTATTGGGGAATGGATTCTATAATGTGCAGGGGGGGCGTTATCGCAAATTACAGATCAGCTTTGGTCCTCCCACACTTTTATTTGAGCTGGTTATTAACTACGAAGATGGAACATGTACGACGGTTCATTCCGATAATAATTGGAAATATGATTTTAGTCCGGTAACCTTCAATTGCATATATGGAGGAGAAGATTATGATGCGCGTCGTGAACAGAAAGGATGGAATCAGATTGGCTTTGATGACAGTCATTGGCGTCCGGTAGTCATACAGGAAGCTCCTAAAGGAATACTTCGTCCACAGATGGCGGCTCCAGTGAAAATCATGGAACGGTATGATATTCAAAAGGTAACCAAACTAAATGCGGACCAAGTTGCATCAGCTTCTGTATCAACTAAGAGAACAGTCGATCTTTCTGCTTTTGTGTTGGATATGGGACAGAATCTGGCTGGCTTTCCGGAAATAACAGTACGTGGCAAACGTGGTCAGAAAGTGACTTTGATTGTAGCCGAAGCATTGACAGAGGAAGGTGCTTGCAATCAGCGTCAGACAGGGCGTCAACACTATTACGAATACACTCTGAAAGGGGAAGGCGATGAAACCTGGCACCCTCGTTTCTCTTATTATGGTTTTAGATATGTTCAGGTAGAGGGGGCTGTCTTAAAAGGACAGAAGAATCCGCAGAAATTGCCTGTATTAAAGAATATTCAATCCTGTTTCGTCTATAATTCAGCTAGAAAAGTTTCCACTTTCGAATCATCCAACCGGATATTTAATGCTGCCCATCGATTGATCGAGAAAGCGGTTCGCAGCAATATGCAGTCTGTGTTTACGGATTGTCCGCATCGTGAGAAACTTGGGTGGCTGGAACAGGTACATCTGAATGGTCCGGGTTTGTTGTATAACTATGATTTGACAGCATACGCTCCGCAGATTATGCAGAATATGGCAGATGCACAACATTCCAACGGGGCCATGCCGACAACTGCTCCGGAATACGTGATTTTTGAAGGTCCGGGTATGGATGTTTTTGCCGAATCTCCGGAGTGGGGTGGCTCTTTGGTTATTTTCCCTTTTATGTACTATGAGACTTATGGAGACGATTCATTGATTAAGAAATATTATCCGAATATGCGTCGTTACGTGGATTATCTCAAGACTCGTGCAGATAAAGGTATTCTTTCTTTCGGATTGGGAGACTGGTATGATTACGGAGATTTCCGTGCGGGATTCTCACGGAATACACCCGTTCCTTTGGTGGCTACTGCGCATTATTACATGACAGTCATGTATTTGGTACAAGCCGCGAGAATGGTAGGTAATGACTTTGACATTCGTTATTATACTTCGTTGGCACAGGATATAATGGTTGCATTTAATAAATGTTTTCTTCATAAAGATACGGCACAATATGGTACAGGAAGCCAATGCAGTAATGCGCTTCCGTTGTTCCTCCAAATGATGCAGGATGCAGATTTGAATGAGAAAGTATTCGCGAATCTGATAAAAGATGTGGAAGCACATGGCAACCGTTTGACTACCGGTGATGTGGGAAACCGTTATCTGATTCAGACATTGGCGCGTAATGGGGAACATGAACTTATTTATAAGATGTTCAATCATGAAGAAGCTCCCGGATATGGTTTCCAGTTAAAATTCGGCGCTACAACTTTGACCGAGCAGTGGGACCCCCGTCAAGGTTCTTCCTGGAATCACTTTATGATGGGACAGATTGATGAATGGTTCTTTAATTCGCTGGTTGGTATTCGTCCTTCTACCACTCCAAAACAAGGTTATCAAAAGTTCATCATCGCTCCCCAACCTGTGGGAGATTTGAAATATGTCAAAGCGTCGTATGAAACTTTATACGGTACCATTAATGTGAACTGGACTTGTGAGAATGGGACTTTCACTTTAAACGTGTCTGTTCCGGTGAATACTACCGCTGTCGTTTACCTCCCGGGCGAAAAAGAACCGAAAGAGATACAGAGTGGAACATATAAATTGGTTTGTGCAAAATGAAAGAGACATTTTATATATATTTGTAGAATGAAAAACAATGTATTCATATAAAAAATCATGCAGCATCTTTATTTTAATCATATAGCATGTTTGAAAAAAACATCTCAATGATTGTCTTCAAACATTGGGAAGAAAAAAAGATTCTATTAGCATGATTTTTTAGAAGGAAACGATGAAATATACTTTAATAATATCGATTATGAATTTACGAACAACTCTTATTGTCTTTCTTTGCTTCTGTGCAACCACAGTTCTTCGTGCCGAGCGTGTAGATATGCTGAAGGTCGGTGCAAAAGCAAATGGCAAGACTCTTAATACAAAGCTAATCAATTCAACGATTGACCGTCTGAACCGTGGCGGCGGAGGTACTCTTTTCTTTCCTGCCGGGACTTATCTGACGGGGAGTATCCATCTGAAAAGTAATATTACACTGGAGTTGGAAGCCGGAGCTACCTTACTCTTTTCCGATAACTTTGATGACTATCTTCCTTTTGTCGAGGTTCGTCATGAAGGAGTGATGATGAAAAGTTTCCAGCCTTTGATTTATGCGGTAGATGCCGAGAATATTACGATCAAAGGAGAAGGAACTTTGGACGGACAAGGGAAGAAATGGTGGATGGAGTTCTTTCGTGTCATGATTGATTTGAAAGACAATGGCATGCGTGATGTGAATAAATATCAGCCAATGTGGGATGCAGCAAACGATACGACAGCAATTTATGCTGAAACGAACAAGGATTATGTAAATACATTGCAACGTCGCTTTTTCCGTCCTCCGTTCATTCAGCCCGTTCGTTGTAAGAAAGTAAAGATTGAAGGAGTGAAAATCATAAATTCTCCCTTTTGGACGGTCAATCCGGAGTTTTGTGACAATGTAACCATAAAGGGGATCACCATAGATAATGCGCCCTCACCAAATACGGACGGAGTGAATCCGGAATCCTGCCGCAACGTACATATCAGCGACTGCCATATATCAGTAGGAGACGATTGCATCACAATCAAGTCGGGAAGAGATGCGCAGGCCCGTCGTTTGGGAGTACCTTGCGAGAATATCACTATCACCAACTGCACCATGCTTTCCGGTCACGGAGGCGTTGTTATCGGCAGCGAGATGAGTGGGAGTGTGCGTAAAGTTACTATTTCCAATTGCGTGTTTGACGGAACAGATCGTGGAATCCGTATTAAGTCGACCCGTGGAAGGGGAGGAGTCGTTGAAGATATTCGTGTCAGCAACGTCGTAATGAGCAACATTAAACAGGAAGCTGTCGTATTGAATTTGAAATACAGTAAAATGCCTGCCGAACCTAAGAGTGAACGCACTCCGATATTCCGTAACGTACATATCAGCGGAATGACTGTGACAAACGTAAAGACTCCGATCAAAATAGTGGGCTTGGAAGAAGCGCCGATATCTGACATCGTTTTGCGTGATATTCACATTCAAGAAGGGAAACAGAAATGTATCTTCGAAAATTGTGAACGTATCACGATGGATGACGTAATCGTCAATGGTGAAGTAATTAAAAGCACCACAGATACTACAGATTAACACAGATTTTTAATTCGACTAAATTATAAGAATAATAAATCTGTGAAAATCTGTGTAATCTGTGGTGAAAAAACAACTTGCATAAATTAAAAATAAATGAAACGAATCCTTTTTACTATGCTTCTTGCCGCATCTCTTTCGGCCGAAGCCCAGACGCAAACATACGAGACGGAATTTGCCCGTCCCTTGAATGAAGTACTGACGGATATACAGAACCGTTTCGGAGTCCGTTTGAAATATGACATTGATACGGTGGGAAAAGTGCTGTCTTATGCCGATTTCCGTATCCGTCCTTATTCCGTGGAAGAATCCTTGACGAATGTATTGGCACCTTTCGATTATAAATTTGTTAAGCAGAAAGGAAATATGTATAAGCTGAAAGCATACGAGTATCCACGTCGTACAGATGCAGACGGAGAGAAGATGCTGGCTTATCTGAATACACTCTATACAGACCAACAGTCCTTTCAACTTCGTGCCGATTCTCTGAAAAAAGAGGTACGTCAGCGTTTAGGTATTGATACTTTGTTGGCTCAATGTGTCAAAACCAAACCTATTCTTTCAAAGATACGTAAGTTTGATGGCTATACCGTGCAGAATTTCGCACTTGAAACACTTCCCGGATTATACATTTGCGGTTCTATCTATACGCCCCAATCGAAAGGAAAACATGCGTTGATAATCTGCCCTAACGGACATTTTGGTGGCGGACGTTATCGGGAAGACCAACAACAACGTATGGGAACTTTAGCACGTATGGGAGCTGTTTGTGTAGACTATGATTTGTTCGGATGGGGAGAGTCGGCTTTGCAAGTGGGCAGTGCGGCACACCGTAGTAGTGCGGCGCACACTATTCAGGCAATGAACGGCTTACTGATTCTTGACTACATGCTTGCTTCCCGTAAAGATATTGATACCAGCCGTATCGGTGCGAATGGCGGTTCGGGTGGAGGTACCCATACTGTATTGTTGAGCGTATTGGATGATCGTTTCACCGCTTCAGCTCCGGTGGTGAGCCTGGCTTCTCACTTCGACGGTGGCTGTCCCTGCGAAAGCGGAATGCCTATTCAACTATCTGCAGGAGGAACCTGTAATGCGGAATTAGCCGCTACTTTTGCTCCTCGTCCACAACTGATCGTATCGGATGGCGGCGACTGGACGGCCAGTGTTCCTACTCTTGAATTTCCTTATCTGCAACGAATCTACGGATTCTACCAGGCAAAAGATAAAGTAACGAATGTACATCTTCCCAAAGAGAAACATGACTTTGGTCCGAATAAGCGGAATGCTGTTTATGACTTCTTCGCAGAAGTATTCAAATTGGATAAAAAGATGTTGGATGAAAGCAAGGTCACCATTGAACCGGAATCCGCTATGTATAGTTTTGGTGAAAAAGGAGCTTTGCTTCCTGAAGGCGCCATTCGTTCTTTTGACAAGGTAGCTGCTTATTTTGACAAGAAGGCTTTTGCTAATTTAAAATCAGATGCTTCTCTCGAAAAGAAAGCCATCGACTGGGTAGCTTCTTTAGAGTTGAACGATGATAAAAAAGCAGGTTTTGCAGTAACTGCCATTTATAATCATCTTCGTAAAGTGCGTGACTGGCACAATGAGCACCCTTATACAACAATCCCCGAGGGTATCAATCCTTTGACAGGCAAACCGCTTTCCAAGCTCGACCGTGAAATGATAGCAGATTCCGCTATGCCGAAAGAAGTACATGAAAGGCTAATGAAAGATCTGCGCAGAGTATTGACGGAAGAACAGATTGAACAAATCCTGGATAAATACACGGTAGGTAAAGTTGCTTTTACCTTGAAAGGTTATCAGGCCATTGTACCCAATATGACGGAAGAGGAAACGGCTTTCGTTCTGGAACAGTTGAAATTGGCTCGTGAACAGGCTATTGACTACAAGAATATGAAGCAGATTTCTGCTATCTTCGAAATTTATAAAACCAAATGCGAACAGTATTTCAATGAGCATGGTCGCAACTGGCGGCAGATGTTCAAAGATTACGTGAATAAGCGAAACGCAGAAAAGAAGGCTCAAGGAAAGAAATAAATGAGGGTAAACCCTTAACCTCCTACATAACCGGAAAATCTCCGGGATAATAGAAGAATATAATAGAGCTATGCTTTGCAACTGACAAAGCATAGCTTTATCATATCTAAAACTATGCTTTAGCTCTCAAAAAACACTGCTATCACTTTCACGAAGCTTTGATTGTGAAGACAGGAGTGGAAGTTACTCGAAACGTGTTGAAAGATTCTCTTGGTGATGACTTTACTTCAAACTATTCAATATAAATCATCTTTTTCGTCATTCCCCCGTCAATAGTGATGTTTTCTCCATTGATGAAATCATTGTTTTCCTCACAGAGAAACAGACACATGCGGGCAATATCTTCCGGTTTACCTACCCGGCGTGAAGGATGTTGTGAATGGTCTTCCGGTTGGAGTTGATCATAATCATGAGTCTGTATCCATCCCGGAGCAATCGAGTTAACTGTGATATTCCATTCGGATAAAGACAAAGCCAATGCATGAGTCAAAGAATAGATACCACCTTTCGAAGCTGCATAACCTTCACTTCCCGGTTCACTCATCAGATAACGTGTAGAGCAGATATTTATAATTCGGCCGTATGGGTTGGGAGAGGGCTGCTTTTTACGATGGACGGCAAGCAGTCGGGAAGTGATGAATACAGGACGCAGGTTAATAGAAAGAATTTTGTCGAAATCCTCTACACTTGTTTCTGTGATAGAAGAAAATTTGCTGATACCGACGTTGTTGACAATAATATCAATATCGTTCCATTCGGCAAGAATGGTTTGCATACAACTTTCAAGTGCGTTTTTATCACTTACGTCGACCTTATGGAACATAGCCCCGGTTGCCTTCGCAGTCTCCTGTCCCGATGTTTCGTTTATATCACAAAAGGCAACTTGATTTCCAGCTAGGCAAAAAGCTTCTACTATTGCTTTGCCTATTCCTTCCGCTCCGCCTGTTATAAATACTCTTCTTTTTGAATCCTCCGGTTTTGAAACCGTTGAAGTGTGAGACTTCGATTCAGCCGGACGTACTGCTGTTAGTTTCTTCTTACCATATTTTTGTGCTTGTTTCCAAGCAGCTTTTCGGGCTTCGTATTGTTCCTGTTGTCTTTCTATGTAATTATCTGCCATCGTTATTTTTTATTTATTGGCAAATGTAAAGTATAAAATGGATAAATACAAGAATCGACCGCTCTTTTGCGGGCAAAGGAGCGGTCGATTTCATTCAGATGATCGTTCAATATTTAAAACTTCGTCGGATCTATCTCTGCATATTTAATTCGTTGACGGCGCCATGTATAAATGGCATGCAGCTTCCCGTCTTTCCCCTGAATAATGCTAGGGTAAGAGTATTGGCTGATCGGACTATCTTCTAATGTAAGAACAGGCTGCCAATTGATACCATCTTCTGAAACGGCCACACAGAGCGGAGTACGCGGACCTTTCGGAGTTCCGGGCAATGTAGAGAAATTATTGTAGATAAGGATATGTCTACCGTCTTTCATTGTCACGGCATCCGTACCGGAATTATTATTCGGGACATCCAGCAACGTAACTTTACTCCATGTGTCACCATTATCACTGCTCCACGCAGTTGCTACCTGTGCGTTACGTGTACGGCAGAGTATCTGTAATCTTCCATCCTTATGCTTCAAAATACTGGGTTGTATTGCATAAACAGGTTTGGCTCCTTCTCCTTCGATCGCTTCTCCGCCTTCCTGGTCATCCACATTCACACCTCCCTTTTTACGATTTTGGGTGGGGACAGATAACTCGGCATCCAGTGGTCCGACCATCTTCCAGGTCTTGCCTTTATCATCGGAAATCTCGAAATG
Organism: Bacteroides sp. MSK.20.12; assembly: GCF_019052435.1. Lineage (NCBI taxonomy): Bacteria > Pseudomonadati > Bacteroidota > Bacteroidia > Bacteroidales > Bacteroidaceae > Bacteroides > Bacteroides sp. MSK.20.12. The sequence continues at coordinate 11,651 of NZ_JAHQVH010000005.1, read as the reverse complement.
GACACGCCATCCGTTACTTCCTTCCGTACTGGAAGGGCAGATGATACGCCCATTGATATATTCCGGTTTATTCTTAATAGGTCCAAGAAAACCTTTCGGAAGCGCTTCGCGTTTGCTCCAGGTTTTTCCTCCGTCGCGTGAACGGACAAGCCATCCTGTCCAGTCGCTCACTTTCAAACCTATTTTATAAAACAGAATCAGGTCACCTCCGGGAATCTGGAAAAGAACCGGGTTCCAGCAAGCTTTTCTGCGGGCAATAAGTGTTCCTTTTGCATCTTTCACCGGGGTACAGGTTGAATCGATTCCGGCCAATACTGCTTGTGGGTCTTTGAGTGAAAACACACCGTCGGCAGCAAGTTTGGGGGCGGTCCATTCTTTAGAGCCTTTAGGTTTACGACATACCCAGATGCAACAATCCGGATTGCGCTCTTTGGTTCCTCCGAAGAAAGAGGCTACGAGATCACCATTTTTCAGCTCTACTATCGTAGCTCCGTGACATTCGGGGAAAGAAGCGTTTTCGTACAGAAATTCATCAGTCAGAATAGCCGTATTCCGGGTGGGAATGTCTACACTGAAATGATATTTTCCTGATCCGATTTTTTCTTTCCGTCCATCCGGAAGATGTACTTCCCCCGTCGTATTGGCGGGAAGTTCGATATCCCATTCCAAATGTGTGGGAGTCTTTGTCCATCGGCTGGTTATTTTTCCGTAGATACTTATGTACGATGCATCCACGTTACTCAACTCCTGAATTTCAAAAGCCGGCTGGAAGACGATATGCTTGTAACCGGACTTCCAGCGGTCCGCACGGATACCTGCCAAGTTATTGAAGCACCACGGTAATAAATCACCTAAAAGCATCACGTGATTACCGCTATTCATTTCAGGATTTGCCGTATCACCGTTCCATAACTCCCAAATAGTGGTAGCACCTTTTTCAACCATATATCCCCAGGAAGGATATGTTTTATTGGTAGCCAGTAGATAAGCTACATTGGCATGACCGCGACGGCTCAATTCACGCAATAGCCATTGTACACCGATTACTCCGGTACTTATATGTCCCTTGTTGGTTGTAATAATGGAAGTTACGGCATTTTTAGCTACTTCATTGATGTAGTTCTTTGGCACTAGACCAAAAGCAAGTGGCAAGATATTGGCAGTAACTGTGTTGTTACCATAGAAAATACTGTCCGGATATAAGGTATGTCCCGGTACGGGAGAGGTACCTTCCTTTACGTGAAGAAAACGGGCATTGAATGCGTCTTTCATGCGATGTTCCAAATCTTCCCATTCTTCTGCGTCAGCTTTCAACCCTTGCAAGCTTGCAAAGCGGTGCATCAGTTGTAATACTTTCAGATAATAAGCGGTTGCGATCAGAGCTCCGTCAGTCTTGCGGGAAGGGTCCTTGCTATGAATTAACTCCAGTGATTCGGGTGGAACGCACCAGTCACCATATTTATCTTTGGTGATGATAAGATCCTCTGTCATGTAGTATTCACGGATATGAGATACCCACTTCTTGATAGCCGGATAATTCTCTTCGATCGGACGTTTATCTCCAAAGTTTGTGAAAAGCATGTCGCAGGCCATTGGTAAAGCGGCAGGCCAAGTCACATTGTCCGAGTAGTAGTTCCAGTATGCTGGGGCTACATCAGGAATACAGCCGTCTTCCCGTTGTGCTTCACGGATGTCACGCGTCCATTTGGTATACATGGCGTAATTATCGAAAAGCATGCTTTCTCCCCAACAGCCCATGGTACGGTCACCCAACCATGGTTGGCGTTCATTCCGTTGCGGACAGTCAACCGGCATCCCTTTATAGTTGCTCCGGATTCCCCAAAATGCATTACGGATAATCTTATTCAGAGTTTCGTCAGAACAGTTGAAAGTACCGATATGCTCCATTTCATCTTCTACTACTTCGGCAACGAAATCTTCTGCCTTCGCATTCGGATAACCGCTGACTTCTACATAACGGAATCCATGATAAATAAAACGAGGTGCCCAGGTAGCATCTTTTGTTTCGCGTCCGCTGACAACATATACATCTGTAGAACGGGCATCCCTGAAGTTTCTTGTATAAAGTTCGCCATTGTCTTGCAGACTTTCTGCAAAACGGAGACGGATGCTATCGCCAGCCTGTCCTTTTATCCGGAAACGTACCCAGCCCGCCATATTCTGACCGATATCCAGGATATATTTGTTACCAAGCTTTTTAATAGAAACGGGCTTCAGGGTTTCTGTAACTTTCATGCCCGGCATCATTTGTGCGCGCAATGTTCCTGAAGGAATACTGACACGTTGGGCCGGCATCCAGTTTTTGTCATCATATCCGGTTTGAGTCCAGGCTCCTAGCTCTTTACGGGCATCATATTCTTCGCCATCATATTCATTATTGCTACGGATAGGACCTTCAGTAGTCAATTTCCATGAAGTGTTTGTAGCAATCGTTTCTTTGCTGCCGTCTGCATATTCCACAATCAGATTCAACCGGAGTTTAGGATAACCGAAAGTCGGTATCTTATACGGTTTATAGTTCTGACGCATCGTATAGAAGCGACCATTTCCAAGAGTTACTCCAATAGCATTTTCTGTTTGAAGCAGTGAAGTAACATCGTATGTGTTGTACAGAATTGTTTTCCGGTAGTCGGTAGGAGCAGGTGCCAGTACTTGATTGCCGATGCGTTGTCCGTTGATAAACAACTCGTACAATCCCATTCCGGCGATATGTACTGTGGCACGTTTCACATCTTTCTTTACTGCAAATTCTTTACGGAGATAACGGGCTGCCAAACGGCTCCATTGTGTTTCGCTATCTCCGGGAGCGGCCCTGTCCAAGCCGATCCATTGCCCTTGCCAGTCCGCTTCATTAAATAGTCCGGTGGTCCAGAAAGCCGGAGCACTCCAATTCGTTGCGCCTTTGTTGGTGTTTATTTTTACTTTCCAATAGTAGGAGGCATTACATTTTAATGTTTTTCCCTGATAAGTGATCCATTGAGAAGCGTCAGATTCAATCTTTCCTGAATCCCAAATATCTCCTTTTCCTTGTTCCAATAGCTCCGGGGAAGATGCGACAAGAATGTGATACGCAGTTTGTATCACATTCTGTTCATCCGATTCGATGCGCCAACTCAATCGGGGTTGGCGCACATCGATACCTGCCGGATTTTTCAACTGCTCCGTTCGCAGGTCAGTGATACCTATGGCTGCGTATAGTGAACCTGCAAAGAGCAGAAGAAAGAAAAATGATACTATTCTTTTATTCATAAGTATGTTCTCATAATTCGTTTATATAATAAATTTAGGCACGGATTGCACGGATTAATGCTGTTGTTTTACTTATCTGTCATTCTGAAAACCGTAAAATCCGTGTAATCTGTGCCTAATAATACAAAATTATTTAGCCCATTTTTGTTGTGCATTTGGTAATTCTGTCCAGGCCTTCTCCACATAGTTCTTACTACTATCCACTACAATCAGAATATGATCGTTTCCACTGCAATAACCACTGTCGTGCTGGAATTTGTGCACTCCGTTATCAAATTCTCCGATGTATTCCAGTTTACCATCTTTCGTGGTGTACCACCAAGCATTCTTTTTCGCGCCGCTAATCTTGCTGAAATCAACTTCTATCGGACGTCCGGTATAGTTGTATACCATCAGATAATCATTTCCACGTGTAGCGATAGCGCGGTCATAACGTTCTCCATTCTGTCCTGTGATGATAGACTGATCGGGTATGCGTTCAAAGAACGGGAAAGTCAACATCAGGTTTTTCAGATACTTCATCTGATTGTAGCCCGGATCATTCAACGCATCATACCAAGGTTTCTTTGCACCGTAAGCACCACCTACACCCGGTTTGATAAATTGCATGATGGAATTATGACCGTAAGTATGTCCGAAAGAACCTGCAAATACAGACCAATAAGCATAACGACGTACGTCATAATCCTTCCACAACAGTTCGTTTTCATCGTGCAGACCATGAGGTATTTCTTCATAGATCGGTTCACCGTCAATCACAGGCTTCATGGGTTTCATGGCCAGGCTGCGTTCTACAAAACGCCAGTTATCCTCTTCCGTATTTTCTTCGATAGGGTAGTCACCATCTCCGAAACGTTGTCCGTAGCGACGATGTCCGCTTTGAAACATGTTGAAATCCAACCAGGGAGCGTTATTGAACCAAGTTGCGGAAGTTGTTCTTCCACGTGGATGGAATGTCATCAGGTGATTTTTGTCGATAGCTTTGATAGAGGTTGCCAAAGCTTCCCATTCAGCGGTTTTCACGTCGCCACGGATATCTCCACCGATAAACCAGATAATATTCGGCTCGTCCTTATAACGCTCTGCCAAAAACTTGCCGTATGCTTTTGCCTGTTCTACAGTCATCTCGCCCCGGTTCACCGGGCTTCCCCAAATGCAGACCATGCCGATATATTGTCCCTTCTTGGCTGCTGTACGGATAATGTAATCCATGTGATCCCAATAACCATATACGCCTTTTTGATTGATGTTTTTGAAGTTGTATCCGTCAATCATCGAATATTGTCCGTAGATATTCATAGACGGAACATTATTCAACGTTTGAACCTGAATCACGTTGTATCCGCGACGTTTGCATTGTTCCAGGTAATATTCGGCTTCATCCCGGTTCAAGCGTTCGGGCAATAGCCAACCGGTTTCTCCTAACCAAAAGAAAGGAGCACCGTTTTCGTGTTTCAGGTAACGTCCCTCTTCGGAAACTACGAGTTTGCCGTTGTCCCAAGGGATATACGTCTTTTGTGTTTTCTTCTGTGCTGCAGCCGAAGTTGTCATTGTCAATAGCAGCAACAAAAGAGGAAGAATCTTGAATTTTCTCATTGTATTTTATCGTTTTTAGTTTATTTCTTTGTCATTTTCTCATACTCAATAGCAGCCAAGATGAATGAACCTACCGATTTCGGATCATTTTCTATGATCGGTTCACTGATATAATATTCAAATGAGCCGTCACGATATCTTTTTGAATCTCCGCCCAATCCTGCAACAGCACAGCAATTGGTAATTGTATAGCTGCCATCTTCTTCCAAACGGGTAAATGTCTTTACCATTCCGTCAAAGGCTTTTTGTGTCGGTTCGATATACTCGTTGCCAATATATCCTTTATTGATAGCTTTGGCAAGCGTATAGATAAACAGGGCAGTGGCAGATGATTCCAAATAATTACCTTCACGTACTCCCTGATCGGTTACCTGATACCAGGTTCCGGATGAAGGATCTTGGTATTTCACAATCGCTTTTGCCAATCCCTGCAGAATTTGTATAATGCTGTCGCGTCCGGCTGTTTCCTGTGGCAGGAAGTCCAGTACATCTACAATAGCAGCTCCATACCATCCGATACTGCGACTCCAAAAATTAGGAGAACAACCCGTTTCAGGATTTGACCATTTCTGTTCGCGACTTTCATCCCATCCGTGATAAAAAAGCCCTGTTGCAGGATCATAAGTCTTGCTATTTATCAAAAGAATCTGTTTTGTTGCTTCGTCAAATAAAGCGGGCTCATTAAAAGTAGCACCATATTGAACCAGATAAGGAGAAGCCATAAAAATTCCGTCCAGCCACATTTGATGAGGATATCTCAATTTATGCCAGAATCCTCCCTCACTGGTACGGGGTTGCTCTGCCATTTGCTTGCGCAAAGTATCCATGGCTATTTTGTAACGTTCGTCTCCGGTCTGTGCGTAAAGATCGAAAAGAATCTTTCCACCGTTGACATTATCAATATTGAATGAAAGATATTTCATGGTTTTGATATGTCCGTCAGCATCGATCAGACTATCTGCATATATCTTGGCATACTCATAATATACGCTGTCCCCGGTATGTTTCCATTCTTCCAACATGGATTTCACTACTAGTCCGTGGGTATATCCCCAGCGTGGTTTTTTAGCTTTTTCAATCATCCAGAGTTCGGGGAAACGTTTCATTTCGGAGCGTGCCATGCGTTCACTCCATTTTTCCGTTTCTGTTTTTTGAGGTGCTGCGCAAGCTAGGAAACAAGCAGTTCCACAGGCGACAATCAGTTTCAATAAGTTTTTGTTCATATCGGTCGAGTTATTATTTTCCAATCAATACATATTCTTTTCCTGCTTTGGTAGGTAGGTCATAGAGGTAAGTCTCTGCAATTTCCACTTTGTTCAAGTTGGCCTTTTCGTTAATCAATGGCTCCGGAATGGTGGGGACTGCATAAAGAGGGTTCGGATTTTCACCTTTGGCACGCTTCAAGCCATTCCCGGTTAATGGGTTGAGCGAACGTAAACGACAATTTCCTCCCTTATGAGATTTGACAACCAGCCGGCTGACTTTCCCGTTTTTCCAACTCAAATCAAGTTCGAAACCTCCACGGGCAATGATTCCTTTGATAGAACCTTCTGTCCAAACGGTAGGCAGTGCGGGAAGCAAATATATAAAACCGTCGTAGCTTTGCATCAACATCTCTGCAATGCCTGCGGCACAACCAAAGTTTCCATCAATCTGAAATGGCGGATGCGCATCGAACAGGTTAGGGTAGGTGCCTCCTTTTTTCTTTTCATTGCGTACGAGAGTCAGCTGGTCAGTTATCAGCTTGTAGGCGTGGTCACCATCAAGCAGGCGTGCCCATAGGCAAACTTTCCATCCCATGCTCCACCCGGTCGACGGGTCGCCACGATGAATCAGAGAAGTACGTGCTGCATCAAATAATTCAGGAGTACGGTAAGGGGAAATCTGATTGCTGGGGAAGAGTCCGTACAAATGAGAAATGTGGCGGTGCACGTCCTTCGGATCATCCCAGTCGAACATCCACTCTTGTAATTGCCCCCAATGTCCCACCTGCATGGGAGCCATTTCTTTGAGACGTTGTGTCAGATGAGAGGCAAACTTCTGATCTGTATCCAGTATTTGAGAAGCAGATATAATTGCTGTCCAAAGATCGAAAATCAATTGGTTGTCCATGGTGCATCCGGCAGCTGTAGTAGCTTTCCCGTTACTTCCCGAATGTACATTCTCCGGTGAATTACTGGGGCAGACTACCAGCCAGTTGTGTACGGGTTCTTTCACCATAATTTCATCAAAGAAACGTCCGGACTCTTTCAGTATCGGATAGACAGAACGCAGGAATTCCACATCTCCGGTGTATAGATAACGCTCCCAAAGATGTCGGCAAAGCCATGCGCCACCACTGGGCCACATACCCGAAGGAGCTTTGTCAACTGCTCCTGTAATGCGCCATATATCCGTGTTATGATGCAACACCCATCCGTTGGCTCCATACATAATCTTAGCCGTCTCTTTACCTGTGTCACTCACTTCTTTTATCAGACGGAATAACGGTTCATTCAGTTCACTTAGATTCGTTACTTCCGAAGGCCAGTAATTCATTTCCAAATTGATGTTACAAGTATATTTGCTATCCCAGGAAGGGAATAATTTGTCATTCCAAATTCCTTGTAAATTGGCGGGTTGTCCTCCCGGTTGGGAAGAACAGATCAACAAATAACGTCCGAATTGAAAATAGGTGGCAACTAGATGTGTGTCATTGGTGTTTTTGAAATTCTCCACACGCTTATCGGTGGTTACATTCGCATATTGGTCTCGTCCCAAATCAAGAGAAACCCGTGTCAGATATTGTCGGTAAAAATCAACATGATTCTTCTTCGATTCAATGAACGGATGAACCATTGCTTTCGCCAAATAATTCTTTGCTCGCTCTGTCTGATTACCGGTGATGTCTTGATAGTTGTTGAAATTAGTTGCAATGGATACATAGATAACCGCTTCGTCGGCTTTCTCAACAGAAAGTATTCCATCGGCACAAGCTATTTTCCCACCTTTATTTTTAGCAGTCAATCTGCCTTGAAATTCTACTTTTCCTTTCAATCCTTCATGCAAGGAAGAGACTCCCGAGAGTGTCACACAGTTTCCCTCTTCAGAAGCAATCATAACATCCTGGTGAGGAGAAGTGAGTTGTGCATTGAAAGTAATTTGTCCGGGACGATTGGCGGTCAGTCGTACCATTACTACCTGATCGGTGAATGAGGTGATCGTTTCGCGTTGATACTGCACTCCGTCTACTTCATAACGTACGATTGCACGTGCGGAATCCAGACTTAATTCCCTGTAATAATTGGAATAACGTGTATGACCGGGAAAAGCGATTCGCAGGTCACCAAAACTTTGGTATGGCATTCCTGAATTAGTCTTTGCCATCACCTTCTCTGTGGCCAGTGTCTGTGCTTCAAGATATTTTCCGGCAAAGACCAGCTCACGCACTTTCGGAATATATTCCAGTGCATCCGGATTGGCGTTATTATTGGGACGTCCCGCCCAAATGCTTTCTTCGTTTAGTTGTATTTGTTCTGTGCCTGGTGTTCCATATACCATGGCCCCCAAACGACCATTCCCAAGGGGTAATGCCTCGGTCCATACCTGTGCGGGACAGTCGTACCATAGCTTGTATTCGGGTACAGAAGACTTCTGTTCCTGCGCCTGAATACAACCAACAGACATCGTGACGAACAGATATCCGATTAATTTCTTTTTATTCATTTCCTTCCAATTGCTTTTATACTTTTATAAAAGGACGATTGAAAGGGATTTTTGTACCCACTATGCAGGCAGTAAGAAAGGGAGAAGAATAAAAATAAGTTAGCAAACTTAAATGCAGTTATAAAGCCATTAAAATAGATGAATTTCGACAAACAAACAGATATACTGATTGTTGTCACATTGAATCATTCGTTTTTTTATTCACCTAAAAAATACAGATTATGGCAAAGAATTCTCCCGATGAAGGAAAAAACATCAAAATGGTAGAAAAGCAGGCGGTTGAAGCCTCTATGATTAACCTCAAAGAGTACCGGGCAAAAAGGCAATTCGGTAAAACACCGGAACCGATGGCGGATACGGTGGAAACTCCCAATCGAATGCCTGTTTTTGTTGTTCAGAAGCATGATGCCAGTCATTTTCATTTCGATTTTCGTTTGGAAGTGGATGGAGTATTAAAAAGTTGGGTGGTGCCTAAAGGACCTTCCATGAATCCAAAAGATAAGAGGTTGGCCATAGAAGTAGAAGACCACCCCTTGAGTTATGCGCACTTTGAAGGAGTTATACCGGAAGGTAACTATGGAGCAGGTACGGTGGAAATATGGGATAGTGGAACCTATGCTTACGTTGGTAATAATCGTAACATTTCCGCTGCCATTAAAAATGGGATACTTGAATTCAAGTTACACGGGCATAAACTCAAAGGGCTATTTGTCCTTATACATACCAATATGGATGATCAGGATAAAGACTGGCTGTTGATAAAGAAAGATGATGTATTTGCGGCCACTCACGTTTACGATGCAAAGATTATTCCGTCTTATGATGAGGTATTCCTGTAAACTATGATCTGATAGTACTTATCAGAAGTCTATTATTTTCAAATTATATACGCGGCTTTATAATTCTACTTATTTCATTATTCTAATGATTAAGTGGAACTATATGCTCGTGTGGTTGTATTGTTTTGTGGTAAAATATTTTACAATTACTATGTTTTACCAAATAAAATGATGATTTTAGAATCTATCCCTTGATATTTCGGTAACAAACGATATTGTTACCACTTTTGATAGAAAACACCCATTGTTTTTGTTAGAATCCACCTCATATGTGGACGTTGAAAACTTTATACTTGTGCCGGATTTAGACACGTTAAAAGATCATCAAACGTGTTTTGCTGAAAATGTAAGTATTAATCAAATCCTATATAAGTATGAATGATTGTTACCTGAGTTTATTATTAAACTTTCGCGCTTTACTTTCTATAGATAGTGGAGTCAATTTAGTAAACAGTAAACAAGCTATTGGCGTAATTTTGCCTGATTTGTCATTGCTTGGTTATGCAGTTCCTGTAGAGAGTTTCGGCATTGGGCTATTTATTGTTTTGTTTGCGTATCTTGCGGTAGAGTATAATGTTCAGTTGTTGTCACATGAAAAACTTAAGATAGCTATGAACATGCTCCATACTACGCATACCCCGTTGATACTATTACGAAATCAATTGGAAGAACTTAAAACCGGTAATCTTCCCGAATCGCTTTCCCAACAGGTAGAAGAGGCATTGGGGTATACCGAATGCATCATATATTGCAATCAGAATATTGTAACCCTTAATAAGGTAAACAAAAAAATACTTCCTAAGACATCAACAGTAAATTTGGAACTCTCTTCTTATATTACTTCTATTGTTAATCAATGTCGTCCCTATGCTGATTCGCGCCGTATACAACTGACTGTCAGCGAATGTTCGGATTGCGTCAGTTGCAGGATCAATGAGAACATAATGACGGCAGCGCTTCAACATCTTATAAGCAAACTAATTTTGGCTTCCGATTTAGGCTGTTGCATATCAATCAATATAACACATACAATAGATTCCTGGCAGTTGCAGATTACTAATTGTGAGATAGCAGACAAAAGAGTAGGGAAAATGTTTCCTTTTATTCCGGTCATATTTCCCATATATGGGTATAGTGATTTGTGGACTGTAAGAAAAATCATTCGCCTGCATGGTGGAAAAATAAACGGATATAGACATGGCAAATCATTTGCTTTCCAAATTGTCATTCCAACAGATTGTCATTGCCGGAATCAGGAATGTTCGGCTATCAAACATTCTTCAACAAACACGAAGAAAAAAACTAAAGAATCTTCAGAAAGTGATAAAGATGATACCCCGAATACTAAAACAAAAGATACATCCCATATCTTATTGGTAATGGCGGACGGGGCATTCAGGAATTATTTAAAAAAAGCCTTATCGCGGTATTTTCAGATTTCAGCTTTGGAGGATCCTGATTTGCTGAAGGATACAGTAGTCCGCCAAAATCCTGATGCTATAATTATTGACGATAATGTAAACGGAACAAATGGAGATACACTTAGTTTCCGGATCAAAACAGATAAAATGATAGGGTATATACCGGTTGTTCTTTTGATAAGGGCCTTTGATAACGAAAGTTATTTGTCTCATTTAGGAAGTGGGGCGGATCGTCTGGAATTACGAACAGAAAGCATTTGCAGGCTAAGGGCAAACATACGTATGCTTGTAGAAAACCGCATGGTCTTGCGTGAACGGGTCAAATTGTTTTTGTCGGATGCTGTTTTCCCAATGGTACCCACCAAAGAAGAAATGGAAACAGAAAATACGGATCAGATATTTATGGATAAAGTCAATAAAATCCTGGAAACGAACCTTTCTACTGATAAATATACAATAGATAAATTAAGCATCGATATAGGAATGAGCCGTACTGCTTTTTATAGCAGGATACGAGAGATAACCGGGAATCCTCCGGAAAATTATATCTATTCGTTCAAAATGGGCAGGGCACTTAAACTGCTGGCCTCCCAACAGTACACTGTTTCGGAAATTGCAGGAATGCTGGGATATTGTGATGCTAAATATTTTGGAAAGAAGTTCAAAGACTTTTATCATGTATGTCCTACGGATTACATTAAAAGTATTATAGGGTAAAAGAATGTATAGTACATATTTTCAGTTTAAATGATATAAACTAAAATAGTAACCATACTATTTTCCGCCACGCCAATTTTATCGGCTGTCTTTCAGCCGATAA
>NZ_JAHQVH010000054.1:0-42919 GCF_019052435.1 Bacteroides sp. MSK.20.12 | reverse complement strand
CCTCTTTAGACTGGCTAAGATTTATGCATACCCCCAATGATTATCGGGTGAGCCCTCTTCCCAGTACATGTGTCAATCACCCTTTAATAACTGCCATTGGAGCAAGTTCCACCAATGGTTTCACCAAATCCCGCTCATTCGCTATCACTTGCGCAATATCTTTATAAGCTCCCGGCGCTTCATCCAATTCATCCTGCGAACGAAGTCCGTGAATGATTCCTTGCTGGTTCATTCGCTCTTTCTCTTCATCCAGTGACAAACGGCGACAAGCATCCTTTCGTCCCATCAATCGGCCGGCACCATGCGAACAGCTTTTGAAGCTCTCCGGATTACCCAGTCCTTCAACGATATAGGATTTAGTACCCATAGATCCGGGGATAATACCAATCTCACCTTCATAGGCACGCGTAGCTCCTTTTCGGTGCACAATCACATCCTGATCGAAATGGTTCTCCCAGGCTGCATAGTTGTGGGCAATATTAATCATAGGCTCAAAGTCCGCTTCAGGTTTCACTGCCTGGATGGCTTCACAAATACGGGTCATCATCAACTGACGGTTGGCAAAGGCAAAGGCCACACAGTAGTTCATTTCACGGAAATAATCCTTTGCCATCTGCGTCTCCATTGGCAGGTAAGCCAGTCCCGATACCATTTCAGAATACCATTTCTCATTCCAATATTGCGCAATCTTATTATAGTGATTGGCAACCTTCAAACCAATGTTACGGCTTCCGGAGTGAATCATCACCCACACATCAGACGTTTCGGTATCTTTCTGAATCTCAATAAAGTGGTTTCCTCCTCCCAAGGTTCCTATCTGCTTCAAACAAGCCTCGTACTGATTCTTCAATATAGGCATCTCCTCAAGGTCGAATCCTTGTGGAAGTAATTCCTGATCTTGCTTTTTAGTATGATGATCGAATCCCAAGGGAATGGCCGCACGAATCTTCGACATGATGGAAGTCAAATCCGTATAACTAAAATCGTCCGCTTTTCGATTGGTCTTAATCGCACACATTCCACAACCGATATCCACTCCCACAGCATTGGGAACAATCACACCCTTCGTAGCCAACACACCGCCAATTGGCATTCCTTTTCCCGCATGGGCATCAGGCATGATGGCGATATGTTTAAACGCAAAAGGAAGTGAAGTTAAATCCATAATCTGCGACATACAAGAGTCTTCTACTTCATTCAACCAAAGCTTAGCGGGCAAACGTGTTCCCATAATTACTTTTTCCATACTTCTTTTCTTTTATCCATTCATATAAATCTCGTTATCGGGAGCAAAGTAAGATGGGAAGTACGAAATCTATTTGCGCAATGGATATTATTTTCTATTTTTGTAGAAATATATGCAAAAAAGTCGTGTCTCCGCAATGATTGTATCATCAAAAAGTCCGGATATGGCGCCTTGATATCTATAACACTATATATAATAGAACCTAATGAAGAAGATATTGATTATCGGCGCCAATGGATTCACCGGACGCCAAATATTAAATGATTTGTCTGTTCATGCACAATATAAGGTAACGGGGTGCTCTCTGCATCCGGATATTTCTCCGAATGATGCAGGGAAATATCGTTTCATTGAAACAGATATACGGAATGAAGCGGACATTAAGCGTCTTTTTGAGGAGGTTCAGCCTGATGTGGTCATTAATTGTTCCGCCCTGTCCGTACCGGATTATTGCGAGACGCATCATGAAGAGGCTTATCTTACCAATGTGACCGCAGTGAGCCAACTGGCTGTTTTTTGCGAAGAATATAAAAGCCGGTTCATTCATCTATCGACGGATTTTGTTTTCGATGGAAAGATGTTTGTTTTCGATGAAAAGATAAATGAAGATGCCGGACTGTTGTACACAGAAGAAGACATCCCCGCTCCCGTCAACTATTACGGATATACCAAGTGGAAAGGAGAAGAGAAAGTGGCAGAAACTTGCAGCAGTTATGCTATTGTCCGTGTAGCAATCGTTTATGGCAGAGCGCTGCCGGGACAACACGGTAATATCGTCCAGTTGGTAATGAACCGTTTGAAAGCCGGGCAAGAAATCCGTGTCGTATCCGATCAATGGAGGACACCGACTTATGTTGGAGACGTATCGGATGGTGTACAGCGTTTGATAGCACATACAACGAACGGTATCTTTCACATTTGCGGAGATGAGTGTATGAGCATTGCGGAGATTGCTTATCAGGTAGCAGATTATATGGGACTGGATCACTCTTTTATCCATCCTGTCACGACAGAGGAAATGAATGAAACCACTCCCCGTCCTCGTTTTAGCGGAATGAGTATCGATAAAGCACGAACAATGCTTGGATACGAGCCACAGAAGCTAAAAGAAGTTCTTGCGAACTGGGAACATTTATAAGGAAGAGGACAGATTACCAATTATTCAAGGATTATCCATCATTTTACGTAAACAGAAAACTACAAGAGGAATTCTGTGGTTTCTATTTATATAATAAGAGAGTCCTCAAATGGTGAACAGTGGCTATTTACACAAAATGCGGGATAGTGCCCAAATTGAAGACAGTGGTAGAATTGGAAACAATACTACTTTTTACAACAATCTATTTCATTCCGAATAATTCTTTCGCTTCATTTATTGCATATTTATTTTGAAAATATGCAATAAGTTATTATCTTTGCACCAAAATCAAAAAAGACCAATGATGAATCAAACATTACAACTACATAACGCTAATCTTTTTCTTGCAGGAATACCGACTTTCTGTAAGTCTTGCTGCGTGCATGTACATTGGTTCAGTGGATTCATCTAAATTACCCTATTATTTCTTAACAGGAACTATCTGCTGACTTGTTTCACTATTCACAGCAGTATTCCTTTCCGATTTTCAAGCAGATGTATCATCTTCTTTGAAAATTCTCTTGTGTGTTGTCAATAATCAGTTTAACCTAACCAAAAATATATACATTATGTTCTCTATTATATCTACTATGTTTTTAGGAATCGGCATCGGTTATGTATTGCGTAACTGGAGTATCTTGCAAAAGACAGAAAAGACAATTTCTCTTACAATATTCTTGTTGCTCTTCATTCTCGGTGTGTCTATCGGTTCTAATAGCCTGATTGTAAACAATCTCGGTAAATTCGGATGGCAGGCAATTGTTCTTGCCGTGTCCGGTGTATTGGGAAGCCTGATCGCTGCCCGTTTGGTACTGCAATTGTTTTTTAGAAAAGGAGGCGAATAATAAAAAAAGGAGTCTGATTTCTTTTAAGAGGAAAAAAGACGCGTTTATTCAAGAAGGAGGTGAACAATGAAAGGAAGTTTGATCGTTATATTATTCTTTTGTGTAGGTTGTGTCATGGGAGCTTTCAACAAGTTCCAGTTTGATACGCACACAGTTTCAATGTATATACTTTATGCGTTAATGCTGCAAGTGGGAATCAGTATCGGTTCTAATAAGAACCTGAAAGCGATTGTTTCACATTTGCATCCTAAAATGCTGTTGATTCCGTTGGGAACGATTATCGGTACGTTGCTGTTTTCTGCTTTAGCAAGCCTGCTATTGCGCCAGTGGAGCGTGTTCGACTGTATGGCAGTGGGAAGCGGATTCGCATACTATTCGCTCTCTTCTATCCTTATCACCCAGTTCAAAGAGCCTTCTATCGGGCTGCAACTGGCTACGGAATTAGGAACTATCGCACTGTTGACTAATATTTTCCGTGAGATGATGGCACTTCTCGGTACTCCAATCATCAAGAAGTATTTCGGGAAACTGGCTCCTATTTCAGCGGCAGGAGTCAATTCGATGGATGTACTCCTGCCCTCCATCAGCAGATATTCGGGAAAAGAAATGATTCCCATCGCTATCTTACACGGTATTCTGATTGATATCAGTGTTCCTGTTTTCGTTTCATTTTTCTGTAATCTCTGATATTGCTTGCGATGGTTTGACAAGAGCAAGAATGAGCATTGTGAACGAAAGACAGAGATATTTTTATGTTTGGGGCTAGGTCCAGAGATAATTAGTTAATGCCCGGAAACAGCCAATACAAACTTTATATCAGCATAGGAGACATCGTCTCCTAATGCTGCCTTAATGGCAAATATTCCCATGTATTCATGTTCTTCCAGATGCTTACGAATCTTCGCCAGATTTTCAGCTTTCACTACTTTCTCCACTTTAATCTTTCCTAAACGGACATAATATTCCAAATGACCGGCAATGGTTCCCGATACCAATTCGCGAGCTTTGGCTATTTCATCTATGCTCATTCCCTGGCAGAACATTTCATAGCTGACTAATTTTGTATCTTTTTTCTTCTCCTTCTCCGCTTCTTTTTTCTGTTTCTCTGCTTCCTTCTTCTGTTTTTCTTCCTCTTTCCGTTGCTTCTGTTCTTCTTTCCGTTGCTTCAGCTCTTCCCGTCGGCTTGCGGCTTCCCTATTATCAGAGATGAGCATATCCATTATTTCCGGTCTTTCCAATTGATTTTCCGCCATATACTTACGGACAATGCCTAATATTTCAAGTCCATACCTTTCCACCCCTTTTGCTCCGAAATAGGGTATCGCTTCCAGAGCTCTTGGATTATCCGGTAGCAGATTCACAATTCCCATCAACGCTTTCTGCTGCATAATAACATACGCAGGAAGATTCACCTCACGTGTTTTGGCTGTCCTCCATTCAGACAGGGCGCGATAAAGCTCCGGATGCAAAATATCCGTAGGCACTTCCACTTTCACCTTTTCAGCACCGCTACGTGTACGCTCTTTCCGTTCCTTCCGCTCTTTCTTTTCTTTCAACGCTTTCGAAGAACCGGAAGAAGAAGAATCATCCTCAAGACTCAACATTACTTTAGCCTTCAACTTCAAATAATCCGTAATAGCGAATCTCTCTCTTGCAGACACAGCCTCCAACAAAGACTCTTTAATCCACAACGCATCATCCAACGCCTGCATACGTTCCGCCAACAGCTTTCTCAACTCTTTATTATCAAGAGGCATATTAGTCTTATTATACAAAGCCCGAATCGGCGCCAACTCTTTATGAAAATATCTGGCCCCGGAACGAATCCGCTCCTGTAACTCCTGATTCGTCGCATAGTCTTCACTCTCATGTATCAACCGGGTATACTGGTTACGAAAACGCTGGGACACTTCCACTATTTTCTCTTTGATGCGAGGTTCCAATGCCTTATATTCTGCCAACTGCTTCGGAAAGAGCTTATACAAATCTTCATCTATCAAACGAAGCAATCGTTTATAAGCCTGATCGATCGAATAGAAATTAAACAAATCACTCAACAAATCAAAGAAATACGCCTTTTGCATATCGTTCAACTGCTGACTGCCCGGCTTATTCTGCTCTACCGCTTTGGTGAAATTATCCACCGTAGCATCACTAATAATGGCTTCCCTCCGCAAAGGAGACTCCAACACCATCCCTTCCAAAGTCTTGCAACGGCTCAACGCTACATAAGTCTGTCCGTGCGCAAAAGAGTTACGCGCATCAATAATGGCACGCTCAAACGTCAACCCCTGACTTTTATGTATCGTAATGGCCCATGCCAGACGGATAGGATATTGACGGAACGTTCCTTCTATCACTTCCGTGATTTCCTTTGTTTCCTCATTCAGTACGTACTTATAATTTCCCCACTCTTCCGGCAACAACTGAAATTCTGATTTATTCCCCTTCCCCCGCACAATAATACCTGCATCATTAACAGTGACCACCTCACCAATCATACCGTTATAATATCGTTTCTCGGACGATGGATCATTCTTCAGGAACATAATTTGCGCTCCTTCCTTTATTGTCAGGAGTTCATCCGCAGGATAGGAATATTCGGGGAAATCTCCTTCTATCTCGGCACGAAAATGATACGCCTTGCCGGACAAAGATGCCAATTCACGGTCATTTACTTTCTGTGCCTGATAATTATGTGTCGTCAGCCGAATATATCCTTCTTCTTTTTGTGGCTGGAAACCGGGCTGATAACGACGGTTCAGTTCATTCAGCACTTCATCGTCAGCCTTATTTTCCCGGATTTTATTTAATAAAGACAGGAAGAATGTGTCACTCTGCCGGTAGACTTTTTTAAGTTCAATGGTCATATATACCGTTTCTTTCAACGCATGGCTCGCAAAGAAATAAGGGGTTTCGTAATGCTTCCTCAACAGTTCCCACTCATTATCTTTCACGACGGGAGCCAATTGCTGCAAATCTCCAATCATCAACAGTTGCACCCCGCCAAACGGTTTCTCTCTATCGCGATACCGCCGCAGAGTTGCATCCACCGCGTCCAACAAATCGGCACGCACCATACTGATCTCATCAATAACGAGCAAATCCATGCTACGAATTATGTTCCGCTTTTCTTTACTGTAACGGTAATGTGTTTGGGAAGAATTAAAGGTAGTTTCCGGCACAAAAGGGGCAAAAGACAACTGAAAGAAAGAATGAATCGTTACTCCTCCCGCATTGATGGCTGCGATCCCTGTCGGTGCTAATACAACCATGCGCTTAGGGGTGTGTTCTTTCAATCGTCTAAGAAATGTCGTTTTTCCGGTTCCGGCTTTTCCGGTAAGAAATAAATGTGTGCCTGTATTTTCTATGAACTGCCAAGCTAGCTGCAGTTCCGGGTTATTTTCCATGAAAGTTATATTGTTTTGTGCAAAGGTACAGAAAACTATATAGAGATTGAAATAAAAGTAGCAAACTTTTTCTGGTAGAGATGAGAAGCAATCGGATAAAAGAAAGTCCCGGTCGTTTTCATTAAATAACGACCGGGACGAGAGAACAATAAAAACACCAAATGTTGTGTTATATGCTTTGAGAGTTAATTTACATGATTGTTATACCAATCCGTATATTTTTCTCCTTTAGAATCTGCCCAAGCTTTAAAGTTAGGATATTCGGTATCAATACTCTTTTTTTCAGTTACTGAAATAAAGTTCAAGATAGGAATATCAATAGCAAACGGATAAGCTCCTTCTTTATCTATGTAATAAGCATCCTTTTGAGTACCTGCTAAAGACAAGTCCGCAAGAGATGTTGCCTCATGCTTAGGCAGATGCACTTCTGTACGACCTTTTTGCCCTTCGGCATACTTCACTATGATATAAGGATTATATGACTTTAAATCTTTCTTATTGAAAGAACCGCCTGTAAATTCACGGGTTATAGTATATACCTTTTGAATAGCTTGCTTCACATTCGGACAAACAATAATAGAAGATGTTGCAGATTCCGTATGTATCCCTTCCGTAGTAGCGGAAAAAGTCATTTTACCGAATTGTCCCTTATCTACCTGATAAGCAAAAGCATTCGCAAACACTGCACCATCATGTACAGGAGTAAATGTATCTACAATTTTAGTTACCTGGTTCTTTTTATCAAAAGATACGGCACGATTATATTCTACGATTACGTCATTCATATCATAATCTCCACCGCCAGGCCATATATCTTCAAAAGCTAATGTACCGGTCTTCGTTTCAGTTACATCCGGTTTTTCTGGTTCATTTCCATCATCCGGAGTTATAACAGGTCTGTCATTGGGTTCCTCAATAGTTTTTGATGCATTTACATAGAATAAAAGATCACAATAACTATTATTTGCCCCATCTTCTACTCCGATAATAACCTTGCCGCTTGTCTCGTCCTTTACAGATACAAAATTCTGTCGCTGCTGTCCCAACACCTGATTAGAAGCTAATAAATTAGAGAAACCTGATGCAACTTGTTTTGTTATATCAATTTCATTCTCACTCTGATTATATCCATCAGCATACATAAACCATCCTACCGTATAACCGGCTGGAAATTCCTCTTTAGCATTACCTTGTTCATCAAAATAGAGCAAACGTACTTTACTGCCACATTTCAAAATAGGCAACTGACCTCCATATACAGAGAAAGAAACATTTGGAAATATGATATACTTCTTCATATCTGACATTCCGCGCATATCAGGTTCCTTAGATGTTTTATAATAATAATACCCGAACGAATTATTATACATGGCATCCCGATTCAGGAAAATAACATCCAATGCAGTCCCATCTTGTGTTACCGTAATATTTGTAGTTCTGGATTGGGTGACTAAATTCATATTATCAACATTCGCTATTCCATCAGGATTAAAGAAATTCTTCAAACGTTGCGTCAAACTTCCAACCGTTTCATCACCAACGTTCTCTTCAAATGACATATATTTACTGTCAAGACTTCCTCCCTCTCCCCATTTACATAAGGAATACAGTTTATTATTTCCATTCAAGACATAAGGAACCGTCCCTTGAAAACCATAAGACCGTGTATTATTTTTTGCTTTTACAGTAGAAGCTCCTATATTTGACATATCAAAACTAACCATACCATCCTTTATTTCCAATGGCATACACCTTGGTAATCCCCAACTTTCCGTATATAGGTATATCGATTTTACAGAAGTAGGAATATTCATCTTTCCATTAAACTTTCCGCTTTCATCTGTGTAAATCTTGAATAAAGCTTCCACTCCTTGTTTTTTTACAGGTGTATTATCCACAATTTCCATCGGATCAATGTCATAGACTTCAATAAGAGCCGCAAATCCGGGTAATGCATAATTCACATCAAGCGACACATCTCCACGTGTTTCGAATCCAAAATATTCTTCAGGACCTTTTACAGGTTCTTTCCCATAATTAGGATCATACAAATCCTTTTCTGCACATCCTACTGCCACACCGATAAATACCGTTGCAACGAAAAAGTTCAATAAATGCTTAATTCTCATAATCTATATATATTTTTAAGTTTGTTTTGTCTAAGCATAAACCCATAATCAAGCCTAATTATGCCACAAATATATATACAAATATCCCATTTTTAAGGCTTATCTTAAAAATGGGATACCGAATCAAAAAATATTGTTATTAATCCTTGGAATCTATTTCATTGTCCCCCCTACAATATCCAGCAACTCATTCGTAATTGCTTGCTGACGACTCTTATTGTACTGCTTTGTCAAATCCTGAATCAGCTCGTTTGCATTGTCCGTAGCCACTTGCATAGCTAGGGTACGTGCAGCATGTTCCGATGCATTAGAGTCGACGGCAGCGGTAAAAATCTTCTGGCTCAATACTGTTGGTATTAAGCTGGCGATCAATTCTTCCGCGTTCGGTTCGATGATATAATCATTGGCAATTTCATGCTCCTCTACCTCCTCCTTATTCATTCTGTCCTCTTCACTTACCACATTCGTCATATCAATGGGGAGATACGTCTCCCGGAGAAGAATCTGTACCCCCATTGACTTGAAGTGATGATAGATTATTTCCACGCGGTCTACTTCTCCTGCCACATACATATCCATTAGTCGGTGAGCCAATTCGGCAGCCTCCTGATACGTCGGTTTGTCGGAGAGCGTCGGAGAAGTCTCCTGCGGTTTGAATCCCATTCGTTTGACCGCTTCATCCACCTTCTTGCCAATTGGGAATATCAAGATATTATCCTGTCCCAGGGTGCGGAACTCTCCGATCGTTTGCATCATCATTTTGATGACGTTGGCGTTGAAAGCACCACAAAGAGAAGTGTTTGAAGAAAAGACGACGATTGCTACACGTTTCACTTCACGCTCCTGCACATAAGGAGATTCGATGGGCAGGTCAGCGCTTAGGAAGTTGGTCAGAATCTTGTTCAACTTCTTCTGATAAGGCAGCATATTCTCAATGGCTCCTTGTGCCTTGTGTAATTTGGCAGAAGCCACCATCTTCATTGCTGAAGTGATTTTTCGGGTACTTTTTACCGAATTTATTCTGGTTTTTACTTCTTTCAGTGAAGCCATTTTTTTTAGTGGTTAGTGGTTAATTATTAATAGTTGGTGATAGTGATTAATAATTGGCGGTTAGTGGTTGGTGACAGTAAGCTAATCACTTATCACTAACCAACTAATCACTATTATAAGTACTGTTTCGCCACCATAGCGGCAGTCTCTTCGATAGCTTTAATCACGTTATCGTCGATCACGCCCGTTTTCAGTATGTCCAATACATCCTCCTGGTGGTTCAGTTGCAGAGATTCGATGAAACTGCGTTCAAAGTCCTGCACCTTATCCAATGGGACATCATGTAGAAGTCCGTGCGTACCACAGTAGAGGATAGCAATCTGCTGCTCTACGGGCATCGGGCTGTATTGCGGTTGAATCAATAATTGTCCGTTCTTACGTCCTTTATCAATAGTCAGGGCAGTAATCGGGTCCATGTCGCTGCTGAACTTAGAGAAGGCTTCCAACTCGCGATATTGCGCCTGGTCAATCTTCAATGTTCCGGCCACCTTCTTCATAGCCTTAATCTGCGCGTTACCACCTACACGGGATACGGAGATACCGACGTTGATAGCCGGACGCGTACCCTGGTTGAACAAGTCAGTCTCAAGGAATATCTGTCCGTCGGTGATAGAAATCACGTTCGTCGGGATATAAGCCGATACGTCACCTGCTTGCGTTTCGATGATAGGCAATGCTGTGAGCGAGCCGCCACCTTTCACAATCCCCTTCAGACTTTCCGGGAGATCGTTCATTTCGCGTGCCACTTCTTCCTGACTGATAATCTTGGCAGCACGTTCCAACAGACGGGAGTGCAGATAGAAGATATCACCCGGATAAGCCTCACGACCGGACGGACGGCGAAGAATCAGCGAAACCTCACGATAAGCCACCGCCTGTTTGGAAAGGTCATCATAAACCACCAACGCATGACGGCCGGTATCACGGAAATACTCGCCGATGGCAGCACCTGCAAACGGAGCGTAATACTGCAACGCAGCCGGGTCACCAGCCGTGGCAGCTACAACCACCGTGTAGTCCAGTGCTCCATACTCACGAAGCGTATTAACGATAGAAGCAACGGTAGAACCCTTCTGACCGATAGCTACATAGATACAATATACAGGGTCGCCTGCCAGGAAGTTAGTGCGTTGGTTGATAATCGTATCAATCGCAATGGCAGTCTTTCCCGTCTGGCGGTCGCCGATAATCAACTCACGCTGTCCGCGGCCGATAGGAATCATGGCGTCCACAGCCTTCAATCCGGTCTGCAACGGCTGGTTCACAGGCTGACGATAGATTACTCCCGGAGCTTTCCGTTCCAAAGGCATATCATACAGTTCGCCGCCAATCAATCCTTTGCCGTCGAGCGGTTCGCCCAGCGGGTCAATCACACGTCCCAGCATGCCCTCTCCTACACGGATGGAGGCGATACGTTTGGTACGCTTCACGACGAATCCTTCTTTGATTTTGTCCGTCGGGCCCAACAGTACAGCACCCACGTTGTCCTCTTCGAGGTTCATCACGATTGCTTTGATACCATTGTCAAACTCCAGCAATTCATTGGCCTCGGCGTTCCGTAGTCCATAGATACGCACTACGCCGTCACTCACCTGGAGCACCGTACCGATTTCGTCAAGTTGCACATTGGCATTGATTCCTTCGAGCTGCTTGCGCAATATATCGGATACTTCGCTTACTCTTATATTTTCAGACATTATACAATTCTCCTATTCTTATCAATAAATTGTTGTTTCACTCGCTTCAACTGCGTGGCAACGCTTGCATCCAACCGATAGTCGTTGATATCAAAGATAAACCCACCTTCGATAGAAGGATCTATCACCGTTTCCAGCTCCATCTGGGCATGCAGGATATGTGCGGCAGCCGACCGGATCCGGTCTTCCGTCTCTTTATCGACGGGAACGGCCGTAATCAATTTGCCGGTTCCGATATGTTTCAGCTTCCGGTAGAGATCCAGATACATCAGGCTAATAAATTGCAGATAGCCTTCACGCCTGTTTCGCAGTACCAAAGTGATAAAACGGACAAACTCTCTGGTCGATTTACCGTCACCATCGGCAGCTGTGCAGACTAACGCCAACTTTTCCTTGGTCGTGATGACGGGATTATCAAGCGCTTCGCGCAGACCGGGCTGTTCACAAAAGCTGTGCGACAGGGTCAGAAACTCCTGATACAACCTGTCTTCCAGACCTTTTTCCTGTGCGTATTCAATGATAGCTTTTGCATAACGCATTGAGAGTATTCCGACTTCCATCTTCCTTAGTTCTTATTCGGGGTTAGTACTTCATCCAGCATGCGGTCGATCATGCCCATCTGTGCATCCTTGTCCTCAAGACTCTTGCGGAGCACTTTCTCGGCGATGTCAACAGAAAGCACGGCCACCTGGCGACGGATGTCGCGAATTGCTTCGTCTTTCTCCATCTGGATTTGTTGTTTCACCGCATCAAGTTCTTTTTGTGCGGCAATTTCGGCTTGTTTACGGGCCTCGTGAACAATCTTGTCACGTTCTTCCATTGCTTCCCTCAAGATGCGTCCTTGCTCTTTGTTGGCGGCTGCCACCAATGCGTCGCCTTCTTGTTTCAGTTTAGACAACTGGGCATTAGCTTCCCTCGCCACCTCCAAAGACTGGTCGATATAGGTCTTACGGCCTTCCACCATCTTGATGATGACGGGGAAGCCGTATTTCGCCAATATCACGAACACAATCCCGAATGAGAGAAACATCCAGAACAGCAGGCCACTATCAGGTAATAGTAATGACATAATCTTTATTTACGATTTTACGATTTACAATTTACGATTTCGCGGCTGCTCATTGTATGAGGATCTCCCCCATTTAGAAACAGGGTTTTACGCCTGCGAAATTCGCTTGTTATATACCTGATTAGAGGAAGAACACCAACAGACAAACTACTACCGCCAACAGGGCCACACCTTCAATCAAGGCGGCGGCGATAATCATGTTCATACGAATGTCTCCCGATGCTTCCGGCTGGCGTGCGATAGCTTCCATTGCCGAACCACCAATCTTACCAATACCCAAACCAGCTCCGATTACTGCAAGACCTGCACCGATAGCTGCACCTAATTTACTAACTCCTACTGCTGCTGCAGTGGCTTGTAACAATACTGATAGTAACATAATTTTCAGTTTTAAAATGGTTTATATTTTCTCTTGTTTTTATTATTTAATTCCTCATTCCGCGCGTTTATTCCGTATTCGTTCAGTCACGTTTTCACCGCGTTTCATTGATTATTCTTCTGTTTTCACTCTGGCTCCTTCCTGTGCCAGTCCGATAAACACTGCCGACAACATCGTAAATACGTAAGCCTGGATGAAAGCCACCAGCAGTTCAAGCGCATTCATAAAGATGTTGAACAATACGGAAGCCACCGTGAGCGTGCCGTTCAGCGCAGGCCCCATGCTTGCCGAGATAAAGATCAGGCAGGTGAGCACCAGCATCGCCATGTGTCCGGCCAGCATATTGGCAAAAAGACGGATCATCAAAGCAAACGGTTTCGTAAAGATTCCGAAGAACTCGATGAACGGCATCATCGGCACAGGCACTTTCAGCCACCAGGGTACATCGGGCCAGAAAATATCTTTCCAATAATGTTTCGTACCGAAGATATTGACCGCGAGGAACGTGCAGACTGCCAGCACCATCGTGATAGCGATATTTCCCGTCACATTCGCGCCTCCGGGGAAAAACGGAATCAATCCCATCATGTTATTGATAAAGATGAAAAAGAACGCTGTCAGCAGATAGGGCGCAAACTTCCGGTAGTTAGGTCCGACACAACTCTTGATGATGTCGTCGTTCACCATCATGATGAACATCTCCATGAATCCGATAAATCCTCCCGGTGCTTTGGCTCCTTGCGGACGTTTCCTGTACCAATGTGCCACACACAACACGATAACGAGCAGCAATACGCTGTTGAACAACAAGGCAAACGTCACTTTCGTAATGGAAATATCCCAAGGGCGAACCTGTTCGCCTGCGGCGTCATACTCTACCAGTTTGCCTTCATACTTGCTTCCTGCGGGAGCGATGGAAAGTCCTTCATACGTACCTCCATTCTCTTCGAGACGGGAAGAAAGGAACGTATGCCAACCTGAAGTGCTACTATAAACAATAACAGGTAACGGTATAGTAATATGCGTGTTACCCCATGTTGTAATATGCCATTCGTAGGAGTCACCGATATGCCCGAACACAATTTCTTTCACATCAACCGTGTTCTCCTGTTCCTCCTTCGGAGTAATCTCGTCCTGCGTCTGCTGCGCCACCACTTCCCCCTCTTGCTCTTGCGCAAGAACCGGAAAACTGACCGCTGCCATCAGGCAGAACAGAATCAACGGAGCTACTATGTTATGCAACTGTTTCATGTTTCTTCTTATTTTTCTTTTTCCGTTTCTGGTTCATCTCAAAAGAGAAGAAAAACCAGGTTTCGAATATCAGATATATCAAATAGAACGAGATAAACGTCAGTAAAAAAGCTCTAGCTTCTTCGCGTACAGCAAGGCAATAAATCAAGACCAGAATCAGCGAAAGAATCATCTTTATCATCTTCATTGCCAAATACAACAGTAACAATCTCTGCGGAGCGTGCCGCCGGCAAGCGTCGAACATATAGATGCTGGCCAACCCGAAGAAGTAAAAATAAACCGGTATAAACGGATACCCTCCGAAATAATGCCCCGGCAGAGCGAAGTGTAGGATAACAGCTCCGAGCGCCGCACTAATCACTGCAAATAAGGTATGCCAACAGATAAAGCTCCGTTTAGTTTTACTAATATTCATCATGTTACTGTGTTTTTCTGTAAGGTTATTATCTCGTTTTTTTCAATCTTTAGATACTTGGTCTTTGTGCCGGAAGGCTTCCGTCAGGAAACACAGGCAGAAACCGTGCCGTCACTCATTTCAACAAAACCGCCCTGAATATCCATCGTGTGCTCTTCTCCCTCCATCGTCGTATAACTCAACGTTCCCGCTTTCAGCGACGATACAATGGGCGCATGCCCCGGCAGAATAGAAAACGAACCGATCATGCCCGGCAATGTGACAATCTTCACATCTCCGTCGAATATGCTCTTTTCGGGCGATACTATACTCAAATGCAGTTCTTTCATCACTCTATATTTTTATTTTTTCGCCTGTTCCAGCAATTTCTTACCTTTCTCTATTGCTTCCTCAATCGTACCGACATTCAGGAAAGCCTGTTCGGGAAGATAATCCACTTCTCCGTCCAGAATCATCTTGAATCCCTTGATGGTATCTTCAATACCCACCATCACACCCGGAACACCTGTAAACTGTTCGGCTACGGCAAACGGTTGCGAAAGGAAACGCTGCACACGGCGGGCGCGGTTCACTACCATCTTGTCTTCTTCCGAGAGTTCTTCCATACCGAGGATAGAGATAATATCCTGCAATTCCTTGTTACGCTGCAAGATTTGTTTTACGCGCTGCGCTATGTCGTAATGTTCCTGGCCTACAATGTGCGGGTCGAGGATACGTGACGTAGATGCCAACGGGTCGACAGCCGGATAGATACCCAGCTCGGTGATCTTACGGTCGAGTACGGTAGTTGCGTCCAAGTGGCTGAAAGTCGTTGCAGGAGCCGGGTCGGTCAAGTCATCGGCAGGCACATACACCGCTTGTACGGAGGTGATAGAACCTTTGCGGGTAGACGTGATACGTTCCTGCATCGCACCCATTTCCGTGGCCAGCGTAGGCTGGTAACCAACGGCGGAGGGCATACGTCCCAAAAGGGCGGACACTTCCGAACCTGCTTGCGTGAAACGGAAGATATTATCGATAAAGAACAGGATATCGCGTTTCTCACCTTCTTTACCGGCGTCGCGGAAAGATTCCGCTACCGTCAGTCCGGACAGTGCCACAGAAGCACGTGCGCCCGGAGGTTCGTTCATCTGACCGAAAATCAGCGACACTTGCGATTTCTCCAGTTCGTTATAATCTACTTTCGAAAGATCCCAGTGACCTTTCTCCATGCTTTCCTTGAATGCTTCGCCGTAGCGGATAACGCCGGATTCGATCATTTCGCGCAGCAAGTCGTTACCTTCACGGGTACGTTCACCTACTCCGGCAAATACGGAGAATCCGTTATGTTTCTTGGCGATATTATTGATAAGTTCCTGGATCAATACGGTTTTTCCCACACCGGCGCCGCCGAACAAACCGATTTTACCACCTTTGGCATACGGTTCGAGCAGGTCGATCACTTTGATACCCGTGAAAAGCACCTCTTGCACAGTTGTCAAATCCTCAAATTTAGGGGGGTCCCGGTGAATGGAATACGCACCGTCGCGGTTGAGTCCTTTCATACCGTCGATCGAATCACCGACTACGTTCATCAGTCGTCCTTTAATCTGTTCGCCTATCGGCATAGTGATCGGGCCTCCGGTGGGATACACTTTCATGCCTCTCTGAAGTCCGTCGGTACTATCCATCGCTACGGTACGCACCGTATTTTCGCCGATATGTTGCTGAACTTCTACAACCAGTATTTTGCCGTTTGGCCTCTTTATCTCCAGTGCGTCGTGGATGCTTGGCAGCACCAGTTCCGCATCCGTACCTTCAAAGTACACATCGACCACAGGGCCGATCACCTGCGAGATATGTCCGATAATCTGTGACATAAGCAATCTCTTTTATTTATATTATTCTTTTCTCTCCTTTTTGACCTTATAATATGATAAGGAATAAACATTTTCGCGTTTTACCTAATTTCAATATTATAATAAACAGTTGAATTAATTTTTTGTTCAACTATTTTCTATATCCTAGAAACTTCTACCACTAGAAATAGTTAAAGAAACAACTGCACAAATGTAGAAACAATTCCATATCGTTGTTACTCCTTTTTCATTATTTGTCGTTCGCTAACACTTATTAGACTAATAATAGCTACAGATTGACCAATTTAGGCGAATTTAGACTACAAATCAATAGCAAAATAGATTTTGAGATAATAATATATCAATAAACCGGATTTTCGCGTCCAGTTTCCTTTCTCTTTGTTTTAAATCAAGGATTTAGCCGTAATACAAAATAGTAGCACAGACAACTAGTTTTGTGCTCGAACACAGCGAACGCTGTTTTTTCATGTTTTCCTTAAGAAAGTTTAAAGCCGTATTTTCTATTTTTCTACGATCCATTTCTCTATATTTCGCGTCTCCGCACTAAAATTCACAGCAATTTTCAGGAGGTTCTGGTTGTCTTTTTCAAGGATACGCTTTTCAACTAAAGAAAACACCAAATCCTGCACGAAAGTTTTTCATGCAGGATTTACATTGCACCTTATATTATATAGAAGACTATTCCTTATTTATATAAAAGAGAAATATAATCAACGCCTATACAATTATTATCTCATTTTTTTGCTGTAATTTTGCACCACTAATATAAAACACTCAAAATGATGAAGAAAATACTGTTACTCGGTTCTGGAGAACTAGGAAAAGAATTTGTAATTTCAGCTCAACGTAAAGGTCAACACATCATTGCCTGCGACTCGTACGCGGGAGCACCTGCTATGCAAGTGGCTGATGAATTTGAAGTATTCGATATGCTGAACGGTGAAGAACTGGAGCGTGTCGTAAAGAAACACCAGCCGGACATTATCGTTCCGGAGATTGAAGCGATCCGCACAGAACGTTTGTATGACTTCGAAAAAGAAGGCATACAGGTAGTGCCCAGCGCCCGTGCCGTGAA
Source organism: Bacteroides sp. MSK.20.12 (assembly GCF_019052435.1). Lineage (NCBI taxonomy): Bacteria > Pseudomonadati > Bacteroidota > Bacteroidia > Bacteroidales > Bacteroidaceae > Bacteroides > Bacteroides sp. MSK.20.12. The sequence goes on along the minus strand of NZ_JAHQVH010000054.1, from coordinate 25,356 downwards.
CTTCACGATGAATCGTAAAGCTATCCGCGACCTTGCCGCCAAAGAGCTCGGACTGAAAACAGCCAAATACTTCTACGCCAAAACATTGGACGAACTGAAAGAAGCTGCCGCTAAAATCGGTTTCCCTTGTGTCGTTAAACCGTTGATGTCATCCTCCGGTAAAGGACAGTCGCTAGTGAAGAGTGCCGACGAACTTGAACACGCCTGGGAATACGGATGCAGCGGAAGCCGTGGCGATATCCGCGAACTTATCATTGAAGAATTTATCAAATTCGACAGCGAAATCACCCTGCTCACCGTTACTCAAAAGAACGGTCCCACCCTGTTCTGCCCTCCTATCGGACACGTGCAGAAAGGTGGCGACTATCGCGAAAGTTTCCAGCCTGCACACATCGATCCTGCTCATTTGAAAGAAGCGGAAGAGATGGCAGAAAAAGTAACCCGCGCGCTGACAGGCGCAGGACTTTGGGGAGTTGAGTTCTTCCTAAGCCATGAAAACGGAGTCTATTTCTCCGAACTTTCTCCACGTCCGCACGATACCGGCATGGTGACTTTGGCAGGAACACAAAATCTGAATGAATTTGAATTGCACCTGCGTGCCGTGCTCGGTCTGCCTATTCCGGGCATCAAGCAAGAACGGATAGGCGCAAGTGCCGTCATCCTCTCTCCGATTGCCAGTCAGGAACGCCCTCAATATCGTGGACTGGAAGAAGTGACCAAAGAAGAAGATACCTATCTACGTATATTCGGCAAACCGTTTACACGCGTCAACCGTCGTATGGGTGTGGTGCTTTGCTACGCTACGCTCGATGCTGATTTGGATGCGTTGCGCGACAAGGCTAAGAGAATTGCAGAGAAAGTAGAAGTTTACTAAATAAGAAATTTAGAGATAAGATGAATAGAATCCGCCAAGTAAACCTGTCTGATATTCCAGCACTACAAGAGCTATATCAGCACACAGTTCTGACTGTGAACCGAAAAGATTATACAGCCGAAGAAGTAGCAGACTGGGCTTCGTGCGGAGACGATACATCACATTGGGGTGAGCTTTTCGAAGAGCAACATTATGTGGTTGCAGAAAATGAAGAAGGTGTGATTGTAGGCTTCGGCTCTGTCAACGATGACGGATATATGCACACGCTGTTTGTCCATAAGGACTTTCAGCATCAAGGCATTGCGACATCTTTGTATAAATATCTCGAAGCATACGCACGAGAAAGAGGTGCGAAAAGATTAACATCGGAGGTTAGCATCACGGCAAAACCGTTTTTCGAGAAACAAGGTTTTCAAGTTGATGAAGAACAAAAACGAAAAGCTAATCAATTACGTCTTATCAACTATAAGATGAGTAAACAGCTCTATTAGAAAATACGAGATAAAAAAGCCTACCAAAGAGGCCGTCTAACAAGTCTCTTTTTAACGATTTCACCCCTATCAGAATTTGAACTGACAGGGGTGATTTCTTTTTTCCGAACCTGTTAAGACAGCCTCTTTTCCTTTCAGACTTGGTTCCATCCGGTTTCAGCATCGAAGCAAGGACAAGCCTTGATCCATTCCTCCGGCTCTATCTCACCGTTCCCGTTCAGGTCAGGACTTAAATCCCGATGCCCGCATACCCGGCAACCCGGATAATCACGCAGCAACGTAAGAATCAGTACGCGCAGAGAGTGTTTCTGCCACTCTGTACGGGTATCTTTGGGCTGCCCTTCACAATCGAGTCCACCCTCATAACAGATACCTATACTTTCACTATTGAAGCCACGGACGTGCGCACCAATCTTCTCTATCGGCCGGGTAGATTTTATATCACCGTTCTTACGGATATAAAAATGATACCCCGTTCCATTAAATCCCCGCCTGCGATGGCAGACGTCCAAATCGTACTCCGTAAAACTCTTGTCCTCGCGTGTGGCGGAACAATGGATCACTATCAGGTTTATAGATCGCATCATACTATATGACATCTACCCCCCTTCAGGCTTCCAGCGCATTACGCTGTACACATTCCTTCTTGACGCACTGCAAAGCAGAAGCCTGCGCAAGTTGACCTCTCAACGAGAAAATCTCCGTATGCATCTCTTTCACTCTCGAACTAAGGTCGAAATAATCCTTCAACACCTTTTCCAATTGTTCCATTAGAAAAGAATATTGATCTTTCACCAGTTCGCTGAACTCTTTGACTTCCTGCGCCATTTCTTTGCGCTTCTTACGATTACCACCCAAGAAAGGCAAAATCGTCATTATAATATCGAGAATTTTATCTAACATGATTTTTTCTATTAAATGAAGAATGAAACATAAAAACGAATGAAACGAACGAAAAAAGAGAATTGAAAAAGAAGAAATCCCAATGAGGACAATAAAGCCTATGAAATCAATTAAGCCCATCAAGATAACAAAAAACAATAAAGACAACAAAGCCTACAAAACCCAAGAATCAAACCCATAAAGAAAGAGAACCGGAAACCATCCCCAAGCCTTTCATCCCTGGTTCCCAGTTCCCGATTCTCAATTCTTCATCCAGCCTTATGCCGCCGGGTCCGGGGCCTCTCCGCTTCCGCCGCCACCGGGATTTCCACTGCCGCCGGGATTTCCGCCCCCGTTCTCATCATCGGAGCCGTCCACCCCTTTTCCTGCAAGAACGAAATCCACATTATTCTCCCCCCGGGTCGTGGTATGACTGGTATTCACCAGACGAAGCGCCTTATCAGCGACGAAACGCACATTCACCCGGCGAATACTGCGCACCGTGCAATCCTTCTCCTTTTCTGTCCCCTCGCTGCTTAACGTGATATGAAAGGTTCCCAACCCATCAATCTTCACCTTATCACCTTGTGTGAGCGACAAACGCAACTGCTCCACAAAAGCCTCGATGGAATGTTTCACATCTCCTGCCGTCAGCGAAGAATTCGCCTCGATGGCATCCGCCAGCTTATTGACATCCATCACTCTCACTGTACCCGATTTCTGGCGTACATAATACAACATCTGCGAATCTTCCTGATTCACATACTTTCTGCGCTGATAGCGCTCCACCAATACATTCATAATTTAAAAAAGTTAAGGTTTAAGTAATAATATTTTCTCTTCTTTCGACATCACAAAGATACAAAATCAAACATCAAAAGTCAAGTTTTTACCCGTTTATTTTCTTCCTGATCACAACTAAAAATAGAAAGATAATTCTAAAATAATAGCGTATAAATATGCATCCTATTAGTCAAACAAAAGCACCAATCACTTGGCATGTTTCAGCAAATACTCCAAAGGCGGCACATAATCACCGATTTTCGTCATTTCCGGATTATGGTGAAAGTAGGCATTTCCTGTCTCCCCGTTGCGCTGCTTGGCCACAATCACCACGCCCAGTCCCTCCGTCGGGTAACCGCTATCCTTGTCCGTCGTGATACGAGCCTGTGCAGGACGATAGAGCAACATCACCACGTCCGCATCCTGCTCGATGGCGCCACTCTCGCGCAACTGGCTCAACTCCGGCCGCCGGTCGATATGCCCCTCTGCCAAACGATTCAACTGGCTCAACAGCACCACCGGCACATTCAACTCCTTAGCCAGCATCTTCGCTTTCCGAGTGGCTTGTGCCACCTCCTGCTCACGGTTACGGTTACTTTGCCCCGTCGTCATATCGCAAAGCTGCAAATAATCAACAAAAATCACGTCACACTCCCCCCGGCTTTTCAGCAACCGCGCGCTTGAGCGCACATGATCCATACTCACCACCGTACTGTCATCCACGTGTATCCGCAAGCGCGAAAGTTCTGCAGCCGCCGCACGTGCCTCCGACATCTCCTGCTCGCTGGGCACTCCTGTCCGCCAATGTCGCTGGTTGACTTCGCTCGCCGCCATCAACCACCGGTCTGCCAACCTCTCCCCCTGCATTTCCAAACTGTACACTACCACGGCACGCCCCGCCATCGCCGCGCTACGTGCCAAATGCAACGCTAAAGCCGTTTTCCCCACCGAGGGACGGGCAGCGAGAACCACCAGATCACCGTCCTGCCATCCGGAGGTCATACGATCCAAATCCGTCAGCCCCGTCGGAACACCTGTCACGCCGTTCACACTCCTGATGATACGCCGCTCGGCATCCTTCATCGTGTCCGCCATCAGCGTATCCATATCGCGCATACAGTCGTTATGCCCGAACTCACCCTCCAGACGGTCGAGCAAATTATGAGCATCTACCAGCGTATCGGCAATATCCAGCGTATCGTCCAGCGAACAGGCAAGCAACTTATTCAACCCCACAATCATCTCACGACGCAAATATTTCTCGTGCACGATCTGCGCATGATACTCGATATGCGCGGAGCTTGCCACCCTGCTGCTAAGCAAAGTGACCTGATACGCCCCGCCCGCTTCTTCGAGCGTCCCCCTGCGGAGAAGCTCTTCTTTTACAGTCAGAATATCCACCTTCGTACCCGCCTGGTACATTGCCAGCAAAGCCGAGAAAATCAGTCGATGGCGCTCCACGTAGAACATTTCCGGACGGAGCTTGTCCGCTACCAGCGGCAGAGCCTCCTGCTCTATCATACAAGCTCCTATGATGGCTTCCTCTATTTCGGGAGCCTGTGGCGAAACTCTATTTTCCGTATCCATCTTCCACCTCAATATTCGTTCAAGAATGCCTTGTTTGCCAAGTAAGAAGAGGCGTGCAAGAGAAAGTTGGCGTTCGTCTGATGGAAGTAATATTCCTCGATGTGCCCGACGGCCAGTTCCCGTTCCTTGTCGCTCAACTTCTTCCATTCGCGCTGCGCCTTGGCAATGTTCTCTTTGGGAAGCTGGGTGACGTTGTGATACTCGTTCCAAAAGAGGAGAAACTTCTCTTTAGCTTCCTTCTTCTGCCGCTTCACACTGTCGGGTTCGGCCTTAGGCACGCTCACCCAGCTCTCATAATCCACCACCCGGATATGCAGGGCGGAAGTGTCGTCGTGCGAAATAATTTCAATCACTCCTTTCGACTTCAAACCCTGCATGAAACGGTACGTCCTGCTGACAGACCAATGAAAAACATCGCTCCAACTCCGGTAGCTGCGCAGGCTTTCGCCTCTTTTACACACACTCTTCTTGCACCAGTAATCGGTATATTCCGTTTCGGAATAGTTCACTTTCATAAGCAATTTCAAGAAAGCCTCTATGTCGCCTTCATGGTTGTCGCAATTCTTCATATACTCTGCGAACATCAGTTTGGGAATAATAATATAACCGTTTCCGGACATTTGTTGAAGATTGAAATTCTGCATATCTAATGTTTTAAAATTTTCGGCAAAGGTATTCCATCCGGCATCAATCCCCTAATCGGATAGACGGTATCAGAGGTATTTGAATGTAAATCGTATGTTCGGAACTGTAAATATCTTCTTTACCAGACTTATACAAGCTCCCGGGAAGCGAAGGAAAAAAACAGAGACTCCGTTTGCCTGAAACGGAGTCTCTGTAAGTATCAAACGAAAGCTCTATCCGACAGATTCGGAGCCTCTGTCCGAAGGCTGAAAAACGACTTTTTAACGGAACGCATAGCGGAACACTTTCAAACAGCAGATAACTCACTATATCACAACCCGTTACCTACCATTTCCAAAAGACGTCCCGAACGCTATGCGGAACTATTATAAATATATAAATAATAAACTATATATTTAAAAATATATAGTTCGATTTTCCATTTTTGAAGATTAAAGTTTCTTTTCGTCAAACAGGGTCAGATAAATATGGGGCACTACAATATAGGGAGGTCCCAGGTACAGGACAATGATCTCCTGCATCTTCGGACTTAAATATGTGGTATGAGAAGTATAACCCAAAGCACTCAATTTTGCGGCGAGAGCTAAATCTTCATCAATTCTTTCACGCATTCTTTTTCTGGACAAATCAATTCCCGGATTGCCGGGAAAGTATTCCATTGCCAACTGGGAAAATGGTTTGAAACCATTAATAACGTAGCCCTCCTGGGCTATCTTTCTTTCATTCATTGTGTAAATGTTTAATTAATACATGACTCCTGTTCATCAGGTTCATATTTTTCGCAAAATTATAAAATTATTCCCATTAATTATAGATAAAATATTTTTATTTTTATACTTTAAATTGCAGATGTCCGATTATATTTACATTTTTGTTTTACTAATTTAAACAAATATGATAATTCGTAAATAATAATTATTAAAAAAAAACTGAATGAAGAAAGAAAATCTATTCTCGTTTATGAGGCAAGTGACTGCCGAATTGCAAGGAAGGGGAAATTTGGGGACTGCTCATGTATATAAAAGCACCTTGAATGCGATTCTCACTTTTCAGGGGTCCGAGAAGTTAATGTTCCGTCAGCTGACGTCCGAATGGGTGAAACGTTTTGAAATCAGTCTGCGCGAACGCGGATGCAGTTGGAACACGGTGTCTACGTATCTCCGAACGCTGCGGGCAGTTTACAACCGTGCCGTAGACCGGCGGAAAGCTGTGTATGTACCTCATTTGTTCCGATCGGTCTATACGGGTACACGTGCCGACCGCCAACGTGCGTTGGATGGTGAAGATATGAGAAAAGTATTCACCCGGCTGCCCCAGTCCCGCATCCCTCCTATGGTGGAGAAAGCACGCGATTGGTTTATCCTGATGTTTCTGCTTCGCGGATTGCCGTTTGTCGATCTGGCCTATCTCCGCAAGAATGATTTGCAAGGAAATGTGATTACTTACCGCCGCCGCAAAACAGGCCGTTCCTTGTCCGTGACGCTGACACCGGAAGCAATGTCCTTGTTGCAAAAACACATGAACCGCAACTCTGAATCGCCCTATCTCTTTCCCATCCTGCGAAGCAAAGAGGGAACGGAAGAAGCATATCGTGAATATCAGCTGGCATTGCGCAACTTTAACCATCAATTGGCATCATTGGGAAAAATGTTGGGACTTGAAGACAAGTTGAGTTCTTACGCCGCCCGCCACACGTGGGCTACCACAGCTTATTACTGCGAAATCCATCCGGGAATCATTTCCGAAGCAATGGGACATTCATCTATCACCGTGACGGAGACATACTTGAAGCCCTTTCATAGTAAAAAAATAGACGAAGCAAACAGACAGATTATAGATTTCGTGAAGCAGTTAACAGGCCACGCAATACACTAAGGAACAGACCGTTACTTTGTAGGTAACGGAAGAAATCGATGCCGCAAAGATGAGCACATTTCTTAAAATATCCAAATTAAATCGAACATTTTTTCTAATAAAACACTCAAAAACGGAATAATACAATCAGAACACGAGACTTCTTTGTATCAAGGCTTCATTAATGTCTGAATTTTAGCAAAAGAATCCCTCTCCTCTGCCGCTTGTCAGAAGCAGGGGTAAGATATTTTATTATCAAAATCGTCTTTCAGCATCGCGGCTACTCCCGAAAGAGCAGACACGAAGACTCTTCCGTTACCTACAAAGTAACGGATGTGGGAAATAGCTATATGTAGGTTGAACTAGAGGTACAATAATCTCAAAATACAATAAGATGCTAATGCGCAAATTTTATCTTTTACTTTTGTTTTTGCCGTTTCTACTGCCTGTCAGTTCTATGGCACAGAATCAGATTCCTGATACCGTTTATGTTTTTCGCTTTGTTTCCCATAAGGATATGTTCTATGTCCCGTGGAAAGATAACGAAACACAGTTGGATCATCTTTTGGCTGTGGTTGAAACCCACAAAGCTACCATTCTTAGTGGTGAAGTCCCTTTATTGATAGACGGCTATTGCGCTTCCGAGCCCACATCTGTCGAAAATCTAAAACTCGCCAGAGTCAGCAGCAACCGTGTGAAATCCGAACTGATCCTCGAAAAAGGCTTGAATGAATCCTGTTTTATCACTCACAACCACACTGCACCTTATGGGGATTTACGACATGTTGTTATCGTTCGTCTGCGTTTTCCTCAAGAAGAAGTAGAAGAAAAACCAATTGTCGAAGAAAAAGAAACGTTCATCATCGCACCGGAAAAACCGAAGCAGGAAACGCCCGCAGATTCAACATCCCCGACGGATACATCTTCGGAAATGACTGAAACTCCGTTGAAGGCATCCGACTTTCATCATCTCACTCTGCGTGCCAACCTGCTTCATTGGGCTACTCTTACTCCGGATTTAGGATTCGAATGGCGGATGAACCGTCATTTCGGTCTCTTGCTCAACGGTAGTTGGACCACATGGAGCTGGGACCATAAGAACCGTCGCTATGCCCTTTGGAAAGTCTCTCCCGAAGTGCGTTATTACCTGGGCAAACAAGGCAAAGGCTTTTTAGGTGTCATGTATCATACGGGCGAGTTTCATTATAAATTGGGCAAGACCGGCAAGCAAGGCAATTATCAAGGCGGAGGACTGACAGGCGGTTATATCTTCAACCTGAACCGTTCGCTTTCTCTCGACTTCCACGCCGGAGCAGGCTACACTTACGCTGACTATGACGAATACGCACTCATCAATGATGTCCGCGTCCACAAAGGCAGTAAGACAAAAAATTATTGGGGTATTAACCAACTAGGAATCACACTGATATGGAAACTAATAAAATAACCTCCCGCGCAGCCCTTTTTTGCGGGGTCGCCTTGATGCTGACCTCTTGCGTTAAAGACGATATTGATAACACGCCCCATCCTTCACAGGGAGCGATAGTGATTACAACAGATTGGAGCAGCCGTGCAGACCAGGCCGTGCAGCCTGTATCGTATACGCTTCGTGTGTCCGGCCAGTCCGGGCAAAGCGACGAACAGCCCGTGAAGGGAAACACGAATATTTTTCATTCTTTGCTTGCTCCGGCAGCTTACGAATTATTGGTTTATAACACCCCCGAAGCCATAACCGTCACCGGTGATGTTGCCACGATAGCTTCGACAGACGAAAATAACATAGAAGCTCTTCCCGGTTATCTCTTTTCCGCTACGCAGACATTGGACGTAGTAAAAGATGACACCTTATTTGTAACAGTGGGAATGTTGCAACATATTCGTCAGCTGACGTTGGTGCTGAAACTCAAAGAAGGAGATCACGACCGCATCACCAGTTTAAATGCCACATTGAGCGGCATTGCCTCCAGTATAAATCTCGCGACCGGAGCATGGGTTTCCCCGACAGGAGTATCCCTTTCTCCTGTTTTTGAAAAAACAGAAGAAAAGGACGGAACGCCGACACTGACCGCCACGATCCGTTTGTTGGGAATTATCGCGGAAGAAAAACAGGAGCTTAGAATAGCTGTTGCATTAAACAACCAATCGGTGTACACGATAAAGACAGACCTTACCGAAGTATTGCAGAAATGTTTCGACGGTTCGATGACTCCGCTGGTATTGGGGGCCAACTTTGACTTGCCTTCCCAAGGAGATTTTTCCGGTAATATAAATAGTTGGAATTCGGTAGAAGGCGGACATGTGGATATTCATTGATTGCACGTGTTGTAAACAGAACAGAATAATAACAACAAATAGATTGAAAGACAATGGTGAAAAAGAAATTAGTACTTTATGTTGCGTTGGCTGCCTTATGGGGAGCTTGCGGCAATGACAACGAATCTCAACCGACCGCTGCGCCCGACGGACGTACGGCATTGACTGTAAAGGGCGAGATCGGCACAAAAGGGGCTTCCGTAAGCCGTGCCATAGATACGGACTGGGGCAGCAATGATAAAATTGGAATTTTTATGGTGTATTCCGGAAACGGTGTAGGGCTTACGTCGGAGAATATTTGCGACGGAGCAGACAATAAATGTTACATAACCCCCAATGGCAATGGCAAATTTGAACCTTCTGTCACGCCGGAAGAACCGGGAGAAGTGAATACAAATAGAATCTATTTTCCGATTATCGGTACAGTGGATTTTTATGCTTATTATCCATTTGTCACTCCGTTGACGGATTATACTTGTTCTCTGAATATTGCCGACCAAAGTAATCAGGAGGCTATTGATTTCATGTATGCCGACAAAGCGGAAGGGTATACAAAAAATAATCCGGTAGTATCGTTCAATTTTAGCCATCAACTTTCCAAACTGGTGTTGACTATTACACCGGGAGACGGATTGACTGCTGCTGATTTAGAAAACCTTAGTGTCACTGTGGGCGGACAACACACCACAGCCACATTTAATCTTTCCGATGGTACTCTGACGGCGGGTGCGGAAACAACAGACATCACACTACTTACAACAAAGTCCGGTGCTTTGTGTGAAGCAATTTTATTACCCGACGCGACTACATCGCGCACGTTGACTTTCGATTTGAACAATGACAATGATCTTCCTTTCACTTGGGAAATGGATAAAGCATTGGCAGCAGGCAGTAAGTATACGTATGACGTGAAGTTGCATCGTACAAAAATAGAGATCACAGGAGCTACTATTACCGAATGGACTCCGGTGAACGGCGGCGGAGTAGATGCGCATTAATTAAGTAGATTAATAATAAATATAAACTAAAAAAAATACAGTTATGAGAAAAGTCTATTTTTTTGCAGCTGCCTTGGTTGCAACATTGACAGGGTGTGATAATAGTGAAATGAACAATATCACCGATAGCAAACAGGTGGCAGTGGAAGTGACAGCCGGAATTGAAGGAGTAACAACGCGTATGAAAAATACGACATGGCAGTCTGGAGACGAGATCGGCGTTTTTGGAACGAGCGGTAAAATGAGTTATTCGAATTACCGTTATCAGTGGACGAGTGGAAATGCTTTTAAACCATATTCGAATGTTATTTATTATGGTGATGAGGAAGGTCAGTTTACGGCATATTATCCGTATGCTGCTGCCAAGGATATTACAGATAATAAGATTACAAGGAAGCTGCTAGAACAGTATTCTACGTATTTGGACGACCAGATAGATTTCCTGTATGCTGAAGCAACAGGTACAAAAGACGATCCTCAAGTTGATTTTCAATTTAAACATAAAATGAGTAAGGTGGTCTTAAAGTTAGTGCCAGGAAATGGTTATAATTCCGCGAGTGGTTTTGCGTCGTGGTGGAACATCGTTTTTTCGAATTTACATTCTCAAGTTTCATTTAATATTAAGACAGGCGAGGTGGAACCGATTGGAAGTGCAGAAGAATTGAATTTTGCTTATTCTGCTGTTTGGGGATTTAGTGGAAATTATGTTGCGGCAGATAATGCGACTTATTATACTTTTATAGTATGTCCCGGCGAACGTGTTGATGGAGGTATGAAGGTGGATTTAGTGTATAATAACAAGTACGACGGATATACTCTTCATACAACATTATTTACTGGCAGTCAGGTTTTTGAAACCGAAGCCGGAAAGGAATATACGTATACTGTAACCGTAAACAAGACGGATCTAAAAGTGGAAAATGCTATTATTTCTCCTTGGGATCCTGTAACTTTACCTAATGATGGAAAAGTGGATACAACTCTGTAAAAAACATCTCCGGAGCAAAAATCCCCTAGTAATATGCTAGTATGCTGAAGATGTAATACAAGTTCCCTAGTCCTCCTATTATATTAAAAGAGAAAGTAGAAAGCTCGGACTTTCCCGGACTTTCTACTTTCTCTTTGTCTTTAAACATCTTAGGACTGTAAATGTGGTATATCAAATTAAGTAAGAGACCATAGGTAGAAGAAAACATTGTTCATAATCGATTGAGTAACAGAAATAATGATTATCTTTGTAGGTACGTTCATTATATAAAATCAAAAGATGGAAACAACTGATCGCTATATCAGATTTGATTGGGCCATAAAACGCCTTTTACGCCAGAAAGCCAACTTCGGGGTGCTCGAAGGGCTTCTCACTGTACTCCTGAACGAGAAAGTAGAAATCATCGAACTACTGGAAAGCGAAAGCAACCAGCAGACTATTGACGATAAATTCAACCGGGTAGATATTAAAGCAAAAAATAGTAAAGGGGAAATCATTATTGTAGAAATTCAAAATACCCGTGAGCTGTATTATCTGGAACGCATCCTGTATGGAGTTGCCAAAGCAATCACCGAGCATATTTCGCTAGGCGAACGATACTATGAGGTGAAGAAAATCTACTCCGTGAGTATTCTTTATTTCGACATCGGTATAGGTGATGATTATCTGTACCACGGACAGAATACGTTTTTAGGCGTACATACGGGAGATCAATTATTGGTCAGCACCAAAGAAAAGAATGCGATAGTGAGCAAGCTCCCCAGCGAAATCTTTCCCGAATATTTCCTTATTCGGGTGAACGAATTCGACAAGGTAGCTGTCACTCCCCTTGAAGAGTGGATAGAATACCTGAAAACAGGCCGCATCCGACCCGATACGCAAGCCCCCGGTCTTGCAGAAGCTCGCCGGAAACTCGTTTATTATAATATGAATCCCAAAGAACGTCATGCTTACGACGAACATCTGAATGCTATCATGATTCAAAATGATGTACTGGATGGAGCCAAACTGGAAGGACGAATGGAAGGATTGGCAGAAGGACTTGCAGAAGGTAAAGCAGAAGGTAAAGCAGAAGGACTAGCAGAAGGCGAAAAGAATAAGCAAATCGAGATAGCCCGTAAGTTCAAAGAAATAGGACTTAGCACTGAAATGATTATTCAAGGTACCGGATTATCTGCAGAAGAAATTAACGCCTTATAATACATTCATAAAATAAAGCCCTACCAAGAAACGGTAGCGGATTATAAATTTAAAAGCCCCGTTTTGTCTTTTGATAAAACGGGGCTTTAAGATATAATAGATCAATGAAAACTATCGTTTCTTACCCAAGAAACGTTTTGCCAAATATTTACGTATCGGTTCGTCATACAGTTTCAGACACAGATAAGCAAGCACGATACTCAAGACAAAGACGCACACGGCTACGTGCCAAGTCTCGCCCAACGTATAGAGCTTATTCTCAATCAGCCATGCATAGAACAGGTACATCAACGGATAATGGATCACATAAACCGGATAGGATATATCCCCCAGAAATTTGCATACTTTTGTCGATTGCACGTCCGTAGTGGTGCCCGACGCTCCTATCCAAAGAATGATAGGGAAAGCCACAATCACACAAAACGCTTCATAAATACCATTCATGCAAAGCGGCTCCATTCCTTCGAGATAAGGAACAGAGAACAGGGCAATCAGCGCAATGGTACAGATCCAAAACGCACCCTTCACCTTCATAGGCTTGAAGTTGCGCGACATCAGCATACCCAGTGAGAAAGGGAAAAGCATACGCAACGAGCCGCCCAGGAAGTTAACCCCGTCCAGCGTCCAGCCCACTCCTATGTTTCCATAAGTGGAGACATTGAAAACGGCAAACGCTGCCAATGCTGCACCCAGCAACACCACAAATACCGTCAGCGTCTTGTTGGACAAGCGGCGGATGAACAACGCATACAGGATATTACCGATATACTCGAAAAATAACGACCAGCAAGGGCCGTTCAACGGAAACATCTCACCATTGCCACGAACTTCATATCCCACACCCGGCATGGCAGGAATGAAGAATATCGTGCAAAGAAGAGACAACATAATCATGGAGATGGCTACATGCGTTCCATCCCATTGCACACAACCCTGAATACAGAATGTGATAACACCCAATACGGCACCCATAACGACCATCGGATGAAGACGTATCAAACGGCGTTTAAAGAAATCTTTCATGGTGAGACTCTTGCCCCAACGGTCGTCATAAGCGTAACCGATCACGAAACCCGAAAGGATAAAGAAGAAATCCACGGCAAGATAACCGTGGTTGAGAGTCTCGATATTGCCACCACCGGCAAAAGCGTAACCCTCGAATACATGATACCATATCACCATAAGAGCCGCTACCCCGCGAAGTCCGTCAAGAAGATCATAATGTGCTTTGGTGTCTGCAAAGGCTGAAGAAGAAATGTTCGACATCTGTTTTTCTATTAGTTAGTTAGTATTTTCAGATGGCAAAGATACGGTTTGCGAAACGAAGTTCTTTTGCTTAAAAGCAAAAAAGCCCTGCCGAAAACTATTTTTTAGCACGTACCCGGCTAAGCGTGTAGATGGAAATGCCCAAAAAGGCAGCCACATACTTCAGCTTCACCCGGTTTATCAGTCCGGGATAGCGACGGTTGAACTGTTCGTACCGCTCTTTGGGCGAAAGCTGGAGCCGTTCCACAAACATGTGGCTAAGCTCTTTGTTGACATTCTGATGCAGGATGCGCCCCCAGTTGGCTATATCGATATAGGTTTCGTAGAGCATATTCAGCTTGTCGATATGGATGACGTAGATTTTGCAATCGGAAAGCGTTTCAATGCTCTCCACCGACGGTTGCTGATAGTAGAGCGAATCCATGCCGAACGTAATGTCGCCTTCCAGCGTGAACCACGTAGTAGTATCCTGTCCGTTGTGATGGAATACGGAACGGGCAATGCCCTCTTCAATGAAATAAACCAGGCGGTCTGTTACCCCCGACTGGACGATATAGGTATCTTTAGGATAATATCGCAGTTCCATATTCGCCTGAAGCGCCTGAAGCGCTTCATCGGATACCGGATAGATTTCTCTGATTTTTTGAATAATGTTTTCCATTTTGAGATTCCTTACTTGATATTCGACAGGCCACCGGACGGACATTTCTAATGACGCACCTTAGGATACTTATTATTGAAACGGAATCCCAAGCCGAGCATCAGATAATTAGGTGTCTGAAAGTTTTGGAGATTGTAACCGATGTGAAGGAAAGAGCTACGTGTCACGTCTATCTTCAACGCAAAGACCTGATACAGCCCCCGCAAATCGCCACGTCCCAGCACATTCGTTCCCAAACCGACACCGATGGTGAAAAACGGCATTACATACTCCGCCCGTCCCGAAAGTCCGAGAGCAAGCTGATGCTGAATGCCCGGCACAAGAAACCTGCGTCCGGAAGTGCCGCTGCCTCCATCGTAATCGTACTCCACAATCCGGTCTTCGGTGTACACATTGGCACTACCGTCATAAACACCGTCCAGCGAGACGCCGAATCGCAGCTTATAGTTGAGGTTGTACATCGGGGCAAAGTTGAATCCCGCCACGGGGTAACTGCCCGGCGAAGCTATCTGCTTCCCGCTTTCTACGTACACGCCTTTCCGTCTCCACGAGCCGAACAACACAAGGTCGTAACTGATATGACGGGGAAAACGGGGAATATACGGCTTGACCAAGGACTTGGTCAGGTCGGATTCTTCACGGTTGAAGTTGTACACCAGACCGATTTTCGCTCCGGTGGTATTCACTCCTGCGTTGGGGAATTTAGTGTTGCCGTTGGAGAAATGCGTAAAATCTCCGCCGATGATAAAGTCGAAATAACGGGAAAGCGACCAATTGAGGTAGATACCTGCATTGAGATACGCATTCACCCGTGAACCTACCGCTCCGTTGTAGGAGTTGTAATCGTTATCGTATGGTTTCCATCCGGCAGAAAGGCCGAAATTCCACTCGTAATTGAGCGAAAGACGGGGATTGAAACGGGCGATGCGTGCGCCCTGAAAGACGTAGAACGTCACCGGATCACCGAGTTGCTTACGGTCGCCAAAGGTGGTGACGGCCAAGCCGAAGCCTTGGTAGGCTCCGCCGTAGATACGGTCGGCACAGGTGTTGGGACGAAACTTGAAGGAATATTTCAGATGAGCGGCAAAGGAACTTTGGATGGGCTTCCACCGTTCGTTCTCTCCTTGCAGGAAAGGATTGGTGGGGAACACGTATTGCGGCCGGGCTTCTATCCCCAACCGGTGAATGAACCGATGGGGAACGTAGGGAGCTACCGTGTCCATGCCACATTGCGGGAAACTGTTGCGCCGGAATCCATGAAGTTCTTCCTGCAATCTACGCACTTCTTCACGAAGTTCGCGGACGTCCTGCTGGAGTTGCTCCACGTCTTGCCTGACCTCTTTCACCTCCTGCCCCACTTCTTGCGCGCACAGCGAAGCAACGGGGAAAAGCAAGGCGGAACAGAATAGGATGATTTCCCGTCTGGGTATCTTTACTCTCATATAATAGTCTGGTTAGTCTTTTTTCAGAACGAAGTTTATAAATGGAGCTTCTCGATAAACTGCGCTACATGATAGCCATCCATCAATCCATGATGGCAAGTGACGGAAACGGGCATCATCAGCCTTTCTCCTTCGCGGAAGTATTTACCGGTGGAGATTTTGGGAACGCTGTCGCCCGAACGCATATTGGTGGGATGCTTCATATCGGTGAAAGAGAGCCACGGCACAGCCGAATAATGAATGGCGTTAGGATGAAACGTACCTCCTTTGTTGAGTCCCGTAGTGGCTTGCAGGCGTTCCATCTCGGCTTTTGCCCGACGAATAAAGACGAGTTCGTCCGGATCGTATTCAAAAGCGGCAAAAGAAAAGGTGTGGTCGGCACGGCCCACAGTGGCTTCGGGCAGAAGACTGTCATAACACACCACTCGATCGCCTTCGATACGGTAGCGGAACTCTTCCACGGCAGCCGCAGCAGTCACGATGCGGTGAAGGACGAGCAGGGAAAAGGAAACGCCTTTGTCTTTGGCCTCCTGATACGCACGCGTACAGTCTACGTTGACCGTCACTCCAAAAAACGGATCGTCAAAAGCACTGAAATGTTCGTAATGTTCTCTTCTGTTCCAAGTAGCAATATCAATGATCTTCTCTATCTGATTCATTCTAAACACTCTTTTTTAAGTTTCACCACAGATTACACAGATTAACACAGATTGAATTCGGATGCATCCTTTTTTCTTTTGTATCTCAACCATTATCGGTAATCAAGAATCTGTGTTAATCCGTGTAATCTGTGGTGAACATAGATATACAATTACTGATGTTGCTCACGCAACAAGTCATTCACTGTCTTCACCGGGTTAAAGGTAGAAAGAGGAACTTCTACAAAGACGGTATTCCAGTCGCTCATCGCACCATTCCACAAGCCGGGAAGTTCGAGGGCTTTCAGGTCTTTACCGTTCTTCGATTTGTAGGAGATGAAGCCGGTGGCTTTATCTACATATTTCACCAGGTCGAATTTATGTCCTTTATAATCACGCACAGCACATACAAGATCTACCGGATTGAAGTGCGTACCCTTCTCGAACATTTCTTTCTTCTCCGGATCGTCCATGTCGATCTGCGAGCTTTCGAGAATTTGCAGGGAGATGGTTCCGTCGCTATTGTAAGCAAGGAACGGACCGCCGCCGGGTTCGCCTACGTTCTTCACCATTCCGCAGACACGCATCGGGCGGTTGAACTTGTTTTTGAGGTAGATAGCCAGTACGGAGTCTTCGAGGTCTTTTGTTTCCGGATTCTTGCAGAAGAGTTTCTTTTGCAGGAATTGAAGCATTTCCATCATCTGGTCGTGCGTATACTTGCCGCTGTCGAGCAGCGTGAGGTATTCGAATACTTGTTTTTGTAGGGTCACGAGCACTCCGGCAATCAGTTTCTTATATGTAACGGTGTCGGCTTTCAAACGGTCGGGCACTACGTTGTCGATGTTCTTGATGAAGATGATGTCTGCGTCCAAGTCGTTCAGGTTCTCAATCAGCGCACCATGACCACCGGGACGGAACAGCAGTTTGCCGTTGTCGCGGAACGGTTGGTTGTCCATATCGGCAGCAATGGTGTCGGTACTTGGCTTCTGCTCGGAGAAGGTGATGTAATAGTCTACGCCGTAACGTTTGGCGAAGTCGTCCACTTTTTCCGTCACGAGCTTCTTGAAAAGTTCGCGGTGTTCGGTAGACACGGTGAAGTGTACGTTCACTTTGCCGCTCTTGCCGGCTGCATACAGAGCGCCTTCGGCAAGATGTTCCTCCATCGGAGTGCGGGAGCCTTCGGGATATTTATGGAATTTGAGCAGACCTTTCGGTAGCGCGCCATAGTTCAGTCCGGCAGTCTCCAGCAGGGCGGACACCACTGCTTTATAGTTGCCTTCTTCCATCAGTCCGGGAATGTCTTTTCCGGAGATACGCTGGCAGGCCACATTCAGATCGTCATAGAAAGCAAAATTCTTGATTCCGTCAAAGAAGGCCTGTTCGAACTTGGTAGTCGGCTGGTCATAATCGGCGGACAGAAACTCGAATAGATTCTTAAACATACGACTTGCAGCACCGGAGGCAGGCACGAACTTCACAACAGTCTTATCTGTGTTTGTATATGCATCCCAGGCGGCCAGATAAGCCTTCTGTTCTTCTGCGTCGGGAGCTAATATGCCCTTTTCGATGGAAGCTGCCGCATCCAGTTTTAAAAAGGGAAATCCCGTCTGGAAGCATGCTAATTGTTCTGCAATTTGCTCTTCCGTGATGCCTTTCTTGGCAAGCAACTCTTTGTCCTGTGTCGTTATCATAATATCTAATTTTATTAATTGATGCCCAAAAATACAAAATGTTATTTACTTCTTGCCGAATAACCGGAAAAAAAACTACTTTTACATCGAATTAACAAGATTGAATATGGACGACTTTTTTACATTGGAGGAAAAAAAGGAGCTTTTTTCACTCTATCGACATTTATTGCAGTCTGCCGGAGACAGTATTTTCTGGAGAGATTGCCAAAAGTTAAAGAAACATCTTATCAAGGCGGCCCAATGTAACGGTCTGCAACGCAATAACTTCGGGATGAATCCCGTTATCAGAGATTTACAAACAGCAGTGATCGTTGCCGAGGAAATCGGTATGAAAGGTTCGTGCCTGATCGGGATCATGTTGCACGAAATCGTGAAAGGTCATGTATTATCTATCGACGAGGTGAACGCCGAATATGGTGAAGACGTGGCAAGCATCATCAAGGGATTGGTGAAGACGAACGAGCTGTATGCCAAAAGCCCTGCCATCGAGTCGGAGAATTTCCGTAATCTGCTGCTGTCGTTTGCGGAGGATATGCGCGTAATCCTGATTATGATTGCCGACCGCGTGAACGTGATGCGCAAAATAAAGGATACAGGCAACGAGGAGGACCGGATCAAGGTGGCAAACGAAGCAGCATATCTGTATGCTCCGCTGGCTCACAAGCTGGGATTGTATAAGCTGAAATCGGAACTGGAGGATTTGTCTCTCAAATATACGCAGAAAGAGACATATTATTTCATCAAGGATAAGCTGAACGAAACAAAGGCTTCCCGCGACAAGTATATCGCCGCTTTTATCGAACCGATCCAAAAGAAGGTGGCGGAAGCGGGACTGAAGTTCGACATCAAGGGACGCACGAAGTCGATTCATTCGATATGGAACAAGATTCAGAAGCAAAAGACTCCTTTTGAGGGGATTTATGACTTGTTCGCCATCCGTATCATCCTGGATTCGGAACCGGACCCGGCGAAGGAGAAGCAGGAGTGCTGGCAGGTGTATTCGATTGTGACGGATATGTACCAGCCGAACCCGAAGCGTCTGCGCGACTGGCTTTCAATACCGAAGAGTAATGGTTACGAGTCGTTGCACATCACCGTGATGGGCCCGGAAGGGAAATGGGTGGAAGTGCAGATACGTACCCGACGGATGGACGAGATCGCGGAACGCGGACTGGCTGCGCACTGGAGATATAAAGGTATCAAAGGAGAAACGGGCTTGGACGAGTGGCTGACTTCCGTGCGGGAGGCATTGGAGAACGCGGACAACGACTCGATGAAGGTGATGGATCAGTTTAAGATGGATCTCTACGAGGATGAAGTGTTTGTCTTTACGCCCAAAGGGGATTTGTTCAAGCTAGCTAAAGGGGCTACGGTGCTCGATTTTGCTTTCCATATACATAGTAAGTTGGGATGCAAATGTATCGGCGCGAAAGTGAACGGCAAGAATGTGCAGTTGAAGCAGAAGTTGAACAGCGGCGACCAGGTGGAGATCATGACTTCAAACACCCAGACTCCGAAACAGGACTGGCTGAACATCGTGACGACTTCCAAAGCACGCACCAAGATACGCCAGGCACTCAAAGAGATGGTGGCACGCCAACATGCGTTTGCCAAAGAGACGCTGGAACGGAAATTCAAGAACCGCAAACTGGAGTATGATGAAGCGACCATGATGCGCCTCATCAAGCGTTTGGGATTCAAGAACGTGACGGAATTTTATCAACGGATTGCCGATGGCGGACTGGATGTGAACGAGATTCTGGATAAATACATCGAACAGCAGAAACGGGACAGCGATACACACGATGAAATTGTTTATCGGAGTGCCGAAGGGTATAATTTGCAAACCGCGCAGGAGGAAACGACATCTAAAGAGGATGTACTGGTGATTGACCAGAATCTGAAAGGACTGGAGTTTAAACTGGCTAAATGTTGTAACCCGATTTATGGCGATGATGTGTTCGGGTTTGTAACGGTGAGCGGCGGTATCAAGATACACCGGTCGGATTGTCCGAACGCGAACCAGATGCGCGAACGCTTCGGCTACCGCATCGTGAAGGCTCGCTGGGCGGGCAAGTCGGAAGGTACGCAATATCCGATCACGCTGCGCGTTGTAGGACATGATGATATTGGTATCGTGACAAATATTACTTCGATCATCTCGAAAGAGAATGGTATCACGCTACGTTCTATCGGTATTGATTCGAACGATGGGTTGTTCTCTGGCACACTGACGGTAATGGTGGGTGATACGGGGCGTTTGGAGGCTCTTATCAAGAAATTACGGACGGTGAAGGGAGTAAAACAGGTGAGCAGGAATTAAAGTTAAGACAGAAGAACAAAAGAACATATTTTTGGATACGTATGATGAAAATCAAAAAACAATCATCACTCCTGAAATATGTTCTTTTGTTCTTCTGTCTATTTTATCTTACCTTCTTCTTTATATAATAAGGATAAGTGACCAATACGAAGAACAGCAAAGCGATAGAAGCTACCATCTGTCCGGTATGGAGCATCTTGTCTGTATCCAATTCCATGTAGCATGCAGTAGCAATACCCAGGGAGATACCGACTTCGCTTGCCAATAAATGGGTAGTGTTGGCTGTTCCGCGTTGGCAATGATGGGATAGTTTCACAAATATCATCAGGAATTCCGGCATGGTTAGACCTAAACCCAATCCCAAGAGTACGGAAGAGATGCCTATCGAAAGGTCTGTGTTCAATAAGGACATGGCTACCATTTCCAACCCGATTCCTATAATGACCAAGCGCAGCGTTTTCTCTTTAAAGAAGAACAGGCGCGCAAAGAACAAGGAAGCAATGTATCCGAGGGCTGTGCCGATAAAGAACGGTACGGGGATTCCCATGTTTCCGAGTACGAAATCGTTTAGAAAAGGGTGTACCATTGGAATCAGTAAGCCCGGAACAAATGTTATCAGAATCAGATTGATAGCGGGAACCCATCCACGAAGCAATAAGAAACGGTCGAAGGAATAGAGTTTAGTGACAATCGGCGCACGGAAAGGTACATATACCCCCGACAGCATGAGGATTCCTACAGCTCCGGTTATGACAGATACAGTGAGCAGATTCTGGAATGATTGGCTTTGATAAAGCCACACTCCGAGGATAATTCCAAAGAGCATTCCCAAACGTGCCGTCCACGAGAAGCTGACATTTCCCGCGCTCCGCAGTGTGGAGTTGGTGATGTCGATAGCCAAGGTGATACCGGCAGTAGTGCCTATGCCAAAGGCCAGTCCTTGCACGGTACTCAACAGGATTAGTTCTGTGAAGTTCGTCACAAAGGCGTACCCAATCGTCGCCACTACCATCAGGGCAGCGGCAAACATACATACGTATTTACGTTTATAGGCATCTACCAGGTAAGCATGGAAAGGACCGATGAGGAACATCCCCAAGGTGAAAAAAAGAAAGATTACTCCTGTCTGTGCGGCCGGCACTCCGAGACGGTCGGCCATCTCTACGGAAAGTACCGGAAATAACACATACAAGGATATAAACAACAGCAAATTAGCTACACATATCCGCATAAAATGAACTGTCCACAATTTAACTGCCATATACTATCTTAATATTGTTCCTTCTCGTTGGGGAAGTAGCAATTCTTCACGTCGGAAACGTAACGGCTGATGGCGTCGGTCATCACCGTGTACAAGTCAGCATAACGACGTAAGAAACGCGGACGGAATCCGTTGTTCATGCCAAGCATGTCCTGAATAACCAATACCTGACCGTCTACGTGGCCGCCGGCACCGATTCCGATGATAGGAATAGTGAGTTCGGAAGCTACACGCTCTGCAAGGGTAGCGGGGATTTTTTCGAGTACAATGGCAAAACAGCCTGCTTCTTCCAATAAATGGGCGTCGCGAATCAGTTTGTCGGCTTCGGCTTCGTCTTTGGCACGTACGGTATAGGTTCCGTATTTGTTAATGGATTGAGGCATGAGTCCCAAATGTCCCATCACAGGGATACCGGCGCATACGATACGTTTCACCGTGTCAATGATTTCTTCACCGCCTTCGAGCTTCAATGCGTCAGCGTGACTTTCTTTCATGATGCGGATAGCGGAAGCAAGTCCCTCCATCTCATTGCCTTGGTAAGATCCGAAAGGCATATCAACTACCACCATCGCACGCTTTACACCACGTACTACGGATTTGGCATGATAAATCATTTGGTCGAGCGTGATAGGTAATGTAGTCACGTTACCTGCCATTACGTTAGAAGCGGAGTCGCCTACCAGGATTACGTCCATTCCCGCACCGTCTACAATCTGTGCCATTGTGTAATCATACGCAGTCAGCATAGATATTTTTTCGCCTCTCTGTTTCATTTCAACCAAGCGATGAGTAGTCACCTTTCTTGTGTCATCTGATATATAACCAGCCATGTCTTTTTAATTTATGATTTATGATTTATGAATTATGATTTATGTCATTGATGTCTGCGCATTTGAACGCTTTCAAAAATTGCGGCAAAGTTATAACATTTAATTCATAACTGGGAAAGAAAAGCAAAAAATCCTTTCAAATGCTTCGCTTGGATAGTTGGAAGGCATTTGAAAGGATGGGTGGGTCTCACTATTTTTATTTATCTCGGTTATTTTTCTTATTTCATTTATTAATATAATATAAGTGAGGTAACTATTTAAAAATAATGCCGTTATTTATGGAGAGAGAGCATTTTTTCGTATGTCATGCTGGTGAAGTCGTCTATTATATAATGGGCTTTTCCGGTGATGGCTTCGCGTGAGTTGGTGGTGGCAAGTCCGATCACGGTTGCCCCGGAAGTCATGCCGGCTTGCAGGCCGTGGAAAGAATCCTCAAAGACGTAGGAGTTTTCGGGGGTGGCTTCAAAGATTTCCATTCCCAACAGGAAACAGTCGGGAGCGGGTTTTGAACGGGCAAACATTTCTCCTGTCAGGATGCGGTCTACCATTCCTTTAAATTCGGGATGGGCATTGTAGACGTTTGCCATCTTCTCTTCGTTGGAGCTGGTGACTACGGCTATCTTTGCACCGTTCCGACGAAGATCGGCTATGAAGGCTTCTACTCCGGGGATGTATTCGTAGGACATCTTTTTCTCGTAAACATTGAGTTCAGCGCTTATTTCGAGCTGTGCTTCGGGTTTGTCCGCGAAATGCTTTTCATAGATTTGTAATAGCGTCTGTCCCTTGATACGGCGTCCGAAATCTTCTTCATTCAGATATTTCCGTCCTTGCTCGTCCCAAAAAACAGTGTACTGCGTTTCTGTATCCATGATGACACCGTCAAAGTCGAAAAGTGCTGCAATTGTTTTCGTTGTATTCATATTAAACTGTCTTTTTACCTAAAACGTTAAACCTTGTGTATCTATCGCCGCAAAGTTCCGAATAATCATCGAATCAGGCAAATAATTCGTACCTTTGCAAAGCTAAAAAAAACGTAACATACGTTTTTATCCAACAAAATCTACTGGCGCATGAGCAAGAACGACCCGCACATTTTAGGCAAAGAACGTATCGGCAAATTGCTGTTACAATATTCCATTCCTGCGATTATCGGAATGACGATTACTTCTATCTATAACATCATTGATAGTATCTTCATCGGACATGGCGTAGGACCGATGGCTATTGCCGGACTGGCTATCAGCTTCCCGCTGATGAATCTTGTTGTCGCTTTCTGTACACTGGTTTCGGCTGGTGGGTCTACCCTCGCCTCTATCCGTTTGGGACAGAAGGATATGAAAGGGGCTACGGAAATTTTGTCACATACGCTGATGCTTTGTATCACAAATTCTCTTTTCTTCGGTATTCTATCTTTTATCTTCCTGGATGATATACTGACTTTTTTCGGAGCCAGCGCCGACACCCTTCCGTATGCACGCAGCTTTATGCAGGTGATTTTGCTGGGAACTCCCATCACTTACACAATGATCGGGCTGAACAACGTGATGCGCGCTACCGGATACCCCAAAAAGGCTATGCTTACTTCAATGGTAACGGTGGTGGCTAACATCATCCTCGCTCCTATCTTTATCTTCCACTTCGAATGGGGAATGAGGGGTGCGGCTACGGCAACGGTTATCTCGCAGTTAATCGGTATGGTGTGGGTGGTGAGCCACTTCACCAAGAAAGACAGTACGGTGCATTTTGAAGGGAATATCTGGAAAATGAAACCGAGGATTGTAGAGAGTATCTTCGCCATCGGTATGTCTCCATTCCTGATGAATGTGTGTGCGTGTGCCATCGTGATTATCATCAATAACAGTTTGCAAAATTATGGGGGCGATATGGCTATCGGCGCGTATGGCATCATCAATCGGTTGCTGACGCTTTATGTAATGATTGTGTTGGGGCTGACTATGGGGATGCAGCCAATCGTGGGCTACAACTTCGGCGCACAAAAGATAGACCGGGTGAAACAAACGCTGCGACTGGGGATTATCTCCGGGGTAGTGATTACGAGCAGTGGGTTCGTGATTTGCGAGTTTTTCCCTCATGCCGTATCGGCTCTCTTCACTGATAGCGATGAATTGATTGATTTGGCGGTAGGCGGTATCCGGCTGACTGTGTTGATGTTCCCGTTTGTAGGGGCACAAATTGTAATCGGTAACTTTTTCCAAAGTATCGGCAAGGCAAAAGTCAGTATTTTCCTTTCGCTGACGCGTCAGTTGCTTTATCTTTTGCCTTGCTTATTACTTTTCCCTAACTGGTGGGGATTGGAAGGAATTTGGATCAGTATGCCGGTATCGGATGCGCTGGCGTTTATTACAGCCGTTGTCAGTCTGATGATTTACATCAAGAAGGTTTCCAAACAGCATCCGGTAGTAGCAGAATAAGGCGGTGTATGCCCTATTCTGCCATTTATTCTATTTGGCTTATTCTGCTTTAATGCTATTGACCGGATTCT
The DNA here is from genome assembly GCF_019052435.1 of Bacteroides sp. MSK.20.12. Taxonomy (NCBI): domain Bacteria; kingdom Pseudomonadati; phylum Bacteroidota; class Bacteroidia; order Bacteroidales; family Bacteroidaceae; genus Bacteroides; species Bacteroides sp. MSK.20.12. The sequence goes on along the minus strand of NZ_JAHQVH010000054.1, from coordinate 126 downwards.
CGTTCGCGATATGCCATGCTTTCAGAACAACACAGATTACAATCAGTAATTGGACGAACAAGGCCGTAGCAGCAAAAAGCAATGGATTCAAATCAATCTGCTCGGCAAATTGGTCGAGCCATGCCT
>NZ_JAHQVH010000053.1:0-43000 GCF_019052435.1 Bacteroides sp. MSK.20.12 | reverse complement strand
GCCATGAATAAGGTTATTGAACATAAATAAGTAGCACGGAATTTGATTAAGAACCTTTTCTTTTCTAGTAGAAGAATAATCCCTGACGTTAAAAACTGCGTTTATAATTAGATAAAAAATAAGCGTAAAAGAATGGAATATCCATTTCAAAAAAACTATCTTTGGTAATTAATTGTTTGGAAAACAAGAAGAAACAATCTGAAAAAGTTATGGGAACAATAAAAGGAATTCCTTATGGTATGTCCAATTTTGAGGATGTAATCACGCAAAACCGCTATTATGTGGATAAAACAATGTATATCCCCATGTTGGAAGATCAAGCCAACTATCTGATATTCATCCGTCCGAGACGCTTTGGCAAGAGCCTGCTACTAAGCATGCTTCGTTCATATTATGACCTTTCACAGAAAGATAAGTTCCAGCAACTTTTCGGGAATCTCTGGATCGGGCAGAATACAACTCCGCTTCAAGGCAAATATCAGATGCTTTATCTTGACTTTTCCAAGATTGGCGGCAACATTGATGAACTGCCGCAAAGATTTGATTCGTATAGCGCAGTGCAACTGGATGGCTTTCTGAACCGTTATCGTGAATACTACACGGATGAGTTTATTGAGCGCTTCAGCACAGCGGAAAAAGGGATTGATAAACTGCATATACTAGACGATGAAGCACGCCGTCAAGGGTATCCCCTATACCTTATTATAGATGAGTATGACAATTTCACAAATATCGTACTCAACGAGAAAGGAAATGAGATATACCACGCCATCACCCATGCCAGCGGATTCTACAGAGATGCCTTCAAGAATTATAAAGGAATGTTCGACCGTATATTCATGATTGGAGTCAGTCCCGTAACTTTGGACGACTTGTCAAGCGGATATAACATAGGTTGGAACATCAGCACTAATCCACTGTTTAATCAAATGCTGGGATTTTCTGAAGAAGACGTACGTACTATGCTCCGATATTATCAGGAAGCAGGGCAGTTACAAGGAGACATTGAAGAAATGATTCAGGAGATAAAGCCATGGTATGATAATTATTGTTTTGCTCGCCAAAGTCTAAAGTCAGATCCTAAAATGTTTAATTGCGACATGGTACTCTATTACCTACGTAATCGAATTCAGTTAGGAGAATCTCCTGAACAGATGATTGATCCTAATACCCGTACGGACTACAATAAGATGAAAAAACTGATTCAGCTTGACCGTCTTGACGGTAACCGCAAAGGTGTTATCAAACGAATTGCCGAAGAAGGGAAAATCATGACTAACCTATACCAGTCTTTTTCTGCCGATCAAATTACGAATCCGGAAATATTCCCCAGTCTATTATTTTATTATGGTATGCTAACTATCATCGGAACACGTGGAAATCTGACTATCCTGGGAATTCCCAACACGAATGTCCGTAAACAATATTATGAATATATCCTGGAAGAATATCAGAATCACCATTATATCAACCTGATAGATATAGAGATTTTATTCAATGATATGGCTTTTGACGGACAATGGCGACCGGCATTGGAATTCATAGCCAAAGCTTATAAGGAGAATACTTCCGTACGCAGCAGCATTGAGGGCGAACGTAACATTCAGGGATTCTTCACCGCTTACCTTAGCGTGAACGCCTACTACCTCACAATGCCTGAAGTAGAACTGAATCACGGCTTTTGCGATATGTTTCTGATGCCCGATCTGCAACGTTACGCAGAAGTAGCGCATAGCTATATCTTGGAATTAAAATATCTGCCGAAAGAAAAATACGACACCCAAGGCACCGCACAATGGCAGGAAGCCGTAGAACAAATTCATGGTTATGCTGCCGGTCCGAAAGTTCGCCAACTATGTCAGGGAACTCAACTTCATTGCATTGTTATGCAATTCTGTGGCTGGGAATTAGTCCGTATGGAAGAGGTTTAATTACAAACTCTTACTGTGATGCCCGGCAAATCGCATGAAAGCTTGAGATAAACCTCCCTCCTGCCCTTGCAGTTGCACAAAATTAAACTCGCGCTGCATGGGCATTCCTTTTATCTCAACCACACGAAAATTACCGGCAACCAGTTCCTTATAAACAGAACGGATAGAAACAATTCCCATACAATCTGTATGTTCCAAAAAAAGCTTGATGCTCTCCGTACTACCGAGATACATCAATACATTCAAAGAAGAAAGTTTTAAATTATGGCGTAACAGGGAACGCTCAAACACATCCAACGTTCCTGAACCTCTCTCCCGCAAAACTAAGGGGATATTTGGCAAATCTTCCGGAGCGATCTCATCCGAAACAGCCAATTTACTATGGGTATGAACCACGGCAACCAGTTCGTCTTGCAAAAATGGAGTATACTTCAGATTAGGCAAACGGAAGATTCCTTCAACCAATCCCAAATCAATCCGATGTTCTTGTAAAGCAGCTTCCACTCCCCGGGAATTTCCATTAATCAAAGAAAGATTGATTTGTGGAAACTTGGCTATAAAATCCGCCAACAAAGGAGGAAGTACATATTGCGCAATCGTAGTACTGGCACCCAGTTTCAGTTCGCCGATATATTCATTATGCAACAAATGCATCTCATATTCCAACTGTTTATAATCGTCCAAAATCTTTTCGCTATGTTTCAATAATAGTTCTCCGGACTTAGTCAACGAGATCTTACTGCCCTGACGATCGAACAAACGAGTCTGATAATAAGCTTCCAGTTCCTGAATGTGCTTAGTGATAGCAGGCTGACTGACAAACAGCTCTTGCGAAGCCTTCGTGAAACTTAAATTCTTCGCCACGCTCTGAAATACTTTTAAACGAAAATCGGACATGGAAAATAGTGATTAACTTATTAGTGATTAGCGATTAATGACTGAAATGGGTAGCTATGGCTATAATTCATCGGCTCTGATTCCCAATGCCTGCATGACAGGAAAAGCCAACATATCCCATTTATAAGCTACCGGAGTATCCGGTTCGTTCATTCGGAATTGGACAATCTCCTTGCCCTGTACTTCATTCAAAGCATCAGTCACTTTCTTTCCATATTCTTCATTGAAAGATACCAGAATCATTTTTTTCACATCGGCCGAATCGGCTACAATGGATAATAAGTCTAAAAACAACTCCTCTCTCGACACCATCCCTTCCGACGGAACACTGGCAAACGAATATTCTCCATAAGGGCTTTGAAAAGCAACTCCATTCAACTCTTTCTCCAAGTCAGAAGGCTGGCAATGCGCAAGATTACCTGACTCTTTATCATAAACAAAAAGAAACTGCACTTCATTTTTTCCTTCCGCAATCCCTGCATCCAAAGTCAGATAGGTAGTCAACATCGAAAGATCTATCTCTTGTAAAGAACGTTGCAAAGTCTCTTCGAAGTATCTCTTCATATCTGTAATTACAAAATTCAGGAAAGCGGCATCAATCAGCACCACTGTCTCCGATAATTTTATTTGTGGTTTATCGTTCATATCATTAGTCATCAATTAGAAAACAGATTTACTCTCTACTATAGGACAAAGATAAACTTTCTTATCTTCTCCGGAAAGAATATTTAAAAAAAAGAGAAATTATCAGGCTATTACTCAATAAAGAGGCGTACCTTTGGAGAAAATTGACAAATTTATTAAATGGCACGATAATGAATAAAAAAAAGAACCAAACTTCGATTGATCTCGATGCGATTATGACCGAAGTATTAAACTTGTTTACACCTGAAGAACAACAGGAAGTGATAGATATATTAAGCAATAACGGATTAGAAAAAATCTACCAACAAATGGAAGAAGCTTTCTATCACTATCAACATCCGGACTATAGCTCGGAAGCAACCCCCATTGCAGCTTACCTGCAAAGGCTTTGGGATATGCAGACATGCAAAGACTACCCATTTGACGAGTTTAAAAAAGATTGCACGACAGTACCCACTGCCGAATTAGAAAAAGATTTGCGCAACTTTATCCTGCATCTATTTATCCACTATCAAGGACCTCTCGAAAACGCAAAAGAAGAAGACAGACCTTTTAAGTTATGGTATATCTACTGGGCAATGGAACATTACCGAATGGAATCTTCTTTAAATATCATCTTGGAAATAATGCGGCAAAGTCCGACTTTCCTCGCTTCCTATTGCCACCTCGTACAGGATGAAGCCACCATTGCCATCATTTACCAACTCGGGCAGAACCAATTGCCTTTGCTACTTAGTTTCATGAATGAAGACGGAATCGCTCCTTTCGGAAAAGAAGATATTTGTAGTGCTGTCGCACAAATTGCCATAACCAACCCTGAACGAAGATTGGAAATTATTAACTGGTTCTGCCAATTATTGAATTCTTATTACGATCGGTTTGAGCGTGGGGAAGATAATAATATCGCGATAATTGACTATATCACAAATACGTTGATGAATATCCGTGCCATAGAAACGTTGCCTATATTGGAAAAAATCTATAAACGATTCAAAATACCCAATACATTAACGAGAAAAGGAATCAAAGAGATAAAAAAAGAAATGCCACACGCAGAACTGAAGGGATTGGAAGTGGACAGTATGGAAGAACTAATGAATTTATTGAATGAGTTCTTTGCCTTCAATGAGAATAATGAATTTGATGCTAACGAATTTGATGAAGAATACGATGACGAGTTTGACGATGATGAATACGACGAATCTTTCTACATTGAAGAACAAACCTCTAAAAAGCTCAATATAAAAATTTCTTTGATTAATTCCGACCCGGAAATATATCGTATAGTGGAAGTTCCTTCCAACATCCGTCTGGAAAATTTTGCGGATGTCATAAATACCGCAATGGGGTGGGAAGGCTATCACTTGCATCTGTTTCAAAAAGGGAAAACAATATATACAGCCGATGAATACGGTGATGATCTTTTGTTTGATCCCAATAATACAGTCAACTCCTACTCTCTCTCTTTAGGAGAGATCCTTACCCGAAAAGGCTCACATATTAAATATGAATATGATTTCGGAGATAGTTGGGTGCATCGGATTACTCTGGAATCGCAACAAGCATATAAAAAGGACGAAACACAAGGCATCTTTCTCATAGACGGAGCAAATGCATGTCCACCCGAAGATTGCGGAGGAATATATGGTTACCAAGAGATGTTGGAGGCATTAAAACAACCACACTCAAAAGCTGCAAAAGAATATCGGGAATGGTTGGGAAAGAATTTCAACGCACACAAATTTAATGCGAAAAAAGTAGAAAGAGAGCTTAGAGACTTCCCGATAAGAATCTTCTAACAATTGTTTCTCCACAGAATAGTAAACTTCATTGAAAACCCATCTTATTCTGAAGCCCATCCTATTCTGTGGAGTATATGGTAAATTCGTCAGTCATATCTAGATAAAAAAGGTCATTTTGTCCTTTAACTCCTTAATACTCATGTTATTTTGTCATATTTTTATACTTGGCAAATCTTTTGAGCCCCTTTAGGTGTTATTAAAAGCGTGAAATAAGAAAGGAGAACAAAGATATGAACTTTAACAATTTTACCATTAAATCTCAAGAAGCGGTACAGGAGGCCGTAAACCTGGTACAAAGCCGGGGACAGCAAGCCATTGAACCTGTCCACATCATGCAGGGAGTAATGAAAGTAGGCGAAAACGTCACTAATTTCATCTTCCAAAAACTTGGTATGAATGGACAGCAAGTAGCTCTCGTGGTCGACAAGCAAATCGACTCCCTGCCGAAAGTATCCGGCGGAGAACCGTATCTAAGTCGTGAATCCAACGAAGTTTTGCAGAAAGCAACACAGTATTCTAAAGAAATGGGCGACGAGTTTGTTTCATTGGAGCCTATCATACTGGCATTGCTGACTGTGAAGAGTACCGTCTCCACGATCTTGAAAGATGCCGGTATGACGGAAAAAGAATTGCGCAACGCTATCAGCGAATTGAGAAAAGGAGAAAAGGTTACATCACAATCCAGTGAAGATACTTATCAATCATTGGAAAAGTATGCTATCAACCTGAACGAAGCTGCCCGTAGCGGAAAACTGGATCCCGTAATCGGACGTGATGAAGAAATCCGCCGGGTATTACAGATATTGAGCCGCCGTACAAAAAACAACCCGATTCTGATTGGTGAACCGGGTACCGGTAAAACGGCTATTGTAGAAGGTTTGGCACATCGTATTCTTCGCGGAGACGTGCCCGAAAACCTGAAAAACAAACAAGTTTATTCACTGGATATGGGAGCACTGGTTGCCGGCGCAAAGTACAAAGGTGAATTTGAAGAACGATTGAAATCGGTTGTCAATGAAGTAAAGAAATCAGAAGGTGATATTATTCTGTTCATTGATGAGATTCACACGCTGGTAGGTGCCGGAAAAGGTGAAGGTGCCATGGATGCCGCCAACATTCTAAAGCCCGCCTTAGCTCGTGGAGAACTACGTTCCATCGGAGCAACAACCCTCGACGAGTATCAAAAATACTTCGAAAAGGATAAAGCATTGGAGCGTCGTTTCCAAATCGTGCAAGTGGACGAACCGGATAACTTGAGTACCATTTCCATCCTTCGCGGATTGAAAGAACGTTACGAGAACCATCATCACGTACGTATCAAAGACGACGCAATCATTGCAGCCGTCGAATTGAGTAGCCGTTACATCACCGACCGTTTCCTGCCGGATAAAGCCATTGACCTGATGGACGAAGCCGCAGCCAAACTACGTATGGAGGTAGATTCCGTTCCTGAAGAACTGGATGAGATTTCCCGTAAAATCAAGCAGCTGGAAATTGAACGCGAGGCTATCAAACGTGAAAACGATAAACCGAAACTGGAAATTATCGGTAAGGAACTTGCCGAGCTCAAAGAACAGGAAAAATCCTTTAAAGCTAAATGGCAAAGTGAGAAAACGCTGATGGATAAAATCCAGCAGAACAAGGTTGAGATAGAGAATCTTAAATTTGAAGCAGAAAAAGCCGAACGTGAAGGCGATTATGGTAAAGTAGCCGAGATCCGTTATGGCAAACTTCAGGCTTTGGATAAAGAAATAGAAGATACTCAAAAGCAACTGCGTGATATGCAAGGCGATAAAGCCATGATTAAAGAGGAGGTAGACGCTGAAGATATTGCTGATGTTGTTTCCCGCTGGACTGGTATTCCTGTCAGCAAGATGCTGCAAAGTGAAAAAGATAAACTGTTGCACTTGGAAGAAGAACTTCATCAACGTGTAATTGGTCAGGACGAAGCGATTGAAGCGGTGGCAGATGCTGTGCGCCGTAGTCGTGCCGGATTACAAGATCCAAAACGTCCGATCGGGTCATTTATCTTCCTGGGAACCACTGGCGTAGGTAAGACCGAATTAGCAAAGGCATTGGCAGAGTTCCTGTTTGATGACGAAACGATGATGACTCGTATCGATATGAGTGAGTATCAGGAAAAACATAGTGTCTCCCGTCTGGTCGGAGCGCCTCCGGGATATGTTGGATACGATGAAGGCGGTCAGTTGACAGAAGCTATACGGCGGAAACCTTACTCTGTTGTTTTGTTTGACGAAATAGAAAAGGCTCATCCGGATGTCTTCAATATTCTGTTACAGGTATTGGATGACGGACGACTGACTGACAATAAAGGAAGGGTGGTCAACTTCAAAAATACCATTATCATCATGACTTCAAATATGGGCAGTTCTTATATACAAAGTCAGATGGAGAAGTTGCATGGTTCCAATAAGGAAGAAGTAATCGAAGAAACGAAGAAGGAAGTGATGAATATGTTGAAAAAGACAATTCGTCCGGAATTCCTGAACCGTATTGATGAAACGATTATGTTCTTACCATTGAACGAAAAAGAAATCAAGCAAATCGTACTTTTACAAATTAAAGGAGTACAGAAAATGCTTGCCGAAAACGGAGTGGAACTGCAATTGACAGAAGGAGCATTGAACTTCTTATCGCAAGTGGGTTATGATCCTGAATTTGGAGCTCGTCCGGTGAAGAGGGCTATTCAACGCTATCTGCTGAATGATCTATCCAAGAAGTTACTATCACAGGAAGTCGACCGAAGCAAAGCAATTATCGTTGATGCTGACGGAGACGGATTGGTATTCAGAAATTAAAAGTCATCATTCAAATAGAATGGGACTGTCTAACAAGTCTCTAAAATTAAAAATCACTCCTATCAGAGTTTGTTTGAACTCTGATAGGGGTGAAATCGTTAAAAAGAAACATGTTAGGCAGCCCCTTTTTTATATTCCTAAATATGTAATTCGCCGAACTTCCGGTTGGCAATTCGGATGACTCATCACCAAAACATAAGTGCCCGGTTGGGGTATTTCCATAGTCAATGAAGGCAAAGCAAACTTATGTTTACCTCTTAGTTCTCCCTGTGAATCGTAAAGGAATACCATTGTACCTGCCAACAAACCTGTCAGGCATAATGTCCCTTTTTCATTGTCCAAACGGACGTTTACTTCTTTATTTGTTATTGTCTCCATACCCTACATTAAAAACGTTATTCAGCATCCACGAGCTATATTCCCAAGAATGGTGAACAGCGACAAAGATACATAAAAAGCATCATTATTTACAATATAAGTAGAAGATATTTATTATTGCAAAAGATTACCCAAATAATACTAATTTTTTCCTAAACCTACAAGTGTTTATATAAAAAAAACATGATAACCACCTTAAATGATTATCATGTTCTTTATTCCTATTAAATAAACTATACAGATTACTCTGCAACTTCTTCTTCCTTAATCTCTCCTTCCGGTTTGAATTCTGTAATTCCATTAGAAATTAAGATGTTATACCAAGCAACCAATTTCTTAATATCGGCTACATATACACGTTCACGATCAAAATTAGGTAATACTTCAGCCAAGTATTCACGCAATTGTTCGGGAGTCGCTTTTTTCGGATCGATAGAAGCCTGCGCTGATTTTTCTTTCTCTTTTATTGACTCCAACACATCATACAAAGGAACTTCTGCATCGTCCGTGTACATTGCTATATCTGCCAAAGAGATAATTTTTTCATTACCATAAGCAGGGAAACGTTTCTTTTCAGCATTGACTGATTCAACAATCAACATATTTTTTCCTTGCGAAATAAGTTTGTATAATCCCGGTTTACCTGAGATAGACAAGATAGTCTTCAACATAGTATATATCCTTTTATTTATTAATTATTTTTTTGCGGAGCAAAGGTAATGATTATTTTTAGATAGCAAAGAAATAAGCTCCAAAACCTGTGGAATTACCGGTGTTTCATCATCATTCACTATCACGAAATCGGCATGGCTTCTCTTTACTTCATCACTCATTTGAGCTTCGATACGCTTCATCACCAGTTCTCTTGACGAACAGTCCCGCTTTACAGCACGTTCCACTCTCACTTCCAACGGCGCATATATCATAACCAGAAAATCAACTTCATCCTTAAAACCAGCCTCCACCAGTATTGCAGACTCCATACCCACCAGCAGTTCACTTTTCAACCGGGCAGCCCATTGACGGAAATCTTCTTTCACTTGCGGATGAATAATCTCATTCACTTTCCGCACATGCTCCTGATGACCGAACATATAAGAAGCCAACAAAGAACGATTCAACTCTCCACCCTGAAACACATCCTGACCAACCAGATCACAAAGCCCCCGGCGAATCACCGGATCTGTCTGTGTAATTCGCTTTGCTTCTATATCTGATATATAGACAGGTATTCCCATTATTTCGAGTAGCTTGGAAACAACACTTTTTCCACTACCAATGCCACCGGTTATGCCAATCTTAATCGCCATTAGAAGTAATTTGTTCTATCAGGAAGTCCACTTGCTCGGGAACAATACGTATTTGATTTATTCCACTTGGAAACGATTTCAATTTAACTGTATATTTATCAGAGCCAAGCTTCAGCAATTCTTCATAAGAGATATTGATGATAAAATCGCTTGCTTTTATACTGCGGAACCGTTTTAACCCCACTTGAAAAGTAATCTGAACTTTGGAAGGAAAAGTGCGCAACACCTTATCTGCCGGAAAATTAACTCCATGTAATGGCACTTCGACCGTTTTCTCCGTATAAATATCCACCGGGAAAGTCATTTCTACCGAAGCCGGAACAAACTTCACTCCTCTTTCAAAAGTCAGCGGAACTCGTCGCCGGGTTGTATCGGATATATTCTCCAAAGTTATATTTTGAGTATATGCAGTTGTTATAGTATCCAAAATTCCTTCCGGAGCATAAACCAATACAGAGTCCGGCTTACAAATGGTGTCAGATACATAATATTGAAGTCCGGCTGTCACTTTCCCCTGAAAACGAACAGGAACCAGCTTGGACTTTCCTTCGGAATAGATATATTCTAATGTATCCGGCTTGATCGATAGGATTTTGGAGGATACATTCAGTTGGCTTAATATTTTTTTCTCAAAGTCGGAAGCATAAATTTTCACATGATTATCTTTTCCTTTATAATCAAGAAAACCTAGATTGACCGGAAAGAAACTTTTCCCCAACATATAATTGAGAAGCACTGTTCCTTTATCTTTCACTCTGACACGAAGTTCGGAAGGAGGTTCCGAAGTCAACACTACATTGTTAGGAAGATCTTTCATTCGCACCGGGATAGAAAACTCCGCTTCATAATCATTATTGAGCGTCTGAAGCAACCAGAATCCACCGGCTATCAGAAAGAAAAATAAAAAAATTAAGAACTCTCTGCTCTTATCACTGAGCAGAAAATCCTTAATTTTCTTAGATAGTTTTAAATATGTATATTTTATATTCCTACGATCAAACATAGGCATTTATTTACCAACTATTTATTTAGACTGATTGCTAGCCGCTGAAGCATCAGCGAATATAGAATTCTTGTCTATTTTAATCTTTACATTAGAAGCAATCTCAAGTACTATATAGTCGTCAGTAATTTCCTTGATTGTTCCGTGGATACCACCTGCAGTAATCACATTCTGATTTACCTGAAGAGATTTACGGAAATTAGCTATTTCTTTCTGCTTCTTATTTTGAGGACGGATCATAAAGAAATACATGATAACAAACATAGCTATCAGCATGATCCACATCATACTTCCACCTCCGGCAGCACCGGCAGGAGCTTGCAATAATACAGTCAATACGTTCATAAATAATCTGTTTTAGTTTCTACTATATGGACAAAGGTATCAGTTTTTAGTCAACTTACCTTCTTTTTTTAATTGATTAACTATTCCATCCAGCGTACCGTTGATAAAGCTACCGCTTTTAGCTGTGCTATACAACTTCGCAATCTCTACATATTCATTTAACGAAACACTGACCGGAATGTTCGGGAAACTAAGAATTTCTGCTAATGCAGTCTGCATAATGATTACATCCATAAATGCGATGCGGTCCAAATCCCAGTTTTTTGTATTCTCACTCACCAAATGACGATAATAGTCAGAATTCAAAATGGTGCGACGGAACAGACGACGTGCAAACTCCTGATCTTCGTCATCCTTAAATTCCGGAAGCAGTTCCTGGTTGGCACCCTTCTTTTCATCAAAGCGTTTGATTGTTTTCAAGACGAACGTGTCTACAATTTCTTTATCATCATTCCAATACAGACTCTGGTCTTCCAATACCTGGTCAAGAGAATCATTATTAAAGATGTATGTCTTATAGATTTTTCTCCACAGTTCACGATCAGCTTCGTATGAGTTGTCATCAGAAGCCATATAATCTTTATAGATATCGGTTTCTACAATTTTCTCATAAAGCTCTTTGATAAAGTCCTGGTCATTTGTCCAGGTTCTTTTCTGATTGGCTATAAACTCGGACAATTGTTTATTGACTTCCAATTGAGCAATAAACTTGTTATCTACGAACTTCCTGTTGGGATACAACTCCTCTTTCGTAGGTGCCAATTTAGCTTTTGCCGCATCAATACGTTTTTGTGCATACTCTGTCAATGCTATCATCAGCATTAACAAATAGTTGTAAAGGTCATACGCCTTTGAAAGACTAAAGAATAACTCTTTCTCCGCTGAGTCTAGATTTTTGCTGCCATTCTGATAATAGGCATATACTATCTGTATAATCTTAAGACGAATAAGAACTCTGTTGATCATAATTCAAATTAATACTGTTGTTATCGAACTGCAAAAGTAGATATTTTTAATGAGTTTCCACTAATAAATCACATTTTTTAATGCAGTATTTGATTCTCTGCGCTTTTTCTTTTGACAGTTTAAAAAAAATATCCAATTTTGAAGCCGATTATAAACGGACCGAAAGATATGGAAGATTTAAAAAAGAAAATGAGCGCAGACATGAATGATAAGGAGATCGTATTCTCCAAGTCCATTAAGGCAGGTAAACGCATCTATTACCTCGACGTAAAAAAGAATCGTAAAGATGAAATGTTCCTGGCTATTACAGAGAGCAAAAAAGTGATAACGGGAGAAGGCGATGATTCTCAAGTTAGTTTCGAGAAACACAAAATCTTCCTATATAGGGAAGACTTTCAGAAGTTTATGGCAGGACTCGAAGAAGCAGTCAATTTCATTGAGTGCAACGACGCAAACGAATATATCGCCCGCCTGAACATCGAAGCTGATGAAGAAAATGAACGGAAAGCAATCGAAGAAGCCCGGGAAAACAAATTGGAGAGCGAAATTAAGATTGATATTGACTTTTAAGAAAGTAACTCTTTGATATTTCAAAAAAAAGATGTACTTTTGCACCGCTTTTTTGCAACATCGTGTGATAATCCACATCGTGTGATGGTGAATTAAGCAAACTAACTTAATTTAGAGTAACACAAATTTTTAAAGAAATGAAATCAATTGAAGTAAAAGGAACTGCAAGAACAATTGCAGAACGCTCTTCAGAACAAGCAAGAGCTTTGAAAGAAATTCGTAAGAACGGTGGTGTACCTTGTGTACTTTACGGAGGTAATGAAGTAGTTCACTTCACAGTGACTAACGAAGGACTTCGTAACTTGGTTTATACTCCGCACATCTACGTTGTAGACCTGATTATCGATGGCAAAAAAGTAAACGCTATCCTGAAAGATATTCAGTTCCACCCGGTAAAAGATACCATCCTGCACGTTGACTTCTATCAAATTGACGAAGCTAAACCTATCGTAATGGAAGTTCCTGTACAGTTGGAAGGTCTTGCAGAAGGTGTGAAAGCCGGTGGTAAACTTGCACTGCAGATGCGTAAGATCAAAGTGAAAGCTTTGTACAATGTAATTCCTGAAAAGTTGACCGTTAACGTTTCTCACCTGGGATTAGGTAAGACTGTTAAAGTTGGTGAATTGAGTTTCGAAGGTCTTGAACTGATTAGCGCAAAAGAAGCCGTTGTATGTGCTGTTAAGTTGACTCGTGCAGCAAGAGGTGCAGCAGCAGCCGCTGGTAAGTAATTGAGATTATCCCTGTAAAGAGATATACTTCAAACGCAGATTAATGCAGATTAAAGCAGATGTTCAGTCTGCATTAATTTGTATTAATCTGCGTTTCTCTTTCTATATTAATGAACTGTTTTACGGAAATACGATGATAAAATACTTAGTTGTCGGACTGGGAAACATTGGTCCCGAATATCATGAGACCCGACATAATATCGGATTCATGACAGTAGAAGCATTGGCTAGAATCAATAACGCTCCCCCTTTTATGGATGGACGATATGGATTCACTACCAGCTTTTCTATCAAAGGACGCCAGTTGATTCTGCTTAAGCCATCGACTTTTATGAACCTGAGCGGACTGGCCGTTCGCTATTGGATGCAGAAAGAAAATATTCCATTGGAAAATGTACTGATCGTAGTAGATGATCTGGCTCTTCCCTTTGGAACTTTACGCCTGAAGGGAAAAGGGAGTGACGCAGGACATAATGGATTGAAGCATATCGCCGCTATTCTGGGTACTCAAAACTATGCCCGCCTGCGATTTGGTATCGGAAATGATTTTCCACGTGGCGGACAGGTTGATTATGTACTCGGACACTTCACTGACGAAGATTGGAAAACAATGGATGAAAGACTGGAGATGGCAGGGGAAATTATAAAAAGTTTCTGCCTCGCCGGTATTGACATCACAATGAACCAGTTCAATAAAAAATAATGGACTAGCTCCCCCCAAAAAAAATAAAGATGACAATGAATGGTTAGCAATAAATGACAACGTCAACTAATACTAACCAAAGAATTATTTATCACTAAATAACTAACTAAAATGGCCGAAGCAAGGATAGATAAATGGATGTGGGCTGTCCGCATCTTCAAGACACGTACGATTGCAGCAGAAGCCTGCAAAAAAGGACGCATTACCATCAACGGTTCTCTAGCCAAAGCTGCCCGTATGATAAAACCGGGAGACGTTATTCAGGTGAAGAAACCGCCTATCACTTATTCATTCAAGGTATTACAAACTATTGAAAAACGTGTGGGAGCCAAACTTGTATCGGAAATGATGGAAAACGTAACTACTCCCGATCAATACGAACTGCTTGAAATGAGTAAAATCAGCGGATTCGTAGATCGTGCACGTGGAACCGGACGACCGACCAAGAAAGACCGCCGGGAACTGGATGAATTTACAACTCCGGAGTTCATGGATGATTTCGACTTTGATTTCGATTTTGACAGTGAAGAATAATAAATGGGAATTTAGCGGTTAGGCTGAAAGCCTTACAATTATATATTTATTGGGGTGTCCTGAAAGGGCTTAATTATATAGCGTAGGGCAACGCCCTACGAAAAAAACACACCGGCCACAAGCCCTGAAAGGGCGGAACTGTATACAATTATGCCCTTTCAGGGCACCCCGCAAAATTTACCGTTTATAGGTTTGCCTTAACAGCATCAATCAATTCCTGATATTCTGCATCAGTCAGATAAACCTTTCCCGGGTTCATTTGGAATATACCTCCATAATCAGGTCCATCCACATACTTAGGAGCTAAATGAAAATGTAGATGAGACAATTTATCCGAGTAAGCACCATAATTAATCTTTTCCGGTTGGAAAGCTTTTTGCATGGCACGAGTGACACGCGCTACATCTGCCATAAAAGCATTACGGTCTTCATCACTCAATTCATTTAAATCGTTCACATGGTCTTTGTAAGCAACAAGACAACGTCCACGATAGGTTTGTTCTTTAAACAGAAACACACGTGACACACTCAATTGCGCTATCTCAATCATCAGATTATGCAGCGTTTCATTGTTCTGGCAATACAGACATTCTTTCGGATCACTCTTCATGATATTATTATTTTAAGTTTTTATCGTTGCAAAAATAAGTATTCCATTCTTATCCGGCTTGTACTTTTTCGTTTTTTTGATCGACTAATTGGTATACATCCTCTTTTTCACCTACCACCCAAACAACATCACCTTCTTCGAGCGGAGCATTTACATCGGGAACCATCAACGTACCGTCTTCACTCTCAACGCCCGCTATCATGCAATGATATTTGTCGCGAATACCCGATTCACGAATCGTTTTACCCAGAAAAACAGAATCACTGTCAATGATAAATTGCTTCAAAGCCATTTCACTCTTTTCATAGACCTCCCAGTCTATCTTCGCTCCATTTTGCATCGCTTCATTAAAGACGCTCAATTGTTCATCTGTTCCTATCACCTGTATCTTATCCATTGGAAACAACCGGACAGAACCGCCCGGAATATTAATACGCCTCTTTCCACGAAGGATAGAAGCCACATGAACTCCAAACTTCTTTCCCAGATTCAGTTCCATCAATGTCTTTCCTGCCCAACAAGATTCACCCGGAATTTCCATATCAGCAAGATGTAAATCATGCGACAACAAACGCCCGGCATATTCCGGTTTTTTCTCTCCTAAATACTCTGCACGTACATCTCTGGAACGAAGATTCTGAAAAAAGCGACGTTCAATCAATATCGATTGCTTCTTCAGACGGCGAGACCATACCATCAGCAAAACGACAAGTACGGCCACACCAATAATCAAGCCGATAGACGCCTTAAATAATCCGGAAATAATAAAGATGACAAAAAGCACTGCTATCATAATGCGAATCACGATTGTTGATAACAATGGTGCACGATTAGCACGATTATCATGCCATAAAGTCATAAACTCGACCGAATGGTTCTTTTTCACCATGATGGCACGCAAGAAAGGGGCAATACATAGGATAATAAATGCGGCTCCTAATAACGACGCCCAGAAATGAGGCAGATTCTCTTTAAAGAATGGCACAACAAAACGAAAAGAGAGCGCAACAATCGATATGCTGACAATTGAATAAACAACTGTAATACGTACCATTGCCAAGATTAGCTTCTTCCACAAATTCTCATGATTGAGTGCTGTTTGCGAACCGGAGGAGTAACGCATCATCATTTTTTTCCATGATTCCGGAAGATGCGCATCTACAAAAGTGGAAGCCGGCTCGGCAAAACGAATCATGTAAGGAGTCAGGAAAGTAGTAATGACAGAGACTGCTACTACTATCGGATACAGAAAATCACTCGTTACATGCAAGGAGACTCCCAAAGAGGCAATAATAAATGCAAATTCACCAATCTGCGTTAAACTAAAGCCGCATTGCATAGCCGTCTTTAATGGTTTTCCGGAGAGTATGACACCGAAAGTACCAAAAACAGACTGCCCCAAAATAACAGCCAAAGTGATTACTATAATAGGAACAGCATATTCTACAATCATTGCCGGATCTACCATCATACCAACCGATACGAAAAAGATAGCTCCGAAAAGGTCCTTAACAGGCTTCACCAGCCGGTCTATGGATTCCGCTTCAATCGTTTCCGCCAAAATAGAGCCCATAATAAATGCACCAAATGCAGCAGAGAAACCTGTATGAGCTGCCATCACTACCATACCAAAGCAAAGCGCCAACGACACAATAAGCAAAGTCTCCTCTCCCATCAATTTCCGGCAGCGCTTTAAGAATTCAGGAATCAGATAAATGCCGACAACAAACCACAGGATAAGGAAAAACAATAATTTGCCGATACTTTCCAACATTTCGGTCCCTTCAAAATTATGGCTGACCGCCATCGTGGAAAGCATCACCATTAATACAATGGCTAAAATATCTTCCAAAATCAAGATGCTCAACACCAGTCCCGTAAACTGTTTCTTCCTTAATCCCAAATCGTCAAAAGCTTTATAAATAATAGTGGTAGACGACATTGCAATCATACCACCCAGAAACAAACTATCCATCCGGTGCCAGCCAAAGCCCATACCGACTCCTATACCTAACAAAATCATACAAAAGATGATGGTACAGGCAGCTATGATAGCAGAACCACCCACCTTGACAATCTTCTTAAAACTAAACTCCAAACCGAGAGCAAACAACAAGAAAATGACACCAATATCTGCCCATGTCTTAATATTGGCAGTATCCATCACTGAAGGAGTATACGGCATATGCGGACTTGCCAGGAATCCGGCAACTACATATCCCAAGACCAGAGGTTGCTTCAACTTCTTAAACAACAAAGTCATAACACCGGCACAGATCAATATCAGTGCGAGGTCAGCTATAAGAGTAGGTAATTGAGACATTATTTCATCGTATTTGATGACAAAATTATATTATTTCTATGGGATAAACAACATATCTACGGATATGTTTTGCAATAACGTCCTAAAATAAGTTAGCCCCGGATAGAGTCGATACTTATCCGGGGCTATACACAACAACCAGCTTATTTCTTATTTTCTAAAAGGAGGTTTCACTACCACTGCTTTTAACTTCCGACCACGCATATCAATACAGATTTCCGTGCCCACTTTACTATATTCCGGCTTTACATATCCCATGCCGATACCAATCTTACGGGTAGGCGACATCGTACCGGAAGTAACCACTCCCACTTGCTCGCCTTCAGCATTTACCAGTTCATAGCCGTGGCGGGGAATCCCGCGGTCAACCATTTCAAAACCAACCAGTTTACGGGTAACACCTTCCGTTTTCTGTTTTTCCAGCAACGGACGGTTGATAAAATCCTTACCTTCCACAAACTTAGTAATCCAACCCAGTCCGGCTTCTATCGGAGAAGTAGTATCATCCAAGTCATTACCATACAGACAGAAGCCCATTTCCAACCGAAGTGTATCACGAGCTCCCAAACCGATAGGTTTAATGCCGTATTCCTCACCAGCTTCAAAAACCGCTTTCCATATACGATCAGCAGCAGACGGATAGAAATAAAGTTCGAAACCTCCCGCACCGGTATAACCCGTATTGGAGATTATCACATTCTCTTCACCTGCAAACGTTCCAACTTTAAATGTATAATATGGAATAGAAGCAAGATCAATGTCCGTCAACTTTTGCAGAGCTAGAACAGCCTTCGGGCCCTGTACAGCGAGTTGAGCTATGTTGTCCGAAGAGTTTTCCAACTCGGCCCCTTCCGTATTGTGAGAAACACACCAGTTCCAGTCTTTTTCCATATTGGCAGCGTTGACTACCAGCATGTATTTTTCCGGCTCGTACTGATACACCAGCAAATCATCTACAATACCTCCCTCTTCATTGGGAAAACAGGTATATTGTATTTTACCCGGAGCCAATGCCGCCACATTATTGGAAGTTATTTTCTGCAGAAAGGCTAATGCATGTGGACCTTTCACCCAAAATTCTCCCATGTGCGACACATCAAATACACCGACACTTTGACAAACAGTCAGGTGTTCGTCAATGATACCGGAGTACTCAATAGGCATATTATAACCTGCAAACTCGTGCATCTTAGCACCGAGTATGATATGTTTCTCTGTAAACGGAGTGGTTTTCATTATTTTAAAGTATTAAGTATTAATCAAGTATTAAGTTTTAAGTATTACCTGTGTTTACCACCTTTTTTATTTGGAAGCTACCAGTTCAGCTATTTTCACGATCACTTTCATCGCTTTTTCCATATTCTGGATAGGTACGAATTCGTAACGTCCGTGGAAATTCAGACCACCGGCAAAGATATTCGGACAAGGCAATCCTTTGAAAGAGAGCTGCGCACCATCCGTACCTCCACGAATCGGTTTTACGTTCGGTTTCACGCCAACGGCTTCCATAGCTGCAAAAGCAGTATCGATGATGTGCATTACCGGTTCTATTTTCTCACGCATATTATAATACTGGTCGCGCAGTTCGAGTGTCGCAGTTCCAGCTCCATATTCAGCGTTCATTTGAGCTACCAGACGTTCTATCTCTTTTTTACGGTTCTCAAATTTTGCACGGTCATGATCGCGGATGATATAAGACACAGTGCTTTGCTCCACATCCCCCTGAATACCGATCAAATGATAGAATCCTTCATAGCCGGTCGTATGTTCCGGTCTTTCCTGTGAGGGAAGCATCGTGATAAACTGATTGGCAAGATAGATAGAGTTAATCATCTTATCCTTGGCATATCCCGGATGCACATTACGTCCTTTAAAGGTTATTTTTGCGGCAGCGGCATTAAAGTTCTCAAACTCCAACTCCCCTACTTCACCTCCATCCATCGTATATCCCCATTCGCAACCGAATTTCTCTACATCGAATTTATGAGCACCTTCACCGATTTCTTCGTCAGGATTGAAGCCGATACGGATTTTACCGTGTTTGATTTCGGGATGTTCCTTCAGATAAACCATCGCAGATACAATTTCCGCGATACCGGCTTTGTCGTCGGCACCGAGCAACGTTTTTCCGTTGGTTACAATCAAGTCTTCCCCCTTATGATCCAGCAATTCCGGGAATTGCGATGGAGAAAGAATCACATTCTCTTCAGCACAAAGCACAATATCCGAGCCATCATATTTTTCCACAATCCGCGGAGTGACATCTTTACCTGTCATATCAGGACTTGTATCCATGTGGGCAATAAATCCGATAGTGGGTACTTCTTTATCTATATTGGCAGGAAGTGTAGCAAAAAGATAGCCATGCTCATCCAAAGTAATATCTTCCAATCCCAAAGATTCCAACTCTTTTTTCAAGTATTCAGCAAAAATCATCTGCTTAGGAGTACTTGGAGTAAGCCCAGTCGATTCATCAGATTGTGTATCGAAACTTACATACTTTAAAAATCTGTCTACTAAAGTCATTTCTATTTACGATTTAACGATTTACAATTTACAATTTGATAGTTTATAGTGCCGTAAAGGTAAAAAAAGAGCCGTGAATTACAAAGCAATTCACGGCTCTTTTTTATTGTATACTTTTATCCGAATATTTAAATATCCTATTTTACTGCTTTAAAAGTGGCTGCTACCATCAAAGCAATGTGTACATACTTTGCATTTAGGTAAGCCGATAGCCTCAATCAACGTTTCCAGCGTGTTAAACTTCAATGAACTTAGTCCGAAACGCTCGGCAATAATGCTAACCATCTTTTCGTATTCCGGAGAACCGGTAGTGGCATATTTCTCCAAATTCTTATTTTCATCACCTTCCAGTTCCTTGATAATGCGACGGGTTATCAACTCCAATGCATTTTTGGAAGCCGAGAAACCGACAAACGGACAAGCGTAAATCAATGGCGGACAAGCGATACGCATGTGTACCTCCTTTGCTCCATAATCATACAGAATCTTCACATTATCACGCAGTTGAGTTCCCCGTACAATAGAATCGTCACAGAACAACAAACGTTTATTTTGCAACATCGCACGGTTAGGAATCAGCTTCATCTTGGCTACCAGCGAACGCATCTCCTGATTGCTGGGAGTAAAGCTACGAGGCCACGTCGGTGTATATTTCGAGATAGCACGATGATAGGGAACTCCTTTTCCTTCGGCATATCCTAAAGCCATACCCACTCCCGAATCAGGAATACCGCAGGCGCAGTCTACTTCCGATTCATCTGTCTGCCCCATTTTCAATCCGCTGGTGAAACGCACTTCTTCCACATTCTTTCCTTCATAGCAAGAAGTCGGGAAACCATAGTACACCCACAGGAACGAGCAAATTTGCATATCCTCATTGGGTTTGCGAAGCTGGTCGATGTGATCGTCATACATGCGAACAATCTCACCGGGACCTAAATATCTCTCAATCTCATAATCCAAATTCGGGAAGCTGGACGATTCGCTCGTTGCAGCATAAGCACCGTCTTTCTTTCCAATCACTACCGGAGTACGTCCCCATCGGTCACGGGCAGCGATGATGCTACCATCTTCCGTCAGGAGCAGCATAGAGCAAGAACCTTTAATGTGATTAAACACATTTTCGATACCTTCAACAAAGGTTCTACCTTGTATAATAAGTAATGCGATAAGTTCCGTCTGGTTGGTGCTGCTCGAACTAAGCTCGGCGAAGTGCATGTTTTGACTGAGAAGTTCTTCTTCCAATTCCTGGATATTGGCTATTTTAGCGACTGTGACAATGGCGAAACGCCCGAGATGAGAATTGATGATGATAGGTTGTGCATCTGTGTCGCTAATGATGCCGATGCCGGCGTTTCCTTTAAATTTGTCTAGTTCTCCTTCAAATTTGGTTCGGAAATAAGTACTTTCCAAATTGTGAATGGAGCGGATAAACCCTTTTTCCTCACTGTATGTTGCGAGTCCTCCTCGCTTGGTACCCAGATGTGAGTTATAATCTGTGCCATAGAATAAATCAGTCACGCAACTAGTTTTCGAGACTGTTCCGAAAAAACCTCCCATGTTGTTCTCTTTATTGATGATGTTTTAAAAAAGATGGCGCAAAAGTACAAAAAAGAATCCGTCCTATAAAAAAAGTACTCCGCAAAGTTTTAGTTTTCTTTGCGAAGCACAACTAATATTTATTAAAAAACGAGGAATCCGTAAACAATCTTTTTACCTGAATCTTATTTCCATTTCCTGATTGTTTTCAAGTCGGCGGGAGTTGCTTCTATCAGACTTACCGCAAACCCTCCACTGCGTGCCAGCTTCACAGACATCTTATTCTTGTTTGTCACCAATCCTTTTTTTATCTGATAAGAGGTCGGATTCTTTTCAAAGTCAGCATCTTTTCCGTCAGCATAAAGAGTGGCTACATATTGTTTTCCCGGTTCAAGAAAATCAAGCGTAAAAGCAGAGGTACGGGGATTTTCGTCGGTGATGCCACCTACAAACCAGTTATCAGTGCCTTTCGCTTTACGGGCAACCGTGATATAATCTCCCGGTTCTGCTTCCAGATACTTGCTGTCATCCCAATCAACAGCTACCTCTTTGATAAATTGAAACGCATCCATGTGGCGTTCGTAGCTTTCCGGAAGGTCAGCTGCCATCTGCAAAGGGCTGTACATCGTTACATAAAGTGCTAATTGTTTAGCTAAAGTAGTACGTACAAAGCTGTGATCGCCCGACAGAAAAGATAGTTTGGTATCAAAAATACCCGGCGTATAATCCATCGGTCCGCCAATCTGACGGGTGAAAGGAAGCAAAGTGGTATGGAACGGTTTGTTGCCTGCAAAAGCTTCATATTCCGTGCCACGAGCCGATTCGTTACCAATCAGATTCGGGTAGGTACGACATAATCCTGTGGGACGGGTTGCTTCATGGGCATTTACACATATCTTATATTCGGCAGCTTTTTCTACCGCATATAAATAATGGTTATTCATCCACTGTCCGTAATGATGCTCCCCACGAGGAATAATGTTACCTACATATCCACTTTTCACAGCATTATACCCGTTATCTATCATAAACTGATATGCCTTATCAAGATGACGTTCGTAGTTACGTACAGAAGCAGAGGTCTCGTGATGCATCATCAGCTTCACCCCTTTTTCCTTTGCATACGCATTGAGCATTTTCACGTCAAAATCAGGATACGGAGTGACGAAATCAAAGACATAATCCTTCGAATTTCCAAACCAGTCTTCCCAACCTTCATTCCAGCCTTCCACCAATACCTGGTCGAATCCATGTTCGGAAGCAAAATCGATATAACGTTTCACTTTATCATTGTTGGCTGAATGGCGTCCGTTTGGCTTTGTTTTGGAATAATCCGTCTGTCCAAGTTTCACCGAATAAACATCATCCGTATACGACCAGGAACCTTTTCCGGTGATCATTTCCCACCACACTCCGATATATTTCACCGGCTTAATCCAAGAAACATCTTCATAAATACAAGACTCATTCAGGTTCAGAGTCAATTTAGAAGCCAGAATATCACGGGCATCATCACTTACAATCACCGTACGCCAGGGTGAACGGCAGGGAGTCTGCATATACCCCTTATCTCCTTTCGCATCAGGAGTCAGCCATGATTCAAAAACCAGGTTCTGATCGTCCAGATTCAGATGCATACAAGAATAGTCGATCAAAGCGGCTTCATGCAGATTGATATACAATCCATCGGCCGTTTTCATTTGCAGGGAAGTTTGTACACCTGTCGGAGAGAAAGGTGTTTGAGAAGCATTTGGAGTAATTGCCCCTTGCAATAATCCGCGAATTTCTGAAAGTTTGGATTCGGTATAGTCATATTCCTGCGTATCATAATCGCCGGGAATCCAGAAGGCTGTATGATCGCCAGCCATAGCGAATTGAGAATGTTCTTCTTTGATAACGAAGTAATTCAGATTTTTCTGCTGTGGAAATTCATAACGGAATCCCAAGCCATCGTTATAAAGACGAAAACAAATAATCATATTACGATCTTGTGCCTTTTGATTCAAGGTGACAGCCATTTCATTATAATGGTTGCGGATGGATTTCACCTCTCCCCACACAGGTTGCCATGTTTCGTCAAAAGTAGCAGTTTTCGTATCGATCAGCGTGAATCCGTTCATCAGTCCCGGATCATTCTTTAATTCCAATCCCAGTTTCGAAGGTTTAATTACTTCTTTTCCTTTATAAGAGAGTTCGTACACCGGTTCTCCTTGCGCATTGACAGAGAAATTAAGCTTTAATTGTCCGTCAGGAGAAGTGATACTTTCGGCTTTAGCTGATGTGCCGAAGAAAAAAAAGAGCAACAGACAGAGCCCTATTACAGTTCCTATTTTCATGTTCTTCATGATATAAATGAGTTAGTTAATAATCGTATGGCAAAGATAGACCGGAAACACAAGAGGTGTTTTTCTTTATAAATAAAATATAGAGGGATACAGAACCAAAAACAGAATAAGTATTTAATAATAAAGTAGATAACATATTTTGAGACTAGAAAAAATATAGTGTCTATGGTGAATAAATTAAAAGGATTAAATATGAATATTGCATAATCTTTCTATATTTGCAGATTATTATCTCAATCACAATAAACATTTTATTATTCATATGGCACAACGCCTTAATTTATCCCGGAGGTTTCGAGCAACTCGAAAAGGATTTTGAAGTCGCCTAAATAATATCAATCTTTCAATCAAATGAGCAAAGAAGTTATCTATATCTTTATCGGCGGAGGCACGGGTAGTGCATTGCGTTATTTCATTCAGTTGTTAATGTACGAACGAATCGTCCCCTACCATTTTCCATGGGCTACTTTCACTGTCAATCTCCTCGGTAGTTTTCTTATCGGCCTGTTTTATGCCCTTTCAGAACGGTTTCACCTTCCGTTCGAAGTCCGTTTGTTTCTGACAACGGGCTTATGTGGAGGTTTCACAACGTTCTCTACTTTCTCCAGTGACGGCGTAAGTCTACTGAAAGGAGAATTTTACGGAGTATTTATTCTATATACATTAATAAGTATAGGTATAGGATTGGCCGCTGTGGTAGCCGGCGGATATGTGGGAAAGGCATGATGAAAAGAAACCCAATCAAACCCGTCCGCGTTGTTCCTCCCATGATGGAAGAGCAGGAAGTCAGTACTACTACCCTACAGGAATGGCTCGACAGAGAAGAAACCGTCTCTCATCTTTTATTCTGTAAAGGAAAAGAAGAAGGTATCGACAAATCTTATAAAAGTTTCAAGAACTGTACTTTCCAAAATCAGACATTCAGCGAATGTAAATTCCATTCTTCCCAACTGACCGATGTCAGGTTCGAGAACTGTGATTTATCCAACATCTCTTTTGCTGAAAGTTCGCTCTACCGGGTAGAATTCATTTCCTGCAAACTATTGGGTACCAATTTATCTGAAACAACGATGAATCATGTCTTGCTGCACGACTGCAATGCCGGTTACATCAACCTCGCCATGAGTAAAATGAATCAGGTACGTTTCGCACACAGCCAGCTCCGCAACGGAACTCTGAACGACTGCCGTTTTTCATCTGTCGCTTTTGACGGTTGCGACCTTGTAGAAGCCGATTTCTCACATGCTTCGCTCCGCGGAATAGATTTGCGCACTTCCCGCATCAGCGGAATCACGCTCAACATCAGTGATCTGAAAGGGGCTGTCATCACCTCCTTGCAGGCTATGGATTTGCTTCCACTGTTAGGGGTTATTATCGAAGATTAAAATCCTGCA
This sequence comes from Bacteroides sp. MSK.20.12, assembly GCF_019052435.1. Lineage (NCBI taxonomy): Bacteria > Pseudomonadati > Bacteroidota > Bacteroidia > Bacteroidales > Bacteroidaceae > Bacteroides > Bacteroides sp. MSK.20.12. The sequence continues at coordinate 17,632 of NZ_JAHQVH010000053.1, read as the reverse complement.
AATTCACCCCGCCACACTCAAACAAAAAACATCGTCCCGTTGTTATAATATAAGGTCGGACTAACGACATATAGGGAATAGGCTCAAAAAGAATACCTATTTATAGTGATTTCTCACTCCCTGTCAAGTCCGTACTTTTGCAGAAATCTTATTCAAAAACAATAGAAACGATGAAAATTGAAAAAATTGTAGCTCGAGAAATTCTCGATTCAAGAGGTAACCCCACAGTAGAAGTTGACGTAGTATTGGAATCCGGCATCACAGGACGTGCATCTGTACCATCCGGTGCTTCCACAGGTGAACATGAAGCATTGGAGCTTCGCGATGGTGATAAAAAACGTTATGGTGGAAAAGGAGTACAAAAAGCGGTTGACAATGTAAATAAAATCATCGCTCCGAAACTGGTTGGTATGTCTTCGCTCAATCAGAGAGGTATCGACTACGCAATGCTGGCATTGGACGGCACTAAGACTAAATCCAATTTAGGTGCCAACGCTATTCTCGGTGTATCTCTTGCCGTAGCCAAAGCTGCCGCCAACTATCTGGATCTTCCTCTATACCGTTACATCGGTGGAACAAATACGTATGTAATGCCTGTACCGATGATGAACATCATCAACGGTGGTTCACATAGCGATGCTCCTATCGCATTTCAGGAATTTATGATTCGTCCCGTAGGTGCCCCTTCTTTCAGAGAAGGTCTGCGAATGGGTGCTGAAGTATTCCATGCCTTGAAGAAGGTTTTGAAAGACCGTGGTTTAAGTACTGCCGTAGGTGATGAAGGAGGTTTCGCCCCTAACCTCGAAGGTACAGAAGATGCCCTGAACTCGATCCTTGCCGCTATCAAAGCCGCAGGCTACGAACCGGGTAAAGATGTGATGATCGGTATGGACTGCGCTTCTTCTGAATTCTACCACGATGGTATTTATGATTATACCAAGTTTGAAGGCGAAAAAGGCAAGAAACGTACCGCTGAAGAACAAATCAACTATCTGGAAGAACTGATTAACAAGTTCCCTATCGACTCCATCGAAGACGGTATGAGCGAAAACGACTGGGAAGGTTGGAAGAAATTGACAGAACGTATCGGCAACCGCTGCCAGTTGGTAGGTGACGACTTGTTCGTGACTAACGTAGACTTCCTTGCCATGGGTATCGAAAAAGGTTGTGCCAACTCTATCCTGATTAAAGTAAACCAAATCGGTTCGTTGACAGAAACATTGAACGCTATCGAAATGGCTCACCGCCATGGATACACCACTGTTACCTCTCACCGTTCGGGTGAAACAGAAGACGCTACTATCGCTGATATCGCAGTAGCTACCAACAGCGGACAAATCAAGACAGGTTCGTTGAGCCGTTCGGATCGTATGGCTAAATATAACCAACTGCTCCGTATCGAAGAAGAACTCGGCGACTTGGCTGTATATGGATACAAGAGAATCAAGTAAATCTCTATGCTAGATTATAAAAAAAGCATTCAAGTAAACTACCTGAATGCTTTTTTCTTTTTGAGCCTCTTGTCGGATTCGAACCAACGACCCCGAGATTACAAATCACGTGCTCTGGCCAACTGAGCTAAAGAGGCGGGTGGGTAAGCTATCTATATCGCGCCGCTACAACCAACTACCTTTGCTGCGATCAAGCCCTGGAGGATTCGAAGGGAGCTGGCCGTATAGGACTTACCCGTTTTGCGGTTGCAAAGGTAGACATTTTTATGTATTCTGCAATAGCTGCAGATAACTTTTTTACGAATAAAATACTAACAAGCTACGTTTCAAGCAATTAAAATCGCAAAAAAATATTCAGACAGCAACTTCCCCTGCTTTATTAACTTTAACAACCAGATTTCCCCTACCAACCGATATTATTTGTACCTTTGTGCGCAATTTATAAATGAAGATGACAGAGAACAGAAGCTATTTACAAAAATATGCCATGCATTTTGGCACGTACATGGGAATCTACTGGATATTGAAGTTCATATTATTTCCGCTGGGATTCCACATACCTTTCCTTTCGCTTTTATTTGTAATCCTGACATTATCCGTACCTTTCATCGGATATCACTACGCGAAAATGTATCGGGATAAGATTTGCGGGGGGAGTATCCAATTTTCGCATGCCATGCTCTTCACTATATTTATGTATATGTTTGCTTCCCTATTGGTAGCCGTGGCCCACTACGCCTATTTCCAGTTCATCGATCACGGTTTTATCGTCAACTCTTATATCCAGCTATGGGACGAGTTGATGGCCAACACTCCGGCTTTGATAGAAAACAAAGAAGTTATAAAAGAAACGATAGATACCGCCCGTTCACTTACTTCTATCAATATCACCATGCAGTTATTGTCATGGGATGTATTCTGGGGAAGTATCCTGGCCATCCCTACCGCATTGATGGTAATGAAAAAGGCCAAACCGGAAAATGACGGACCCGTTCAATCATAATTTATAAATCATAAATCATAATTCGTACAATGGATATATCAGTTGTAGTCCCATTATTCAATGAAGAAGAGTCACTACCCGAACTCTATGCTTGGATAGAACGGGTAATGCAAGCCAACGGATTCTCATTCGAAGTGATTTTCGTTAATGACGGAAGTACCGACCATTCATGGGAAGTGATCGAAAAGCTGAAAGCTCAATCGGAACATGTAAAAGGTATCAAATTCCGCCGTAACTACGGTAAATCACCCGCGCTCTACTGTGGATTCGCAGAAGCGGAAGGAGACGTAGTCATAACGATGGATGCTGACCTACAAGATAGCCCGGATGAAATTCCCGAACTCTATCGGATGATTACCGAGGACGGTTACGACTTGGTTTCCGGCTGGAAACAAAAGAGATATGACCCTATTTCGAAGACCCTGCCGACCAAGTTGTTTAATGCGACCGCCCGCAAAGTGTCGGGCATCAAAAACCTGCACGACTTCAACTGCGGCCTGAAAGCATATCGAAAAGAGGTAGTAAAGCATATCGAAGTCTATGGTGAAATGCACCGTTATATCCCTTACCTGGCAAAGAACGCTGGATTCAAGAAAATCGGTGAAAAGGTGGTACACCACCAGGCACGTAAATACGGCACGACGAAATTCGGACTAAACCGTTTCGTGAACGGATATTTGGATTTACTTTCTCTTTGGTTTCTTTCCCGATTCGGTATCAAACCGATGCATTTCTTCGGACTGCTGGGATCATTGATGTTTCTCGTCGGAATGATTTCTGTCATCATTGTAGGTGCCAGTAAACTATATGCTATGTCCAACGGTCTCCCCTATCGACTGGTGACCGACTCTCCCTATTTTTATTTGTCACTGACGGCAATGATTATAGGTACACAATTATTCTTAGCCGGATTCCTTGGCGAATTAATCTCCCGCAATGCACCGGAACGGAATAACTATCAGATAGAAAAGAAAATTTGATTCACATTCAATAAGCTGACTATGAAGAATTTAATTCGTATCTTTCTCCTATTGATAATCGTTGGCGGTGCTGTCAGCATTCATACCTCGTGCTCGGACGAGAACGATTGCTCATTAGCAGGACGTCCGATGATGTATTGCACGATATATACCATCGATCCGGACAACCCTAATATTGCACTAAAAGACACGCTCGATTCGTTGACAATCACAGCATTAGGCACCGACTCTATCATTCTGAACAATGAAAAGAATGTGCATACGTTAATGCTTCCACTACGATATACAAGTGACTCTACTGTATTCATATTCAGATATGATCCAAAGCGTAAAAAAGATGATGTTGACACATTATACATTGTACAACAGAATACGCCTTATTTCCAATCCATGGAATGTGGATATATGATGAAACAAAACATCATCAGTGCCAAATTTGGCAAACCCGGAAGACCCGGCCTTCCTCCTCCGTATGGCAATGGACAACCGGACCAAATAGATTCTCTTCATATACAAAATAAAGAAGCCAATACAAATGAAATCCAGAACTTGCAGATATTCTATAATTATCGGCCAGAACGCACACCTGATGAAACGACTAATTAGTCTGCTCCTGCTCTTTTGCATTGGACTTCCGTTGCTGGCCCAACAACAGCGGCCTACGCAAACACCCAAAAGAGATCAGAAAAAGAAAGAGGTTGCCGAGATAGATACCATTCCACTTTACAATGGTACGTATATCGGTGTGGATTTATACGGCATCGGAAGCAAGCTTCTGGGAGGCGACTTTATGAGTTCTGAAGTCAGTGTGGCCGTCAATCTTAAAAACAAATTCATCCCTACCTTTGAGTTTGGCATGGGAGGAACAGACACCTGGAATGAAACAGGTATACACTATAAAAGCAAAATGGCTCCATTCTTCCGGATCGGTGTGGATTACAATACCATGGCAAAGAAGAAAGAGAAGAACAGCTACTTATATGCAGGACTTCGCTATGCGTTCAGTTCATTTAAATATGACGTTTCCACAATGCCGGCGGACGATCCCATCTGGGGAGATGCAGTAGGTAACCCCAGTTTAGGAGATGGTTACTGGGGCGGAAGCGTACCTTTCAGCCACTTGGGAATGAAAGGCTCCGTGCAATGGCTGGAAATTGTTTTAGGCGTTAAAGTACGTATCTACAAAAACTTTAACATGGGGTGGTCGGTACGTATGAAATACAAAACCAAAGCATCTACCGGAGAATATGGGAATCCATGGTACGTGCCCGGCTACGGAAAATTTAAATCAAACAATATGGGAATCACTTATTCCCTTATTTACAAATTGCCTCTTTAGAATATAATGACAGGACTAGAGATTTGGTTGCTTGCAATAGGTCTGGCGATGGATTGTTTCGCTGTCTCCATTGCAAGCGGTATCATTTTGAAGCGTACCCGATGGAAACCCATGCTAATCATGGCTTTTACATTCGGACTTTTTCAAGCAATCATGCCTTTTATCGGATGGATGTTCGCCAAAAGCTTCAGCCATTTCATAGAAAGTATAGACCATTGGATTGCCTTTGCCATTCTTGCCTTCCTTGGCGGCAGAATGATTTGGGAATCTTTCAAAGAAGAAGAGTGCTGCCAGCTATTCAACCCGACCAGTCTGAAAGTGGTATTCACTATGGCCGTCGCAACAAGCATCGACGCGCTGGCAGTCGGTATTTCGTTTGCCTTTTTAGGAGTGCAAAATTATAATGAAATCCTGTCCCCTATCCTTATCATCGGACTTGTTTCCTTCGTCATGTCACTCATCGGGTTGATCTTTGGTATCCAATGCGGCTGTGGCATCGCCCGGAAACTGAAAGCAGAGTTATGGGGAGGTATCATTCTGGTCATCATCGGATTAAAGATATTAATTGAACATTTATTTCTCCAATAAAATGAGTTTTCTCATCAAAAAGAAGAGCGTATGAAAACAAAAAAAAGTTTCCTTTGGCTGGCTTTCCTGATTTTGGCAACCATCTGGATATTAGTCAGGCATAATCAACAAGCTGGCTATTACAGTGTCAAAGGTTTGGTATTTGGGACGGTATACAAGATTACTTACCAATATGACGGTGATTTAAAACCGGAAATAGAAGCTGAACTGAAACGCTTCGATCAATCTCTGTCTCCATTTAACGACAGTTCAGTTATCAGTCGCGTCAACCGCAACGAGGAATTAGTTACCGATAGTTTCTTTCAGAAATGTTTCAACCGTTCGATGGAAATTTCCTGCGAGACAAACGGTGCTTTCGACATCACAGTAGCCCCCCTTGCCAATGCTTGGGGATTCGGTTTCAAAAAAGGCACTTTTCCTGATTCAATCATGATAGATAGCCTGTTGCAAATCACCGGATATGAAAAGGTAAAAATGGACAACGGCAAAGTCATTAAGCAGGATTCCCGTACCATGCTAAGTTGTAGTGCCGTTGCCAAAGGGTATTCGGTAGACGTAATTGCGCAACTGCTCGACCGTAAAGGCATAAAAAACTATATGGTAGATATAGGCGGTGAGGTGGTTGTGAAAGGCAAAAACCCCTCCAAAGGCTTATGGCGCATCGGAATCAATAAGCCCGTCGACGATTCACTGGCCGTAAACCAAGACTTACAAACAATACTTGAAATTTCGGATTTAGGCTTGGCAACTTCTGGAAATTACCGCAACTATTATTACAAAGACGGAAAGAAATATGCTCATACCATCGACCCGAGAACGGGTTATCCGGTACAGCACAGCATCTTGTCTTCCACCGTAATCGCTAAAGACTGTATGACTGCCGACGCCCTGGCTACCGCCTTCATGGTGATGGGACTGGAAGAAGCGGAAGCCTTCTGCAAAGCGAACCCGGAGATTGACGCCTACTTTATTTATAGCGGAGAAAACGGAGAGTTCAACACTTTCTACACGGAAGGAATGAAAAAATACATAGCGAAATAAGATCCGCTTCTTTTCTTTCATTCTCTTCACATGAGGATAAGTCTCAAGCTATCAACCGTTTCGTGTGATTACTCAAAGAAATATGCTTCTTCACATCCTTCACAGTCATTACCGTGAAGGATGTGCCGCATCTCTGGATACGCCATAATAACCGGGAGCAGGCACATACATCGGCTGATTGCGCAAACCGATATTCACCAGTTTTCCTTCTCCACGCAAACGTACCAAATGCGTTTTGGCCGTAGTACGTGCCAAACCACACACTTCCTGAAAATCACGGCGGGTCATCATCTGATGTTCGGCAAAATATTCTTTCAACAGCATATCAATCTCCACCTCTGACACCTTCTCCGAATGACGGACATACTTGGACTGACTGGCGCGAACACCCACAAAATGTCCTTTCAGATTACTGTCAGGGCGAAATCGGACAGTTTTGAAAGCCACCTTATTAGTCTTATGCGGAGTGCTGCGAGTCACTTTCCCCGTAGCCTCCAAAGTGGGATAAAAATAACCGATCCCCTCGATATGCACTTCTTTTCCCTCACGCAACGACTCGCCAAGAATCTTCGATAAGTTATCAAGCACATTCTTTACATCGCCCACAGTCAACGAACTGTAGTCATGAATCTTGTAACAAAGAGTATCCGTATCCACCTTTCCATTCATAAAGATACGCGGATGCAACGCTGCTTCTTCTTCCGAAGAAGCATTAGGATTTTCATACCAATCAAACACAATAGCCATTACTTCTTATCAATTTAAATGTGTAACTTCATCATAGGACAACTTTAATCGGCTATTCGGACGACTGGAATCGGCTGTTCAGTCAACTATTGTCAGCCAACCGGACAACTCCAGTCGGCTTTTCCTAAACAAGCACTAAAGATACGACAAAGTAACGACTTATCCGCATAAGAAAGCTTGTTTTTCATTTCAGGAGAAAATAAACTTTTTCTTAGTTAAATACTTGCAAACCCCATATCTCATGTTATACCTTAGCAGCATCAACCGGTCGAAAAAACAACATTTATTCATTTAAAAAACAAGAAAAATATGAAGACATTAGAATATAATTCGAAACGTTTGGCAAAAAGAATACGGGTATTGATGAAAGAATCGTCAAACGTCATCGTTTCACCGAATACGCCAAAGAACGAACAACCAATGCAGGATATGCATAAGCAGGAAATACATAGACAAGAAGTACATAAACAGCCCGTCCTTCTGACACAACAAGTGATTGACTTTTTGAAAGTTCGGTATGACTTCCGCTACAACTTGCTTACCGAAGAAACCGAATTCCGCCCATCCGGTCAACGAGACATCTCTTTCTGTCGTATAGACAAGCGGGAACTGAATACTTTCTGCCTGGAAGCCCACAAAGAAGGAATCAATTGCTGGGATAAGGACCTTCAAAGGTACATCTACTCTACCCTAGTGGAAAGCTACCATCCTTTCCGGCTTTATATGAACGAACTACCTATATGGGACGGAACGGACCGGTTAAAGCCCTTAGCAAAGCGAGTATCCGACATTCCTATATGGATAAAAAGCTTTCACACCTGGATGCTCGGACTTGCTGCCCAATGGCTGGGAGTGAATCAAACACAAGCAAACAGCGTAGCCCCGATACTTATCAGCGAAGAACAGGGACGCCATAAATCTACTTTCTGCCGCATGCTGATGCCGCCACAACTAACCCGTTATTATTCGGATAATCTGAAACTAACCGCACAAGGCAATCCCGAACGTCTCCTTGCCGAGATGGGATTACTAAACATGGACGAATTTGATAAATTCGGAGCACAAAAGATGCCATTACTGAAAAATCTGATGCAAATGTCCAGCCTCAACATCTGCAAAGCCTATCAGAAAAATTTCCGGCCGCTACCTCGTATCGCCTCTTTCATAGGAACCAGTAACCGCACCGACCTGCTTCACGACCCGACAGGCAGCCGCAGATTCTTTTGTATTGAAGCAGAGCATGACATTGACTGTACCGGAATTGAACATTCACAAATCTATGCCCAACTGAAAGAAGAACTGCTTGCGGGTGCCCGTCACTGGTTCAGCAAGGAGGAAGAACATGCTTTGCAATGTCATAACAGCGCATACTATCATGTTAACCCCATAGAAGATATTGTCCGTAACACATACGCACCTGTCACGTTGGATGAACCGGATTGTTTGTCGCTCTCCGTCGCTATCATTCATCAGGAATTGAAAAAGAGGTTTCCGGCTGTACTGCGTAACTGTACTCCTATCCAATTGGCGCAAGTGCTGACCGCAGCAGGTATCAGCCGACAGCATACAAGATTGGGGAATGTGTATCTGGTGAAGAGGGTGAAGGGTGTGAAGAGTGAAAATAGTATCATTTATTCACAGGATATATCTATAAATCAGGAGCTTAGTATAATGTGAAAAATGTGAAGAAAGAATACATAAATATAATCAAAAAGCACCAAGGATAGCTGGGACATTTTGAAATAGAGAAAGTGTACAAAGTTTATTTGTCACTTTCTCTATTCCTTTATACTATTAATACATAAAGACTATGAATTAAATATTTAAGTCAGCTTTATACAATGAGAGGCCATCTTCGTTACTCTCACGGAAGTACACAGCACTACCATCGTTAGAGACTGTATAATAACCATTTTTTCTATATGGCAAATCAAACTTTTTGATTGGATTTAACTCCCAGTCAAATACAAATATAGCCTCGCTAAATTGTCTCAGTTCTTCATCTTTTTCGTTAAAAAATCCTCGAACCGAGCATATAATATATTTGTCATTAGTTTGCATAGTCTCAATTTCTATCTGCCTGTTATTTATTGTACTAAGCGATGTAGACATTTCATCTCTTGACTCAACGCGCTGCATCTCTGTGTATCTTTTTTCGTTTACTACATTTCCACTCTTAATATCAAACGTATATAATATGAATTGATGACATACAGAAAAGGCTGCCATATCATTACCCTTTATTGCAATACAGCCATCAGCATAAGCACATTTTATTAGATCATTTGCAGGCAGTTCCATACCTTTAGCTTTTTCAAGATCAAAACTTCCATAATTTATTGTTTCATAAGAGTTCGCTTCCTCATTATTGAATATGGTAACTGATTTCTTATTAAACTCATTTATTTCTGTTTGTTCAGATTCCGATAAAGCCGGTATTATAGTTGCAAGAACAGAACCATTAGGAAGTTTGACCATTCGGCGCACCCAAATACTATCCGGGACTATTGTCACAGAAAATGTTCGTTCGCCCATAGGCACATTAGCTATTATTTCTTTTTTAGCAAAAGTCTTTATCATATTGGGATATGCATAAAGTTGAACGGAATCACCTATTATTTGAAAGTCTTCTAATCCAATTAATTCATTGGCCGCTCTTCCTTTCGATGCAATGATAGATAATTTCTCCCCGGTATTTAAATTATAACAGGATCCGAAGTCATCATCATCTTCTCCTCTTCTGACAAACCACAGTATAGAGTCATCAATCATGCAGCCACCGATTTCCAGAATATCAAATTTATTAAAAGGGGTGAATTCCAATTCTTCGGTAATGGGGAAATCCGTATCTATATTGGAGATAGGGGCAGCCTGATTCTTGACAGCACTATTACAACTAAAAAAAGAAAGACTGATTAAAAGCAATAATAATTGAGCATTTGTTTTCATAAGTGTGTATTTTTAAATAATTAATGATAATTACTTGCGAATATAGTTATTATCTTTACCTTTGCAAAAGACATCTGTATTTTTATACCAAACAAAATAAAAAAGCTATGAAAACACTTAAAAGAAGAATCCTGAAACCATTGTTAATTGCTTGTTTAGGCTTAACAGTTGCAACAATTACATTTGCGCTTACTACTACTCCTAGCCGTCCAGGAAGACCTAGTGCTTTTGACATAGAGGCTGACTTCTGTAAATTAAGATTTAAAAAGCCCCTTAGTGATGGAGGATTGCCAATACTATTTTATATTATCGAGTATAGATCGTTAAAAACAGGTAGGTGGCAACTAGAAAGGAGAGTTAAGCCCCAATATCCTATGGATAATACAATGCAATCCGATGTAGATAATAGGGTTGGAACAGATCCGGTAGTTTTTCGTGTTTCTGCTCAAAATAGTAATGGGCGAGGCATGAATTCAGAGGTTTCCAATTCTATAACATTCAGGAATCCATTCTAATTGCAATAATATATTAAGATATAAAAAGTCCCGTATAATCATAATGCTGAGTTATTCGGGATATTTTTTATAAAAGAACTCAATAACACTATAAAAAACAATGAGCAGACCTTTGTACACGTTAAGAAAACCGCAGAATACTATGGAGAAAACAACCTGCTTTTCAATGAGCATATAAAGTATTTATTGTGGGAATATAGCTACGGAACAGATATCGCAGATTAAAAAGAAGATAAATTTAAAGACATAAACACAAATGCGAAAAAGGCTACTATTAATATCCGTCGGGTGGCTACTCAGTAATGTCATTACCGGACAAAATCTGCCTACGAGAAAGATGACCCTCGAACAAGCGATTGAGATTGCACATTCTCACTCTCCACAGGTTCAGATGGCACAGCTCAATTTTATGGCACAGTACTGGAATTTTCGTTCTTATAAAGCGCAGTTACTACCGTCGCTTAATTTGCATGGTAATTTAGGGAACTATAACCGCTCGTTGGTAGATGTACGTGATCCGGAAACAGGTCGTATCAGCTATGTAGCCAATAACACATTAAGCAACGATTTGTCTATTTCGATAGATCAGAACATTTCTCTGACGGGTGGTAAAGTATCACTTAATACATCACTCGACCGACTGGATCAGTTCAATTATGGCACACAAATCTATAACTCGAATCCGCTTACAATCCGTTATACACAACCTCTGCGATCGTTTAATGAGTTAAAATGGCAGAAGAAAACAGAACCTTTGCGGTACGAAAAGGAAAAGAAAGTATATTTAGAAGCAATGGAGGATATAACCCTCCGAACTACCTCCCAATTCTTTTCCGTTTTATCAGCACAGACCAGTCATCAGAAAAATGTAGAGAATCTGAATGATACTCGAAAGATGTATGATATAGCACTCAAACGTTCAGAAATCGGCACTGTGACTAAAAGTGAACTATTACAACTGGAATTGGCACTGATAAATGCGGAACTGACGGTTAGTAATAGCAGAACAAATTTAGAGATTGCACTTTTCAACTTTAAGACCTATTTAGGTATTTCGGAAACGACTTCTTTTGCGGTGCTGCCGCCCACAATAGCTCCGGATGTCATTATGGAATATGATTTTGTGTTAAGCAAAGCCTTGCAAAATTCATCGCAGAACTTTTCACTTCAACTGAAAGAGGTTGAAGCGCAACAGGAAGTAGCACAAGCCAAAGCGGCAAAAGGTATTCAGGTAGAGCTACAAGCTAATCTAGGCTTTTCGCAAACAGGAAACAGTTTCAATGAGGCATATCGCCTCTTGAAAGATCAGGAAATTGTCGGACTTTCGCTAACAATGCCTATTTACGACTGGGGCATGAGCCGGGGAAAGGTAAAGATGGCTGAAGCAAAAGCCCGGTTGACGCGCACTCAAAACGAACAGGATGCAATACAATTTCAACAGGATATCCGAATTAAAGTGATGCAGTTTAACCAACAAGGCAGACAGTGTGAGATATCGGAAAAAGCACTGGTTATCGCACAGCAACGGTACGACATCACCAAAGACAGGTTCCAAAACGGAGCTATCACCGTGACCGATCTGAATACGGCTCAGAAAGAGCTGGATGACGCCAGCGAGCAGTATATATCACAATTAAGTACCTTTTGGAGTGCCTATTTTGAGCTAAGAAAATTATCGTTATATGACTTTATTTATAAAAAAGATATTAGCGTGGAATTCGATAAAATCATTGAAAAATAAGAACTATGAAGAAGTTTGCCCTATATAAAAGTCTATTGATAATCATTTGCCTGTTGGGAGTGACAGCTTGTGGTGACGGGAAGAAGAAAGAAGAAGTTTCAATCGGTAAGAGCAATGAGAAAACACAATTGATTACTGTTGATACGCTGGTATTGAAAAAACGGTCCTTCCAAAAACAGATCGTATGTAACGGTAAGTTACGTGCAGTAGTAAAGAGTGACCTTGCATTTAATGGTTCGGGGACTATTACTGCTATTCATATACACAACGGAGACAGAATAAACAAGGGAATGACGCTAGCAGTGCTCGACACGAAAGAGGCGGAAATAGAACTTCGAAAAAGTCGCCGTGCAATGGCCAAAGCAAACATTGACTTGGTAGATAAATTGATCGGACAGGGCTATACGGCTGATACAACAGCTGTACCACCCACTATTTTGCAGAATATGAAGGCCTCATCAGGATATGAAAGCGCGATGGATCAGTTGGAGGCAGCCGAACGTCAGTTAGCTAACTGTTACCTGATCGCCCCGTTTAGCGGTCGTGTGGCAAATTTGGATTCCAAGATATATAGTCGTTCGACAGATAAACTATGTACGTTGATTGACGACTCCTATTTCGATGTGGAGTTTAGTGTATTGGAAGCGGAGATGGAAGAGGTGACACGAGGATTGCAGATCACAGTCTCACCCTTTATCAATGAAGATCAACGCTTTGTAGGTGAAATAACGGAGGTCAATCCGCTGATTGATGAACGAGGACAGATTAAAGTACGTGCAAAAGTACGCAACCACAATAATTATTTGGTGGAAGGGATGAATGTGAAGATTCTGTTAGAACGTGAATTGAAACAGCAGTTTGTTGTTCCAAAAGATGCGGTGGTACTTCGAGATGGGTTCCAAGTGATTTTCCGTTATAAAGATGGTAGAGCGGTATGGACGTACGTGGATGTGGTTATGTCTAATATTGATTCTCATATGATTACGGGCAACGCAAAGAAACAGACTACTATTTCAGAGAATGATGTTGTTATTGTATCTAACAATCTGAATTTGGCTGATAAAACGGAGGTAACGCCTAATTAAAAGACACAACTTATAGCTTACAACACACAATTGGCGAACCCTTAATCCCTAAAAGTATGATAAAAAGACTGATAACACGCCCCATAGCAGTGACAATGAGCGTAATTGCTATCGTGGTGCTGGGTATGGTGGCGGTGGGTTATCTGCCGGTATCGCTTATGCCAGCTATTAATATACCGCAGATCACTGTACAGGTATCAGCTCCCGGTCTGTCGGTGCGAGAGGTAGACAACACTCTGTTAAAACCACTCAAGAACCAGTTGTCGCAGGTGGCCGGATTGAAAAATATAACCGCAGAAGCTCGTGCCGATGTCGGAGCGATCTATATGAACTTTGAGCCCGACTGCAATATAGACATCGTCTTTATTGATGTCAATGAAAAAATGGACCGGGCAATCACCTCACTTCCAAAAGATGTGGAGCGTCCCAAGGTAATCAAAGCCAGTGTGACTGATATTCCGGCTTTCTATCTCAACCTGTCACTTAAAAATGGTATTCCGCCCAAAGAGGGGGAGCCTCGTGAAGCGGGTATTGATTTTAGCGAGCTGGGACAGTTTGCTCGTGACGTAATCTCTAAACGTATTGAACAGTTACCACAAACGGCGATGGTCGATATTAGCGGGGTAGTGACACCGGAACTGCTTTGTATTCCCAATTATACTAAGCTAACCTCTATGGGGGCGGATATTAGTCTGTTGGAGCAGGCAATCAATAACAACAACATATCTTTGGGTGCATTGAGCATCAAAGATGGTCAATATCGCTACAGCATTCATTTCGATGCGCATATCATTTCAAAAGAAGACATCGAAAACATATACATCAAACACGATGGACGTATCTATCAGTTCAAAGAGCTATGTGAGATTGTGCAGCGTCCGGCCAAGCGAAATGGATTAGTACGTAGCAAAGGCGAACCAGCCGTTTCAATGGCAATCATTAAACAGAACGATGCCAAGATGGAAGATCTGCAACAGGGTATCGCCACACTAATAGCCGATCTGGAGGCAGAACATCCGAACATCCGGTTTGAACTAACCCGTGACCAAACCAAGTTGCTGGCCTATTCAATCGATAATTTGGATAGTAACCTGTTGGTAGGTGCTATTTTGGCAGCACTGATCATTTTCCTGTTTATGAAGGACCTCCGCTCACCGATGCTGATCGTTGTGACAATTCCCCTGTCATTGATCGTCACTTTACTGTCATTCCATCTGTTGGGTATATCGCTTAACATCATTTCGTTATCCGGCTTAATTCTCGGGACAGGTATGATCGTTGATAATTCGATTATTGTAATTGATAATATATCACAAAAATGGCAATCGGGGATGCAACTCAATGATGCCATCGCTGAAGCAGTCAGTGAGGTCTTTACACCGATGCTTAGCAGTGTGCTGACCACTTGTTCGGTTTTCGTACCATTGATCTTCCTAAGCGGTACGGCCGGCGCGCTCTTCTACGATCAGGCAATGGCGGTGACGATAGCCCTGTTTGCTTCATTGCTCGTAGCCGTACTGGTACTTCCGGTCTATTTCTACTTGTTGTACAAAAAACTGCCGGCACATACCGAAAATCGTTTTATTGCCCGTTTTTTTACTTTCAACTACTACCGTCCGTATGAAAAGACGCTTAAATGGACACTTCGGCACGGCAAAGTGATGATCGTCTGTTTTATTGCACTTATTCCGATGACCTATCTCATCTATCAGATAGTTGAAAAGAGCCGTCTGCCTCATATCTCGCATGATGATACCATTATGACAATCGATTGGAATAGCGGCATATCGCTCGAAGAGAATGATTTGCGGGTGCATCGTTTGTTGTCGCAAGTTGACAGTTTGGTTGAGCAAACCACTTCAATGATTGGCGTGCAACAGTTTTTAATGTCTCACACGAAAGAAATCAGCCCCTCTGAGAGCGTGGTTTATATCAAAGCGAAAGATGCGGAGACGTTGGCTAAGATAGAGAAAAGACTAACGGATTATGTGGCAGAAAACCATCCGAAAGCATTGGTTACATTTCAGGTTTCGGGCAATATCTTTAATCTGATATTTGCCGAACAGGGAAGTCCACTGGTGGTGCAATTACATAGCAAAGGGGGACAAGCTCCAACAGTGGAACAGGTAACAGAGCTGACAGGGAAGATTCGAAAAGCACTGCCAGATATAGTTGTGCCTCCGGCTGTGATGGAGCAAAACATCCGTTATATAGCCGATGTGGAGGCGATGGCGGTATATGATATCACATATGATGATATCTATGGAAAGATGAAAAATATCATCAGTCAGAATGTGCTGTTTCGCATCAATCAAGGCGGTTATTCGATGCCTGTCACAACGGGGGAATCACGTGCCGAAGCTTCTGATATTTTATCGGGCAAAGTGCGTAATAAGAACGGTGTGGAGATACCGCTCTCGATGGTAATCCGTGAAACCAAAGGAGAAGATTTTAAAAAGCTCTACTCGGGTAGTGATGGCGACTACTACCCTATCGCCCTCGATGTGCCGGACAGCGATGTGAAGCAAGTAATGGAGACCATCAAGCAGGTTGTAAAAGAGGATAGTTACTTCTTTGTGGCCTTCACTGGAGAGTATTTTTCAAGCCGTGAGACCATCAAGGAGTTGATCATCATTCTACTGGTAGCAATTTCGCTACTCTACTTTATTCTGGCAGCACAATTTGAAAGTATTGTTCAACCGTTAATCATCCTTTCAGAGATTGTGGTTGATATCTTCTTCGTGTTGTTTGGTCTGTGGCTCTTTGGTGAGAGTTTGAATATCATGTCAATGATTGGCTTAGTGGTTATGAGTGGTATTATCATCAACGACTCGATCCTGAAAGTGGATACGATCAATCGCCTGCGAAAGCAGGGTATGTCACTGCTGCGAGCGGTTTTAGTAGGTGGTCACAGCCGCTTGAAGCCGATCATTATGACTTCCCTAACGACCATATTGGCTATTGCACCATTCTTGAACCGGGTGGACATGGGTTCGGATCTGCAATATCCATTGTCATTCTCTATCATTATTGGCATGACAGTCGGAACACTTATCAGCCTGTTCTTCATACCGTTGATTTATTATGTTATTTACCGTAAACGCTAATCCTGCTGCTTATGAGTAAAGATATAACAAAAAAAGGCTTTTTAGAGCGGATCCCCAGCTTCTCCCTCATACTGATTATGGCGGTATTGATGGTGATTGGAATGGCGCTGGTACCGCTACTGCGAGTCGCTTATAATCCTACGCCGAAACAGGGAAAGCAGTTGAACGTCTCGTTCAACTGGCCGGGAGCATCACCACGGGTAATTGAACAGGAGATTACCTCTAAAATAGAAGGAATGGTTTCATCAGTGGTTGGAGTGGAGAAAACCTCTTCTACATCGTCCTACGGAAGTGGAAACGTAGCGATAGAACTGAAAGAGAACGCCAGCGTATCAGCCGTCCGTTTTGAAATATCCTCCCTGCTGAAACAGGTAGCCGGCAAGCTGCCTGAAGGAGCCGGTTATCCTTCCCTGTCAGGAGGAGATGTCGGAAGCGGCATGAAACAAAATTCCCGGCAAGTTTTATCCTATATCATCAATGCGGATATGGATCCGGCCAATATTCAGAATTATGTAGAACGAAATATCAAACCCTATCTGACGCAAATTGATTATGTGCGGGAGGTCGCCGTTTCGGGAGCACCTCCAACCTATCTGGATATAGAATATGATCCGACAGAGTTGCAACGTTACGGCCTGGAATCCAATATAATCACATCAGGGCTTCAAAACTTCTTAGGGCAACGATCTATTGTCGGGGATATTGACAAGATCGACCGTAATGGTAATAAAGAGCGTATCACGCTACTTTTAGAGACTGAGCCGCTTGATTCTGATATCGGGAAGACGCCGCTTACCACCATAGAGGGAAAAATCATCTATTTGGATAATATCGCTAAACTAAACTATAAAAAACGCCGCGAAAGCAATTTTTACCGCATCAACGGTCTGAATACGATCAACCTAAGTATATCAGCCGATACTGATGTGAATATCATCAAAGCCTCTTCCGAGTTACGTAAACGGATGGAGGAGGTACAAGCCAATCTTTCAGATGGATTTTATATTTCTTTAACCAATGATGCTGCTAAGGTAACTACTCAGGTATCTTTTCCTGAAAATTGAAAAAGTAATCCAAACTCTCTTA
>NZ_JAHQVH010000052.1:0-43135 GCF_019052435.1 Bacteroides sp. MSK.20.12 | reverse complement strand
CACGTGCCATGCAGGTGATTGATAGGTTTCATGTACAAAAACTTGTATACGAAGCTGTACAAGAGTTGCGCATTACATATAGATGGCAAGTGATAAAAGAGGAGAATAAAGCTATGAAAGCGGCAAAAGAGAAGGGGGAAGTATATAAAGCAGAAGAACTTAAATCCGGAAAAACCAGACGTGCCGCTTAACAAAAACGATGCGTTTCAAAAAGTACAAAAACGACACGTACAAGAAAAAAGGTGAGCGCGGTCCTATTCAGCATGATCAAAGCCCACCGTTTTTCTTTCACTTGAACCCTCTTTAAATGGCTTTAAAATATCATTTAAAAGCCATTGCAGATTCAAAATAATTCACTATCTTTATGCAATGTTAGGCTGCTATACCTGACACCTCATCCGGCTTCGTGTACAGCATCATGTCTGTATATTTAGCTTGATAGTTTACGCTTGCACTAAACTCCACTTTCCTGCATTCCTTGAATGGGCTGCCGACAAATGGGTTTCGGTCCATCCAGTCGCACAGTTCTAAAATGGAAGACTTGTTCGAAGTGAAATACACGAACGAATGCCCTTTCAGAACGGTTAGTACATCCAGATAGTCAGCCAGACGCCAGAACATCTTGTAAGTACCCACCTCGGTGGAGAGGTACGGCGGATCAACCAGGAACACCACACCCGGAACATCTTTGTAACGTTTGAATACTTCCTTGTAGTCTTCGCTGGTTATAGTCAGTCCTTCCAGATAATCCTTTGCTTCGGGATAGTCTGTCTGCCGAATCCTATTGTAAATGGCTTCTTTCTTCATTCCTTCCAAACTGGTCACATATTTCATGGCGAACAACAAGGATGCGGAAACCGTGATATAATCCACGTAGCCGTGCTCTTTTTCTTCCCTCTCAATACGGGCAAACATTTTATCGCGAATCTCCCCGGTTATACGTTTGTTTCTGGGTTCCCCTTCAGCTATCCGACGCAAATCGGATAACAGCACATTAGTGGCCGGGATATTTACAAGTCGGCAGCGGTAGTTGTCGAAGTCATTATACACAACGGTGGCATCAGACCTGACACATTTGGTAATATGTGACAGCAGGCCCGAGCCACCAAACAGGTCCACAAACACGGTGCTGTCCGGGAACTGTCCCAGCACCTTGATAAATTCCCTCGCAAACATGCGTTTCTGCCCCACGAAAGGAAGCGGGGCGGACAAATACATCTTTTTCATTTCATTCTGTTTTAAAACGGCCGCAAAGGTCCCCAGAATAAACGAAAAACAGCGGGAAACATGAACTGTTCCCGCTGCAAGACATATACAGCAAACTACACGTTCAACCCGAAGCGGACCGTCTCGTCACCGGCGATCAGCGCACGGGTGCCCGGGATATTATTCTCGTAGATATGTACATTGCCCAGGTAGAGGGTGATCGACTTCAAGGGAAGTTCTATCTGCCGCGCCATCAGGTACAGGTGATAAATATCGGAAGGCAGCCCGAGGTTCGCGTCACTGCTACGCTGGTAGGCGGATAGAACCAGTTCACCGCCATCTAACTGGAACTGTACCAGACTCAAACAGGGTGCCTGGTTGCTCTCGGCACCGGTTTCGCCCAGGAAAAGCACGTAGTTCTTGCTGTTGCGCCTCTCCCGGTTAATTTTCGCTATCAACGGGGGCAGCTTCTCGAAATAGGTCGGGTAACTGTTCACCAGGATGGAGCCGCAATAGTCCCACCAGTTGATGCCGGCCTCCCGGTACTTCTCCACGTTGCGCTCACCCTGCATAAATAACTGCAACTCGCTGCGGAGCTTCTTACGGGCGATATGATGCCCCTCGAATATGTCGAGCAGGTCCGCCGGTGTCAGCGAGAGCTGCTCGTTCAGAAGGTACTGTATGTTTCCCTTCTTGTTGGTCTGTGTCTTTCCCGTGGCAAGAATCTTGTCCAGGATACGGTAATACTTGTTCATAGCCATTTCCTCCTTCTAAATTTGAAACACCCTAAAGATAAGGGGAAACGGCACTCCCTACGGCATAAAACAACCCGTTCACACTGCAAGCGTCTTGCAGTCGCTCTGGAATCGTTTCACCAAGGCATAAACCTTGCGTTCGCTCACCGAATACTTTTCGGACAATACGGCCACAGCATACGAGACTTTTTCACCTTGATCGAGTAGGCGGGTATAGTCCGCGTACAGGTCGATATACCGGGCATCTTCCAGACGAATGCCGGCCGCCTGAAGCCTTTTCAACAGCTCCCGGTTAAAGTTTAATATCTCAATCACTTTCATACAACAAAAAAATTATATCTTTGCATCGCCAATCATTTTTTAGACAACAAAAAAAACGTCAAACCGTGACAGAGGGTATTTGCCCCCGGTCGCGCGGTTTGGCGTTTCATGTTTATAAAAGTGATTGGCGTTACTTTTTAACAGGCCGGGGGCTTTTTTCTTATCCTCCCCCGAAGGATTTATTCCACCCGGTACTTCTCCGGATCAAAAGCGTCTTTCTTCCTCCAGCCGTCAGACAGCGTGTCCTGAACATGCTTCATGGCTTTCGTGTAGAAATCGGTCAGTTCCTCCAGTGTGACGAACTCCCGATATTGGGGAACCTCATCCGTACCGAACTTGAATGTCACGGGAAGCGTAGCACCACCAGTCTGTACGGCCAGATCATACGCTGCCTTATAATTGAACTGGTTTTCACTTGACAGCCATACCGGCATACCTTCATAGAGAAAACCGGAAAGTATCTCACGGTCAATTTGCTCATTATACCAGTCTGTAATGACGGACTTTATAGTATCCATGTGAGGTCTGCCGACAAAGCTTTCCTCCATATAGGAAGCGGATCCGTCTTCACGTTCCTGCACATCCCAGCGGATGCGCCATCTGTTGCGTGCCGGGCTCACGCACTCGATCAGTCTTATCCCGGATGTTCCTTCTACCCGTTTCATGTAAATATGTATTTAGTTCGACCTTTGCCGAAGGTTTCCGTCTTGATGGTGGTTTCGAACGGGAAGCCGTCCGGCATTTCCTTCACTTGCAAGAGGATGTTCTTCATCTCCTCGCTGTTGGTAAAGAACTTTTTCGGTTCGCCGTTCATCTCAATGGCCACGATACAGCGGTCCTCGCCCTGTTCGGTCTTGATGCCCGTCTCAAAGTCCTTCACAATAATCGGTAAGTTTACCAGTTCCCGGATGCTTACCACCACCCCGGGAAAACGTTTCTTGCCGTCCTCCGGCTTGTAGGAAACGTTCAAGTCTTTAAATGATCTCATGTCTTTGCCTGTTAATTTTTTAAACAACGTATGACAGTCGGCGTGCTTGGCCATCCCGTAGAACGACGCTATCAGCTCACGCCTCCTCCTTCTCGATTTTACCTCGTGCATTTTTCGGGCGAACTTCTGCTTGATGCGCTTGCGAATGCGGACATGGTCCGCACCGAAAGTCACATACCCCAGAAAGTCGATGCCCTCGCCCGGCGGGAACACGCGCTCGTTCCCCTTCACCAGGAGACCGGCACACTCCATGCGCCCGTGGACGGCATCACGAATCTTCCACAGTTCCGCTTTCGTTTTACCCAGTACGACGCCGTCATCACAATAGCGGTAGAAATGACGCACAGCATACCTGTCCTTCAGATAATGGTCCAGATACACAGACAAAAGCAAATTGCCCAGCCCCTGCGAGCTGCGCAGGCCGATACTCAGACCTTCAGGCATCAGGCGGACAAAGCTCTCCAGCATGGTCACGAGCTTTGCGTCCTTGAACACCCGGCTGACGCAATACATCACAAAATCCTGCTTCACGCTCTCGTAGAATTTGGTGATGTCAAACTTGTAACAGTAACGCGTACCATCAGGGTCCTCGGCCATGTCACGGCGGACATACGCCAGGAGGTCGTGCATACCCCGTCTCTTGATACTGGCGGAGGTGGTACGGATGAAACGTTTCCGCAGATGGCGGTCCACCACCGCCATGATGGCATGCACGGCGATGCGGTCCTTCATCGGGATCACCTGGATGCGGCGCAGCTTGCCGCCCTCGATGATCTCGCGTTCACGGTAGTCCTTCACGCGGAAAGTACCGGATGCGATCTGCGCGGCCAGCTCCTCCAACACCTCGGGCTTATGCGCGAGCAGATAGCCCCCCTGGCGGCTGCGTTTACGCTTGCTGCCGCGAAGGACCTGCCGGAAGGAAGCCTCCATGTTGGAAGGCTCCACGATCTCCTCGATAATATACCCAACCCTGCGCATAAATTACTGTTTATTGCTTTTAATACGGGGCCTTCAATCCCCCGGGCCCGGCTTCTTCGAACCGTTTCCGGCCTACCAAACCCTACCCGACACTTTATTTTTCAGTTTTCCGGCCCTTGCGGACCGCTGTTACTGCGGCTTGCCCCCCTCGGCACCACGGTGGGGACAAGTCCCCGGTGTTGTACGCCGATTAAAATTTCCTTTCGATTGTTGTTCAGACGAGAACCGATGTTCGTGTTCGTATTCGAGGAATCGTTGTTCGCATTCGACATCGAAACACCGCCATTCGGGTTCGCGTTGTTGTTGCCACGATAGACCACACGGCCTATGGGGAGGCGCCACCTTTCAAATGCAAAAGTACTATTTTCAAATTATTATTTAACAAACAGATACAAAACCTGACGTCAAAAAATATTTTTCGACGGGCTGACGCCCGTAATGAACGGCGTTCCCCTGCTCGGGGAACACCGGACGTTTTGTCGCTTCGCTCCCGCTTTGACGCTTTACGCTGCCGGTCATGCCACCTCGCTTAACGACTTGAACGCAGCGACGCTTGACGCCCTGACGAGCCGGCCGCGGAAGGCCAGACGAGAACCGATGCTCGCGTACGTATTCGAGGAATCGTGGTTCGCATACGACATCGAAACACCGCCATTCGGGTACGCGTTGTAGCTGCCACGATAGACCACACGGCCGGAGGCAGTGGATATGTAGTAGATGTCGCAGTAATTTGTCGAGGAGGAACCCGAAACGGAACCCACCGGAATCACGTCCATATATTTGCCATGCGCCACGGCGGTAATCCAGATACCGGAGCTCACGGAACCCTTAACCAGGCGGGTACTGCCGTCAGGCATCCAGATGCGCCACTTCCCGGAATTGCCCGTGTCATTAGGGAGGTCCACGCCGTCCATCATGTCATATTTATGACCATAGATGTCCTCGTAGCCAAGGCAGCAAATATTATTCACCTGCGTAACCGTGGCCCCGCCGTAGTCATCCTTCTCACGGTACCACGCATACTGGTGGACGGAGTTTTCTATCAGGCTGTTCGTCACATTAGGGTTGATTGAGGAGGCTTCCTCGTAGCCGATCGTGTCCGTCATCCCGCGGCTCGCCGTACCACCCGTAGTACGGTTGTTCGTGTGAGAGCCCGCGCCGCATTGTTCCTGGCTGTCACGACGACCGTACTTCGCGTAGAAAAGATTCGCGATGCGCGAGTGCATAAGGGCATCAATCTGCTGCATACCACGCTGGACACTGTAATAGTGAAAATCAGCCCAGGTCATGCTCGCCGTAGTGCTCCCGCCGGTAATGCAGGCGCGAAGTTTGGAACCGACAACACTGCTGCCCACAACGGCACACAAGTGCTCGTCATTAGGCACCCATTCGGGTTCCATATCCTCGATCCTGTCACTGTTAGAAAGGACAACCTTATCGAACTCTGCCGTGTTCAGAATGGAGAAGTGAAGAGCAGTGGCACCCTCCGGAACATCGGCAATCAGGTACATACCGGCCTCGAACTTGTTGCTCAAGGTAGGGACGACGATTGAACTGATGACCGTGCCGGAATCGTCTGTGAAAATGCTTCCGACAAGGCTTGTACCGGGAACGCTCGGGAAACGCACACGCTTGTAACCGTCCACGTTCACCTTGCATACCGAATACGTACTGTCAGTACTGTAGCTGTTCGAAAGCGTATCCTTTCCGCTCATGATCTTACGACCGGAAAGATAACCGCCACTCGTGCCCTTAATGTCGTCAAGCGTAAGGACGTCAGCATCCGGAACGGAAGGCATGTTATCCGAACCGTTACTGCTGTAACAGGAGTAATGCTTGCCGTTCAGGTAATCATTGATACCCTTGCTCCAGAAGAAGGGCTCGTACATCATCCAGTCACCTTCAGTGCCGTCCAGTCTGGCAGCCGTGCCGTCGGCGTACTTGTTGCTGTCCGTGTCGTCCAGCGGGTAGTAGGTCATCTCACCGTCCAGGTTGTTCACCGTGGTATCAACGTTCGCCATGTTCACACCCCGCGTCGTCGCTTTTTTAGTCACTTTAGCAAGTACACGGTGACGCTGCTTCAGGATGGCGGAAATATGACCGCTCACCTCATACGCGTTGTCATACTTGTAGCCGGTACCGTTGTCAAGGTTGCTCACGTTCGCGTCATCCGATACCTCGTCGTCGAACTCGATCATCGTGTATTCCGGCTGCCGGATATTCAGTTCCGGGAAGTGCGCCTTCAGAGCGCTGTACGTATCGTCATCAATGTAGCGCGTGAGCTGTACCGTACCCACCAAAGCGCACGTGTCCGTAGTATTGCCATCGGAATCCACACCGCCCATCCCGACAAACTTATTCAGCCACGTACCGTCATCCTCGCGGTCAATACCGGTTACTCTGATACGTTCCACACTCGTGCAACGGCCCAGCAGGGTTTCCCAGTCAATACCTGGACAACTGTCAAAGATGAAGGTCTTCACCTTGCTGTAGCTTTCCAATGTCAGCCCGCCGGTGGTCAGTCTGCCCAGATATTCCAGACGGAGGCTGGTCAGTGTACCGGGAAGGTGGAGCAGCGTCACGGGAGAACCCTTGGCTAGCACCACGCTCTGCACCTGCGTACCGCGGGCCTCAAGTTCTTCCAGCTTGGTCTGCGCACTCAAATCCAGCTCGGTACTGGTACTTCCCCCGGTTTTCGCCTGTGCCTGGTTACGAAGGTTGAGTTTACGTAGCTGCTTGCAGTTGCCGATGTTCAACCACCAGCCGGTACTGCCGTTGCCGGAACTTTGAAGGTTCAGTTCGCGCAGCACGGTACATTTGCCCAGGTCGAAAGCGTTTTTCAGGTGGTCGGCGGCCCCGCTCATATCCAGCACCTTCATACGGCTCGCGCCATAAACCCTCAAGGGATCGTTCACCGTATAGGCACCGGTGATGGAAAGGCTCGCAGCCGCATCTTTCTTGATGATGCCGGTATTCCCTATATTCGGGCTGTTGTTCGTACCGTAGCCGAAAGCATAAACCTCGTTGGCCGTAATCTTCAGCACGTCGGGGGTGTCAGCAGCCGTACGTGCCAGATAGAGGTCGATGTTGTCACTGGTGAAATTGCTCGTGCCGTACTTGGCATCCAGAAGGGCGAAACGATTACGCACGAAATATTCACGGTGCGCACGGTTACTGCCCTGAAGGGCGTAGATGAACGGCCACACCTTGCCGTACATCTCCTGCGTGGCGGGCAGGATGTACTTCAGCTCGCCGCTCTTGTTATAGGCACGGTCGCACCAGTTGCCCGCCTGCTCCACGTTCAGCATGTCCAGGACACGGCTGGTGGTAAGTACACCGCGAAGAGCCTGCGCCTGTGTCTTCAGGTCAGCGTCCAGGTTGGCCAGAACGAGGTTCCAAAGCCAGCTGTCACGGCCTTCAAAGGCATATTTCCCGGCCTCGGCATCATAAGTGTCGCGGTCGGTGGTGTAGTCATACACCAGGAAACAGTCGTTGCGTTTTCCCATCTGGGTATCACCGTCGTAGTAGGTGATGTACCATATCAGGCCGTCCCACGTGCGCAGCATCATGTTCTTCGCACGCTGGTCAACGGCAAGGAAATAGTCCGTCCAGAGGTAATACGTCAGCAGGAAAGCCTTGTCGAAATAGTCACTTATCTCGTCCCTGAACTTCTCGCTCTTAAAAGTGGAGAGGTCGGCGCTCGTCGCACCGTCCGGAACACACGAGCGTATCCATGCGTACAACCGTTTCACGGCCGTACGCTGCGACTCGTCAAGGCCCGCCCATTTCACATCATCCGGAACGTTGGTCTCGGCACCGGCATCAAACACCTCCTCCAGATGAGCGTCACTTGTGGTCTTGAAAAGGCACATGGCCTCGGTATTGTTCAGCATTTCCAGAGTGAGGGGACAGGCAGGATCGTAACCCTCCACGCCACTAAGGCCGAACAGGTCGCCGCTCTTGCTTTTCTCGTTGTTGAAGTTGTACTGCCCCACATAGTCGTTCTCACCGTCCTCCGCAGCCGCCACAAACATGTCGATAGGCACACCGTCGATAGCGGTACGCACGGTGACCGCGTTCAAATCGCTGCCGCCCGTCTCGTACTGGTAACGCTGCGGAGGGGTGAGAAGCCCCATCTCCTTCAGCACGTCGTTGAACAGTTTGGCACCGCCTGTATTCAGCGACATGGACGAGTCGGAATAATCACTCTTCAGACAGATCAGGTTCATGGCGATGCCACCGGGACGGACGGGATATTTCTTTTCCGCCTGCTCCTTGCCGCCAACGGTGAAGCTAAGGTTCGTGCCGCCCTTGCTGATATAGATACGGATGTTCTTGCTCGGATATTTCGTGGAACTGGTACCCTGAATACGGATATAACAGTCACGAAGCACGAAGTCGTATTCGGATCCGAAAGGGGAGTAATAGAAGATATCCGCCGAAAAGTCCGTCTTCTTGTTGTTCTCGGCATACACGTCATCGAGTTTGTTCTGGCGCACGATACGCAGCACCCCCTTGCCCTTGGCACGCAGCTTGTCCATATCCACAGTGTCGGTATCACCCAGGATATCGTTCTCCTCGTACAGCGCGATCATCTCCTCACCGTCCGCACTGTCCACCATCCGGTTCTCCAGTTCCTCGTCGTCACTCAACCGGCGGGTATAGATACGCACGCTCTTTACCTCCACGTCCGCCCCGGCGCTGTCAATGGTGATATATTTCGGATTGTCCTGGCGGAAGCTGAAGGCGTTGTCGTAGATGTCGGCACCGGTACGGTTGCCGTCCACATAAAGCTCCATCAGACGGCTCTCATTGCGGGTACCCACCATGAGGGCCACCTTGATCCACCGGTCTTCCACATAATTCGTGCCCAGCTTGATCTCACGCTCCACCAGCTCGTCGTCCTCGTTGGTATAGGACACTTTCTCACCGGTCTTGAAACTCGCTTCCGAAGGGGTGATATAAAGCCCCTTGCCACTGTCGAGACAGTCCACAACTGCGGTATCGCTGTCAGTGGGATTGCTTACCCGGAGGGTCAGTTCAATGGTCAGTCCCGTACTTTTCACATCGGTGGCAAAGGGCCGGTAGCCGATGACGGCTTTCGCACCGTTGGTCAGCTTCAGCGCCTCACCCGTCCAGCCGTTGCTGCTCCAGTCAAAACCCTCGAACGTGGTCTCCACGCCGTTCGACTCCCATGTTCCGGGGTTACTCTCCCCGTTGCTGCGGCCCGCCGCGTCAAGCTTGACCGCCAGGCCGTAGGTGGCCTCGCTGATATCGATACCGCTCTCACCCACGTCGATGCGCAAAGTGTACCCGGTCGGACCGGCTTTCAGGACAAGCGTCTGCGTGCCTTCCTCGGTAAACCGGTTACTGTAGGTCATCATGCTGCGGGGAGCGCTCACGGTACTGCTCTTGACGCCGTTTTTCCAGAACTCCACTTCAGCGGGCACACGGTCGGGATCATAGGCCACCCAGTCGAAAGTGAGCTTCTCGTAGCGGCCGGCTTCAAGGACCGGCTCCAGATGCTCGTCCCGTCCGAGGATATGCCCGTCGGCATGAATGAGCTTCAAACCGATGAAGGGCGCGCCGGTTCCGGCCTTCAGCAGGTCGATATGGATGCTCTCGCTTTTCAGCGTGAGGTCGTCAGTTTCCATCTCGGCCACCAGCTGGGCGGTATGCCGCCCCACGGACAGGCCGGTCATGGAAACCTCGAAACTGCCGTTCGTCGTGCCGCTGCGGGTGACCGTATGCGCGTTCTGCTGTACACCGTCCACGTACAGGCTGACGGTTTTCGTGCCGGTACCGCTCACGGCGTAGGGTATACTCGCGGAATCATAGGTACCGTAACCGCCGTTCTGGATGGTGGCCGCCAGGTTGTAACCGCAGGAAAGGGACAGGGTGACGCTCTTCACGCTCACGTACGCCTGCTTCTTCTGCGCCTTGCCCGTGGTGGGATCGGTAGTCTCGGCAATGACGTAGATGTCGCTCGTGCCCACCAGCAGGTATTTGGTCAGGTCAAGGGTATAGGTACCCTTGCTCACTTCCTTCAGCGAGGAGGAATAAGTGGTGGTCGTCCCGCGCTTCACCTGGATGGTGACGGTCGCTTTCTGTCCGGTACTGCTACCCTTGTCATCACCGCCGGCAACCTGGTGGTCATAGGTATAGGTAAGTTTCACCGCTCCGCCTTCCTTCACGGTTTTCTTGTCGGTCTCGGCAAGCAGCACGATCTTGGTGGTGGAGGACTCACCGCCGCCACCGCTGCCGGCCGGGATGTCAACGCTCGCGATCTCCGCCCCGCTCTTGTTGGTCAGCGCAAGGCGGACACTGCTCTCGTCGTCGCTCACTTCCGCGCTCATGCCGAACACGGTACCGGCTTCCACCTCCTGGAATTTGGCGGCGACGGTCCTGTTCTGGACGGGATTGGTACTGTCAGCATCCAGGCTCTCGTCCACTTCCAGCTTGTCGATGGTCAGATCCACGTTGCCCTCGCTGTCGGGAACTTTCTTCTCGCCGTTCACCGTCAGGCTCTTCATCGTTCCGGCACCGCCGAAGTCCTCCCAGCTCGCCTCCTGCTCCCAGCTCGACAGACTTGTCCCCACGAACTGTTTGGTCTCCCATTTGCCCTGCGAGACTTCATAGGTGATGCAACGGCCCTTGTAACGGTATTTCTCATCCACGGCACCGATCGCGGAGGAAAGGACATAATAACCGCTCTCCAAAGGGACTTCCGCCGTCACATTATACGTGTTACCGCCACCGCCCGTACCACCGGGAATATCAACGGAGGCAATCTCCGTCCCGGTCTTCCCCAGCAGGGTGAGTTTCACCGTGTCGTTCTCCTCATCAGGGACGGCCGTCATGCCACCGACCAAGCCGTCGTTCACACCGGCGGCGGCATCCTCCGCCTGTTTCGCAGCCGCGGATGCCGCTGCCGCGGCGGAATTTGCAGTTTCAGCAGCCTGATTGGCGGTACCGGCCGCATCAGACGCCATACCCGCAGCTTTATTCGCCAAAGCCGCAGCATTATCCGCTTTCGTGGCAGACGCATTCGCCGTGGCAGCGGCATCATCGGCCGGTTTACGCAAAAGGGTAAGCGGAGCACTCACCAGCTCACTGCCGCGAAGGGCGGGGAGACTTTTGATATTGTCAAGGGAGCTGACCTCCACAAGTTCATCAACGCTCTGGCTCTCGGCCTTGATAGCGTTCAGGATCTCCTGTTTTTCCGCATTTGTCATGGCTAATCCTCCATTACCCTTCTATCTGTTTCACTATTTGGGAATAACAGCCCGGAGTAAGACCGGTGACAGCTTCCTTTATCAAAACCGCATCCTCCGATGTCAGATCCACATCCGCATCGGAACCCATAATCCTCATGCAAAGACTGTAAGCATGTAATTTCTTTTCATTATCCGTCTGAATATTACCGCTCGGACGGAAACCGGTACCGTTGAACAGGCACTGGGAGACTATGACTCCCATACACTGGGGTTTCTTATCAATCAACAGCACGCTACCGTCGAAATCCTTAAAATACACATTAAAATTTACTTTCATATCCTTTATTTTTAGATATATGTCATCTTAACGACAATTCCATTAACAACCTCAAGGGTATAGTTATAAGTTATAAAATCACTCTTTACAGCCCACTGGAAGGTACCTGAAACACCCTTTCGGTAACTGTATGTCCCATCGCTGGCCAGGCTCCATCCCGTACCGTAATTGTTCGACAGGATATCACCACAATACACCGCCCCGTTCACATGCACACCACCGTCAAAATAGCCGGCATAAGTATTGGCACTGATAGGATAGCTCTGACCAGAGGACTTGCTGGAGGCATAGATAGCGGCACCACCCAGATTCGAGCCTACGGCCTTGACACCGAACCGTCCCTGCGTGGCGGCATTAAAGGACACATCCACAATACCCTCCATGTCCGTTTGTGAGACACCAAGTTTCAGACTGCGGGAATCATTGCCGAAATAATCACCGGCTTTCCAGTACAACCGTCCGGAATCAATCGTAAAACCGCCGATTTTACCCTCATAGGCATACACTGTACCATAAATCTTGGCGTTGCGCGTCTCAATACTACCGTCTTCCAGAATCTTGAAATTATCATTAGCCGTAACAAGCCCCTCCAACGTGATATTATCGCCCTTGATTTTTACGCCGTCACCCCCAACACCTACAAGGGATTTCAAATTTCCATCACCGTCAATGGCATACAACCCGGAATATTTGGAAGTAACCATCAGGCCGGTCTCTTCCAGCAGGTTCTCGTCTTTGTCGAACACCGCCGCCGAAATCTTTACCAGACGCTCCGACTGCTCGAAAAGGGTTTTATAACGGTGTGTCAGGGATTCAACACGGTCGGTGCTCAATATGAGCATATACAGGTAAATATCACCGGTAAAACTCAATTTAAAATCACCTGTACCGTTCCAGAGTCCGCTACAGGTGTACTGTACGTACCCGTCGGTCGCGGACAGTTCTTCCTCCACCTCCATGCTGTTGAAATTGGCAAAGCCTGTCTTATCCACACCCACAAACTCCACACGCAGCGTGCCGGCCTTGGCACAGCGGTAAAAGAAAGTCAGGAACACCGGGACGGCTTCCTTCTCCCCACTGTCATTTTCAGGCATGGAGGGAATACTTTTCAGGTTCTCACGTTTCTGGAGGATGTACTTGTTACGAATCCGGACAACCGTACGGCCGTCATCCTCGGTCACGCTCGCGCTGTCACCCTTCCTCGTCAAGACGTTACCGTTCGCCCAGATCCACCGGTTGCCCACAAGGAAGAACACGGTCTCGTTCTCCGTGTTCCACTTCATAAGGCCGTCATCAAAGGCGGGGTTATTCAGGTAGCCGCGCTCGGTGGCGAAGTCATTCCGCAGGGCGGTGACGGAACTGACGATTTTCCCC
Organism: Bacteroides sp. MSK.20.12; assembly: GCF_019052435.1. Lineage (NCBI taxonomy): Bacteria > Pseudomonadati > Bacteroidota > Bacteroidia > Bacteroidales > Bacteroidaceae > Bacteroides > Bacteroides sp. MSK.20.12. The sequence goes on along the minus strand of NZ_JAHQVH010000052.1, from coordinate 29,959 downwards.
TCGACTATCTCGAACTTCGTCTTGATATCCTCGCCCGTTACCAGAAGGAACGTACCACGCAGGTAGGCGTTGTCGCTGTACAGGCCATCACCGTGAGGCTGGTTGTCTGAAGGGAACCAGTCGTCACTGATACCGTCAAGGTTGCCCAGACGGGCACGCAGGCAGCCGGTGAAGTTCTTCGCCTTCACCACGTCCATCACGTCCACACGGGGCTGCCCGTCCTCGGTGGCGGAGATCAGGATCAGGTTCTGGCGCAACGGATTCTCCGTGTTGCCCATCAGCACGCACTCGTCACCAGACTCCGGAAGAGAAGCGCCGAACTCGTCCTCGCCCACGAGGATGGAACCACCCTCCACGCCGGCCACCTCAACCCAATAGCTTTTCAAATTCCCGCCGCTGAAGGTCTGGCAGCGCATGAGGTCATGGGCCACGAAAGTGTTCTCCTGCTCGAAGGTGATCCTCCAGTAACCGCCCTCAAGAACAGCGGTCTTTATTTTCCCGTTGGCGGCACTGACACAAAGCTGGCCGCCGACGCTGCGTACCTTCTCGATAAGCAGCTCCAATACTACCATGACCTGGCGTACCGTCAGCTTGTCGATGGTCAGATGGGACAAAGCGTCCTCCATCCAGAGCCGCCAGCCCTCACCGAAAAGACCGTCCACGAATTTCGGACTGCGAAGAAGCTCACGCACGACAAGGGTCAGCAGCCCGGCATTGCCCTTGTCATCAATACCCGCATTATCCTCCTGTCCGAAAGAGGCTCCCGCTTCGAAGGTGATCTTCCCCTTTGCACGGTCATTCTTTTTTTTGCTGATGTGTTCCGCCTGACTTCTCCGCGCGGAAAAAAGATTGTTGTCCGTAGGCAGTGTCTTGTCCCAGCTACGGATAATGTCAGGAAGCGCGGCACCCTCCGCCTTTGACTTCGTATAGTTTTTCAGTTCCCCGATACTGTCATTCACCCGTTCAAACGCACCACTATGCAGGGCATCGCTGATCTCGATGTCCATCTCCCCGGGTTGGTTCACCTTCCGGGTAATTTTCGTGATGCGGCTGCTGCGATAACCGGTTTCGGGGAAATACTCCTCGCTTTCAAGTCTCACACGGCGGCCTACGGACAGGGAAACACCGTTCTCCTCAATCCACACATGGTCGGTCGGGGCCTTGTAAACGGCAAGATCCTGCCAGCATTCGGTATTGAACTGTTCCACCGCCGTAAGAAACTCCTCCTCGGCAAGCGGGTAATATTCGTCCGGCATACGGATATTCCAGAGAATATAACGGTCACCGGATTTCGGAATAAGTTTGCCGCCGGGGAGTTGCGTGTCATCATCATAGGGCCATATCGTAATAATCTCGAACTCACGGGTGGCACTGTTGAAATTCACCTCGAAATAGTGGTCCTCACCCTGCCCCAGTCCGGAAAGGTCACCGTCCTGGAACGATACACGTTTGGTCTCGTCGGGCAGCTCGTAATCGTTCGGATCGAAGTTCAGGCTGTCGTCCCTGAAATAATAGACCGTGAAAGGGTTGCCGTCGTCATCTTTCACATCTTCGCTGCGCACACTGCTGACAGCCCCGATCCTGCGGGGATAAATGCCGCTGAAGGCGTCTTGCTCGTAACGGTCATAGATGCCGTACTCCTCCGTATGTATCTCGACATATTGCCTGCCCCCCGGAAGCATCAGGCGGCTATGCCCGTATTTTGACGGATCTATGTTCCGCGTGCTGCCTACCGGGAACAACCGGGTATAAAAATTGTCGGTACCCGTCGTGTCGCGTTCGATTCCGGTCAGTCCCTTCCCGTAGCCCAGCGTTATTTCCTCGCCATGCTCACACCGGCACACGTTCACGGTCTGGCCTTCCACCCACCATTCAGCCTGCCCGCCGACCGCTTCGGCTATCTCTTTCAGGGCTTCGTTGCAGTACTTCCCCTCGTAATCGATGACGATAAGGTCCGTACCGTCCACCCGCCCCACTTTCCAGTCGGTGGTGTGGTTCATTCCGTCATTGATACACTTCACGATCATGGCCACGTGTTCACGCGGAGTCGCTGTCAGCGTGAACACAGGCTCGGTGTTCCCGTCGGTGGTTTCCAGCACAAGAAAACGTCTCACCAGGCTCTCGATACCGTAAAACTTCAAATCATATACCCACTCCTGGCCGCTCTTCTGCTTCGGGGTGTACCGTTCGGTCAGCCAGTAGCGCTCACCCTCAAAGTCCACCCGGTCATTCACGTCCAGGGCGATATATTCGTAATGCGTGAAAGAGAGTGTCAGGACATTGTCACCCTGCACCTCCTTCACCTGGGTGGAGCTGTCGCCCGCCTCGATATCGGTCCGTCTGTTGCCGTTGCTGTCATAGATGGTCAGCATGTCTGTATCTTGTTTAAACGTCGTTTGAATAGGGTTTGAATCACATTTATATGACCGGGACAGGTTCCCGGAACTTCACCTTGAACTTGCCGGCGTGCACGCCTTCCTTCCAGAGATAGGTCAGAGGCTGGAACTTGCTGCAATCCGTATATTTCACACGGAGAGTCAGGGCAAGTTGGGGAAAGGAAATCTCAAGCCACCCGTCACGGCCTTTCTTCAGGAAATTGATGAACTCGAAATACTTCTTCAGCCAGCCGGCCTGCGTTTTGCCAAACAGGGCGAAATGAAGCGTCACGTCACGGGCCTCGTTCCTGGGCGTCAGCACGGAGGAATATTTCTCCCCGTCCTCCTCCCGGATATTCACAGCCGTGTCCGTTTTCGTCTTGCTCGGGGTCAGGATGGCGGTCAGGTTATCCATCCCGCCGCGCTTGTCCTCAACGAGGAACACCCCGTATGTACTCCAGATGTCGGTACCGTTGACAAGTACCAGACCGCCTAATATCTTTTCCATATCATTTGCATTTTACTCCGTCACGATTGATTTTACGAATCTCTTCCTCTATTTTGCCAAGGTGCGACGCGCTCGTGCCGGTGTTCTCCTCGATACGGGCAAGATGCCCCTCGGCGGTGTTCATCTTGTCGATGACGCTCTCCATCTTCTCATCGATGCTCGACCAGTGTTGCAACCCGCTGGTGAACATGCCGTCCAGTTTTGTACCCTGGTCCTGTGTCATGGCTGAAAAACCGCCGGTTTTGGCGCTCTGGCTCGTACCGCCCGAGTTATCGTACCCGGTGGCCGCGGCAAGATTGTCACGAAGAGCGACGGCTTCCTCGACATACTTCATGTACTCGTCCTGGAGGGCCTTACGCTCGGCTTCTGTAAGGTCATTGTCTTCCATCGCCTTGCCGAATTTCTCCCACCAGCCTTTCAGCTTGTCGGAATACAGCTCACCGATCTTGTTTGACAGCATCGCACGCATGAAATACTCGGATATGTCCTCCGCCGCGGCTGCGGCATCATACTTCATATCCATCAGGTTATCCACGAAACTGCTGTACATGCTGTCGAAGGAAATACCGGTGAGACCTTCATACAGCTGGTCGGTAAGTTCCTCCAGCTTGCCCGCCTGGTCGATATAGTCATCCAGCTTCTCGGTCAGACGACCTCCATATCCGCCCTTGCCGGTATCCTGGATCTGCGTCCACATGTCCACGTTACTGCGCAACTTCTTCATTTCCTCCGGACTTAGGTTCCAGATGTCACCGTTCCAGCTACGCCCGATCTGACCGCTCAAACGGTCAATCTGTTCCTGTGAGAAACCGCCCCAGTAATAATTCCAGCTGTGATGCGAACCGTGATAGCCGGCCTGCGACATGGCCATGTCCAGATAGTTCGAGTTCGTCTCCTGCTGGAGCCTGTAGGCATCCCGGTAGGCGGCCACGGACTTTGTACCCTTGCTCGCCTTGATCTCCTCCGTCAGGTCCTCGATAGCCGTCTGCAAGGTCTCGTTGCGCTCGGTCAGCCGGTCGATGGTTTCCTGGACCTCTTTGGCATTGCTTGAAGTCGTCCAGGAGGAAAATCCGCCCCAGGTCAATGCGTCGAATATCTTGCCCACACCGGAAAGCAGCGATTTTCCGATAGTCACAAAAAGATCACCGGAAAGCACATCGTCAAGAATACCGCTCACGGCATTGAACACCGCGTCGAGCAGGCCACCGATGACCACACTCAAACCATCCTTGAAAAGGTCTATAATACTTACAATCCAGCCGACAACAGGCACATCCTCAAGTGTTTCGGAAACCTTTCCGAAAGCCTCGCCCAGTTTGCCGTCCACTTCCTTGGCACCTTTGCCGAGTGTGATCAGGCCATTATACGCCCCGCTGATACTGCCGGAGGCAATCTGCTGCAATCCGTCCCTCACATTCTCCATACTGGCCTTCAGACCGGAGGCAGTATTCGAGAGGGACTGCCGGGCACTGTCAGCCGTTTCCTGCAAGGCGTTTATATTCTCACTCGCGGCATCGGCATTGGCCTGCGCCGTTTCCAGGGCTTGCCGGGCGGACTCCTTCTCCTGTTCGGTTCCGGACTGTTGCGCCTCAATGTATGATTTCTGGGCGGCAATGAGTGCCGTATAGGTGTCCGCATACACCGCCTGTGCCTCCTTCAGGTCTGAAAGGGCTTTCTGGTAGGCAGTAACCTCGGCACCCAGTTTCTTGAAACTGACCTTGCCGGAACCGCCCAAAGCCCTCTCCATCTGCTGGACGGCAGAGACAAGCGCGTCCTGGCTGGCATGGTCGGCATTTCGGAACTCGTCAGTGAGCATGTATTTTCTGGCATCCGCCAATACAGGCTTTATCATATCGGAAAACATCCCGCCGAATTCACCGAAGACAGTACCCCAGTCAATACGGGCTTTCAGTTCCTGCACTTCGATGCCGGCAAGTTTGCTGTCACGTTCAACACCGAGAGAGAGCTTCTCGCTGCCGGATGTCGTCTTTTGTATCTTTTCCGCATATTCGGTCGCGATGGCGAGTTTCTGCTGCTGGAAGGTGCCGTAGGCCTGCAAATATTCCTGCATCACTCCGAACTCTTCCCGATAAGCTTCCGCTATTTTTTTCTGTCGGCCGGACTCGTTCAGCTCACGGGCCTTGTCTATTTCGGACTGCTGATCTTCCGACAGCGAACCGGACTGCCCCGCTTTCGCGTTGTCACGTTTCCAACCGGCTTCCTGCCTGGCTATTTCATCCTTGCGTGCCTGGTATTCATTGTCTATCTGGCGCAGCTTCTTCTCCAGCCCCTCGGTCATCATCTCAATCTCCGCCTCGTCATTCTTCCTTTGCAGCCCGGCGAGTTCCTGGCCCAGCTTTTCAGAAACCTGTTTGCGGCGTTGGGCTTCTTTCTCCGCCTTGTCCGCCTTCTTCCGTTCGGCCTCGGAATCCTTATCCTCACCGGGCTTGACCTTGTCGTACTCCTTTTTGGCGGTATCAACGGCATCCTTCAGTTCTTTCGCCTTCTTCTCAAACTCCTCACGGGAAAGGCTGTTGGACGTTTCCTGAAGAAAGGCGTTATAAGCCTTGAGCGCGTCCTGGTATTTCTCTTTTGCCGCAGCCACCCAGTCAGTGCTTGAATCCGTGGGCAGGTTACGCCGGTTTTGTTCCGAAACCAGTTTGTTCAGCTGATACTTCAGTTCGTCACGGGAATAAGTTCCGGTAAGATTTTCGTCACCCTGCGTAATCTTTCCGTATTCCTTCTCCTGGACAGACATCCGGGCAAGCAGGGTTCTACGCTGCTTTATCTGCTGTGCAAGGGTCTCGTTACTCACACCGGTCAGGTTTTCGAAATAGGCATTTACCTCGTCCTTGCGGATTTGTCCGTTCAGGCTCTTGCGTTTTCCGTACAGATTCTGAAGCTCTGCCTCCTCATCCCTTGAACGTGCGGATTTCTGGACATATCGGGCTCTTTGCCGCCCGTAGCTGTCCTGGTAATATTCGGTTGCCAACCGGGTCTTGCCTTCAAGTTCTTTTATCCTGTCATCCACACGTTTCAATTCATTGGCGGGATTGGATATGGACTCACCGGCTTCCAATCGGGCTATCTCTTCCTTGATTTTCTTGATATTCTTCAGTTTCTCATACTCGGTGTCGTATTTGAAGAATATATCCGGATATTTCTGTTCCAGCTTGTTTAGCGCCTCACGCCGGGCATCCGTGGACACGGCTTCATCCCCGGCAATGGAACACAGTTCCTCTATTTTGCGCCTGTGCTCTTCCTCGGCCTCTATGGTTTTCTGCTTCTGCTGCTGATACCTTTCCTCGGATTCCTGCAAACGTTCGATTTCCGTCTTCATGGAGATCAGTGCCACGGCAACACCGGCAAGCAGGGTCGCAACCAGCACATAGGGATTGGAAAGCATGGTCCGGTTGAGCATTTTCTGCGCTTTCTCAACCAGCAGGAGCCAGTTGTAATGCAACGCCTCCGCAGCCACCGCCCAGCCTTTCACGGCCGTGACTGTCATGACGGCAGTCCGGTACACACCATACGTGCCGACAAGCCCGAGCAGGATACGGCCGAAACGTTCGTAATGCTCCACCATGTAGGAAACACCGGAAAGCGTGGTGTTGATGACACCTTCCGACTGCTGCCCGATTTCATTGAACATCATTGAAACGGCATCCTCTATATTGGAGATCTGTCCGGTTATCGTTTTGGATTGTGCCTCCATCAGACCACCGAATTTTCCGCCCTCGTCCGTCAGGCTCTCTATGACCTTCTGCACTTCGGGAAAACCGACCTTGCCTTCCTCCACAAGCTCCTTCACCTTGCTTTCAGCCACGCCGAACTGCTTGGCCAGTTCGGCGATCATAGGGATGCCCCGGCCGGTGAACTGGTTCAGGTCCTGTGTATAAAGCCGTCCCTGGGACATGGTGGTGCCGTAAAGATAGACCAGATCGTTCAAAGGGATGGAAAGTCCGGCAGCGATGTCACCCAAGCGGATCAGCGTCTCGTTCACTTTCTCCGCTTCAAACCCGTAGGCAAGAAGCTGCTTGGCACCCTGCGCGACATCCTCCAGGCCGAAAGGAGTGGTCGCGGCCGTATGTACCAACTGCTGCATCAGGGTGTCGGCCTTCTCCGCACTGCCGAGCATGGTCTGAAACGACACCTCCAGCTGCTGGAACTCGCCACGTACCTTGGTGATGTTCGACACCAGCTCCTTGATAGTAAAGGCGGCCGCCAGCTTGCCGACGGTGTTGTTCAACAGGGAACCGCTCCTGTCAAGTTCCCGGATCTGTCTGTTGGCGGACGATGCCTGCTGGGACATCCGCTCGATCTTGCCCACGGCCTTGTCAAGACGGGCGCTCAAATGGTCCACCATAAGGAATTCTATTTGTACCGGTTTCATCTATTTTAGCTTGCTTTGAAAAAATCCTACTATTCCATCCGCTTCATCCTCGGCGCTCCGCTCATCCGCAGGACCGGAAGATCCGGACTTGTCACGGACATACCGGGGAGCGTCACTAAGCATCATGATCAGGGTCTGGTAATTCACCTTGTTCAGTATATAGTCCACGCTCCAGCCGGTGGCACTGGCAATCTGCCACACAAAACCGAAAGGGCTATGGGAGCCTTCATAACGGCTCTTTAACTCCCCTTCTTTCTTTGGCTCAGTCTCAAGCTCATCGGATTCGTCCGCTCGGCTGATCTGATAATAGGTATAAAAGGGTCGGTACCCATCAGGCTGACAAAACGCTTGATCGCACCCACCAGATAACGCTGTTCCATGAAGTTCCTTATGAGCCATGCCACCGGGCGCAAAAGCACGCGGCGGCTGAAAGGGCCACGACAAAGGGTATAGGCCACCATACGGCTCACCGCCTTGCCGTGAGAGGCCAGAAACTGCATTTCCTCCTCCTTGCTGAACCCCCACATCTCCTCACTGGTGATCCCCATCGACAAATATGTCCGGGCAAAAAGAATCTGACCGGACATATAAGGCCGCCTCATGGTCACGCGCAGCTCCAGCGGGGATTTCCTGAAAGGGATATGAAACGCTTTCAGCGGGACGCTCACACCGATATCCAGCAGCGCGTCCGCACCCTCACGCTGGATCTGCTTGATGACAGCTTCGTCCATACGCTACTCCTCGGCCGGGTTAGTGGAAGCAGCAGCGGCAGATTCAGCAGGAGGCAGTTTATACTGTTTCCACTCTTCCGGGATAGAATCCGTATTGAATACGCCATGGGGCTGGGAGCCGTCTTCCGGCATGGCCACTTCCAGCGTGCATTCGATTTTCGCCGTTTCTGTCAGGGTCAGCTTGCCGCCGAGATTGGAAAGTAGCGTGCCATTGGGAATCAGGATGCTCTGCCCCGAAACAAGGGCTATTTCCCACGGACCGGTCAGCAACACGGCTGCCGTTGGGGCCGTCCAACCAATCGGGGTTTTCTTTTCCGAGTCCTCTTCCTTGTAGTGCATGGTACCACCCAGCAAGCTATGCAGGTTTTCGTAGTTCAGCTGGATAACGTTGAACGTGGGGGCGATGCTGCCATTCGACTGGGGAATGATAAGCACCGGGGTTCCCGGCACCTGCTCCGCCTCGATTTTGGCGGATTCGGGTTTCTGCCCGCCCATGTCAAACGAATTCTTCTCTATGTAACCCACCACAAAGTCCTTGTATTTCACGGCACCGACGCCGTACATGAAATTCTTATTCATTGTTTCTTGATTTTGAAAGTTAATACTATGCCGGCAACACATCCGGTTATAAAAGCGGCCAGCGCTATTTTAACGGGACTAAAGCGACGTTCAAATTCCGTTTCAACTGTGAATGAGTCCTCATGTGTCTCATTACGGATACGGGTCAGTTCCTCCTCATAACACAGTACCAGCCGCTGGAGGCTGTCGCAGGATGCCTCCGCTATGATATTGCCGGTCGCATCGCTCTTCACCGTCAGGCCCGCCTGCCCGTTCCTGGAATGGTAGGACGAACCGGAGGGAAGTTTACGGAGGCTGTCCGGAGGAATCATCAGGCTCACCGCCGATTTCGGAATCCCCGTCATCAACAACCCCCGCCTCACGTTTGACACGTTGTCGGCGCTTGACGACAGGCTGCTGTTCCGGTTCACCTCCGTCCTGCTCTTTCGAGTACTCGCGCATCCCGTAAAGAACAGGACAATCATCATGATGCCTGCAACTGTTGGCAGTATCAATGGCTTTCCGGAGGCGTGCCATTTCACGCCGGGTCGCCTGCAAAGCTTTCCTGTTTTCATTCAGTTCCTCTTTTAAGGGTTCTACAATATTCTCGATCAGGATACGGGTGGCATGTTCGGTATTGTCAATCCGTACCGTCTCGGCTTCGGCGGTAGCCTTCTCCGCTTTCGCCCTCGCTTCCCTGACCGTTGATTTCAGGGTGATGATGGCTATTATCGTGGCTACCAGACCACCGCCCAGCACCAGATTCATGACAGCACTGAAGTCCATACGCACACTGGTCTTTCAGGTCAAAGCCTATTTACCGGCATCCTTACCCGCAAACAGTCCGATGAGCCACTGGACAAATCCCGTATCGGCAACACCATTGGACACAAGGGACGCACCGAACCCGTAACACAACGCGATATACCACGTGGCATCAGCGACAAAGCCCGCATCCAGCCACCATAAAAGCATGGCGGCCACAATGCCCACACACCAGCTGACAATCTGTGTCGCCAAGCCCTGCATTTTTGGAAACAGAGCCTTGATCCCTTCCGTGAGCAACACCACGCCACCGACAAAACCGGCAAAGGTGGTGATCATCGCGCTATAATCGACTTCCGGTACTGTACCGGTCTGGGCAAAAGTTGCTGACACGAATCCGAGTATCAGCACAAAGAATAAAAGAAATCTTTTCATGTTGTTGTTGATTTATTGAGTTATACCTATTTGTTTAAGCCATCTCTGTACATCAAAACTGGGGCAGGCTTTGGCCGCCAGTTCATTGTGACCGACGATTCTCACATCGGGAAAACGACGATGGAAATCCTTCACGTACTTCTCAAGCGCCTTTTTCTGCCAGGAGGTACGGGTGTCCGCAGGCGTTTTACCATCCTTTGCACACCCGCCGGCATAGACGATATGGCGGCTCACGGAATTGTAACCGGCCACGCCGTTGGTCACTTCCCACGGGTCCACATTCGCGTCCTCGTTATTGTTCACCAGGCGTTCCACTCCGCCGTTCAAATGGAACAGGTCGGTATAGCCCACCTGCTTCCAGCCGCGGCCGCCCTTTGAGACGGGGTTCGTATGCCAGGCGCGAATCTCCGCACCGCTTACCTCACGCCCTTCAGGAGTGGCCGTGCAATGGATGACAAGATACTTCAGCTTTCCCATCACTCACCGCCTTCCTCTTCATCAACGGCCGCCTGGGACAGTGCTATCTCCACCTTCTTCTCCGGATCGGCGTCCAGGCCCAGTACAAGTGTGCCGGATACCGCCTTGCCGCTACTGTTCACACCGGCGGTGACCGTCAGAGAGCCATCGGTACCGACTGCCGTGAAACCGGCAGGAATGGAAACCACGCTGTAATCACCGGAGGCAGTGACCTTCACCTCCTTGCTCTCACCGGCGGCCTTGAAGGAAAGAGCGGCCGGGTCGGCAGAAATGCTGCGTTCCACTGCCTTGAACACCGGAGTCTCACGGGTGTCAAGCACCACGAACTCCTCGCCGAAGGCGATTTCCGTATCGGCCTTCATCAGCAGCTTGAAGAAGTACAGCTCGCTGGAGTTCATCCACTTGTCAATCTGGATCACCTCCTCGTCGTCCTGGAGGTTCACACCGGCAAAAAGGTTGCCGTCAGCGCTCATCGAGCAGAGCGTGGCTACGATAAGGCCATCAGGCCAGGAATTCAGCGTCTCGATGGTGATGCCCTTGTAACGCTTCTTGTTGATGTCCGTCTCGCTCGTGTTCTTGTACTCGCGTTCGGTCAGCTCGTCATCGTACTTGTCGAAGTCGTCAATACTCATCAGGATACGCAGGTTCGGATTCTCACGCAGGGCTTTTGGAATAGCCTTGCGGACAGCCTTCAACTTGCCGATCATGGAAGTATCGGAAGGAGCCGGAACCACGATCACATCCGGATCTTTAGCCGCCTGGGTCAGGATACCGTTGAAAAGGTGGTCGTCGTCCGAACCGAACTCGCCGTTCAGGTAATGCCAGCCCAGCTCGAACTTCACACTCTTGCTAAGTTCATCCAGAAGCGTGTTCTGCGCTTCGGGGGGAAGTTCGGCAAACACGAGGTTGCCCTTCGGCTGCCACTTGCGCCAAACATGCTCGAAGGCACGGGGATTGAAAGTCGTGAACGCCATGAAGTCCTCCGGATCCAGTGATTTCTCCGAGTAATTGAAATTGCCTTTCGAGTCTTCCAAAGTCGGGTTCTCCTTACGCTTCTGGAGCATCTTGCCGGTCTTGATACGCGGCAGGCTGATTTTTTTCTCCACACCGGGGATCACCATGATCAGACCTTTTTCTACAAGGTCATTCCCGGTGGTGGCCAGGACCAGTATTTTCTCCAGTACCTCGCCGTTGTAATTCGTGTTTCTTACTACTATTGCCATGGCAAATGTTTTATTTATGGTTCAACTTGTCCTTAATCTCGCTCATGCGCTTGTTCCAGGGGCTTTCACCCGTCGGATTCACACGAAGGTCGGTCATGACACTACGTTTGGGGGAAAGCTTCTCCAATGCCTTTTCCCCGTTCTCCCGGTCTTTTGCCAGAAGGTTCTCATAGATGGGGCGGGTGGCGGCATCGATACGGCCGTCCTGTTCCGCATCATCAAGCAGTTTCTTACGCGCGGCAGCGTCATCCGCATCCGCCTTGTCCTGGAACACCTTCAGTTCGCCCTTCAGGCGGGTGACCTCGGCATCAAGGGCCGGGACTTTGCCAGCCTCCGTTTCCAGCAGTCCGATTTCACGCAGGAAATCGTCATCCGTCGCACAGTTCTTGAACCGCGGACGTCTCTTGAGTTCGTCTAAATTCATGCTATTCTCGTTTTGTGGCTTGTGCAGCCGGTTATTGAATATTTGAAATACTTGTTCGGGGGTACTGTCCTCCGGTACCGGGTCAGCGTCATAAATACCGTCGATAAGCCCCAGCGCCAGCGCCTCGTCGGCACGCAGCCAGTGATCCTTGCCGTCAAAATACATCGCGCGGATTTCCTCCTTGTCCTTGCCCATACGGGTGGCATACATCTCGCAAAGGGTATCCTCAAGCGCCTCGATCTCACGGATGCAGTCCTTCATCTCATCCTTGTTGCCGTAACAGCCGCCCTGGACACTGTGAAGCATCAGACGGGCATAACGGCTCATCTGCACGGGCTTGCCGCAAAGGGCGATGACGGAGGCCATGCTGGCGGCGATGCCGTCCACGTAGATGGTAATGTCGGCCTTGCTGTTCTTCAAGGCATTGAAAATGGCGATGCCCGAATAAACCTCGCCGCCGTTGCTGTTGATACGCACGTCCACCTTCCCGGTCAGGGCTTCCGCTTCCAGAAGTTCACGGGCAATATCACCGCTGCGCACGTTATCATCGTACTCACCGATGTCACCGTAAAGAAGGATGCAACAGGCATCGGTTCCGGGTATCATATTGAAAAATCTACTCATGTCACTATCGTTTTGGCAGGTCCTTCCCTGCAAAGTTTACGGTGCGAAATTAGGGGGATTAAAAGCCTTTTTCAAACCGCGTTTTCATCATGGAGACTTTAAAGGATTGCCATGACGCTTTAAAATGTCATCATGCGGAGCGCGTTTTTTTTCGCTCCTTTTCCTTATCAATTTTGCACGTAAAAAAGGAGGTAATATGGCCGAACTTACAAACGAGCAGAAAAAGGCATGGGCGAAAACGCTCTACACCCGCGAAACGCTCACGCAGGCGGAAATAGCCGAGCGTGTGGGGGTTTCACGGGTGACTGTGAACAACTGGATAGGCAAAGGAAACTGGGAGCAGCTGAAGGCTTCCATAACCATCACACGGGAGGAGCAGCTGAAGAACCTGTACCGGCAGCTGGCGGAACTCAACAACGCCATCATGGGAAAGCCGGAAGGGGAACGGTTCCCGAACGCCGCGGAAGCGGACACCATTTCCAAACTGTCGAACGCCATCAAGAAACTGGAAACGGAAGTGGGGCTGGCGGACATCATCTCCGTGTTCTCCGACCTGCTCAAATGGGTGCGGACCTACGATTCCACGCAGGCGAAGGAGATCACCCCGCTTCTGGACGCGTTTGTCAAATCAAAATTATCCTGACATGGCAAAGAAAAGACTCACACCCCAGGACAGGATCGCACTGGACAACTGGAACGAGCTGGTGGCATCCGTGCGAGAACATTCGGACATCAACCCCACGGACACGGAAACGGAAATCAGGCAGAGGCGGGAAAGGCTGGAGAAGAACGACGAGGAGTGGTTCAAATACTACTTCGCCATGTATTGCACCTGCGAGTCCGCCGCCTTCCACAAAAAAGCCACCGGGCGGCTGATGAGGAACAACCGCTGGTACGAGGTAAGGGCCTGGTCACGCGAGCTGGCGAAATCCGCACGCTCCATGATGGAGATATCCAAACTGGCACTGACAAAAAAGATACGCAACGTGCTGCTGATCTCCAACTCGGCTGACAATGCGGAAAGGCTACTGCTGCCGTTCATGGCGAACTTCGAGGAGAACCAGCGGATCATACAGGACTACGGACAGCAGAAAAAACCGGGAGCGTGGGAAACCGGGGAGTTCACCTGCATGTCCGGATGCTCCTTCCGCGCCATCGGAGCCGGGCAGTCACCGCGCGGTACGCGTAACAAGAACTTCCGGCCGGACTTCATTCTGGTGGACGATATAGACACCGACGAGGAGTGCCGGAATCCGGAACGGATCAAAACCAAATGGAAATGGCTGGAGGAGGCGCTGATACCGACCATGTCCGTATCGGGAAACTACCGCATCCTGTTCAACGGAAACATCATCGCGCCGGACTGCTGCATCAAAAGGGCCATCGAAAAGGCCACCGAACTGAAAGCGAAAGGAATCGGGCACGTGGATATCATCAACATCCGGGGAAAGGACGGACTGTCCGTATGGCCCGAAAAGAACTCCGAGGAGGATATCGACCTCTTCCTTTCACTGGTGAGCGCGGCGGCGGCACAGAAAGAGTTCTTCAACAACCCGGTGGTGGACGGCGGCGTGTTCGCGGAAATCACCTACGGGAAAGTGCCGGCACTCTCCAGGTTCAAGTTCCTGGTGATATACGGGGACCCCGCACCGGGAGAGAACAAGACGAAAAAAAGTTCCACCAAAACGGTGTGCCTGCTCGGGAAACTCGCGGGAAGGCTTTATCTGATAAAAACGTTCCTGGACAGGGGGCTGAACGCGGAATTTGTAGAGTGGTACATCAAGCTGCTGGAGTTCGTGGGCGGAAAAACCACCGTGTACTGTTACATGGAGAACAACAAATTACAGGATCCTTTTTTCCAGCAGGTATTCCAGCCCATCGTGCGGCGGATACGCAGGGAAAGGAAAATATCACTGTACATCACCGGAGACGAGGAGAAGAAAACCGACAAGGCCACACGTATCGAGGCGAACCTGGAACCGCTCAACCGGGAGGGGAACCTGATACTCAACGAGGCCGAAAAGGACAACCCGCACATGAAACGGATGGCGGAACAGTTCAAGCTGTTCAACCTGCAACTGACCTATCCGGCAGACGGACCCGACTGCGTGGAGGGGGGAAACAGAATTATAGACCGCAAGGCCAGACAGTCGGAAAAGCCCGTCATTGTCACAAGGAAAAGCACGCGGTCACAAAACAAATACAGAGTGTAAACTTCAATACCTATCATTATGAGCAAATTTATCGAACTTTCAGACTACGACGCGAGCATACACCGCGAGATTCTGGACGCACTGACAAGGGAGGACGACGCCGTCGTGGAGATATGCGAGGACCGCGCCGTCGCCGAGATGCGCTGCTACCTTTCCAGACGTTACGACTGTGACAAAATATTCACGGCAACCGGTGACAAACGCAACCAGCTTGTCCTGATGATGGCCATCGACATAGCCGTGTACCACATTTTCTGCATACATAACCCGAGGAACCTGTCACCGCTGCGGAAGGAACGCCACGAAAGGGCGGTTGAATGGCTGAAAGCCGTGGCGGCCGAGGAGATATCGGTGGACGGCCTGCCCCTGCTGTCCGAAGAGACGAGGGCGGCAAAATCCAATTTCCTTATCAAAAGCAACCGTAAACGTGTAAACCATTGGTAATATGAGCAAAAGAAAGAAAGGGGCCGGAAAGATAACCCAAAGCGGGAACCTGCCGAGGCCCGGGCAGAAAGGACCCGCAACCATCATACTGACACAGCCCAGAAGGTTCGGTATAGACATAGCGGACTACATGCTCGCGGTAAGGGCTTTCGAGAATGTGGACTACTCCAGACGCTTCAGGCTGTACGACCTGTTCAGCGACATACTCATGGATACGCACCTGACAAGTGTCATAGAGAAACGGAAGAATGCCGCACTGGCATCTTCCATAGAATTCCGCAGGAACGGGAAGCCGGACGAGAAGGTGAACAAGCAGATCAGGTCCCCATGGTTCCGGAAGTTCATAGGGGACATCCTGGACGCCAAATTCTGGGGGTTCTCACTCGTGCAGTTCTACCGCAAGGGGGAATGGGTGAACTACGACCTGATACCGCGCAAACACGTCGATCCCGTGCGCAGGCTCATACTGCGGCACCAGACGGACACCACCGGGACGTCCTGGGACGAGTACCCCGACCTGTTGTTCATCGGTTCACCCGACGATCCCGGACTGCTGGTGAAAGCAGCCATCTGGGTGATATACAAACGTAACGACGTGGCGGACTGGGCACAGTTCGCGGAAGTGTTCGGAGCGCCCATCAGGGAGTACACGTATCCCACGGATGACGACGAGGCACGGCAGAAGGCGCTGGACGACGCGGACAGCACCGGAAGCCTGTCGGTTTTCGTGCACGCGGAGGATACGGTGCTCAAGCTCGTGGAAGCCGCGAACAAGACAGGGAGCGCGGACCTCTACGACAAGCTCTGCGAGCGCTGCAACAACGAAATCTCAAAGCTATTCCTCGGAAACACGCTCACCACCGAAGCCTCCGACAAGGGCACACAGGCACTGGGAACCGTACACAAGGACGTGGAGGAGAAAGTGACGCTCTCCGACAGGCAGGACATCCTCGACGTGCTCAACTATGACATGGCCGACATATTCGCAATGCTCGGAATAGACACCACAGGCGGGGAGTTCTGCTATCCGGAAAAGAAGCTTATCGAACCGGAGAAAAAGATGTCCATCCTCACACAGCTGCGCACGAACTTCAACCTGCCGGTAGGTGACGACTACCTCTACGAGGAATTCGGGATCGAGAAACCGGCAAACTATGACGAGCTGAAGAAACGCCAGGAGGAGAAAGCGGCGGAAATCGAGGCGGCGAAGGCCCGAAAGACCGAAAAGGCGGAAGAGGATGAACCGGATCCGGAAGAAGAACCGGAACTGGAAAAGCACGGTAAAGGAACACCCAAAGAAAAGAAAAATGCCCTTAAAAACGCATACAACTGGCTGAAACGTTTTTTCGGGAAAGCCCCGGGGAGAGACGGGGCAGCTTTAGAATGGTGATGAACGACCTCTACAGAATGGAGGACAAACAGGTGGAAACTTTATTCTCGTTCGATGAAGAGGTACTGAAGAAAGCCCTGAAGAACATATACAGCAAAGATTTCCATCCAATGACCGACATCGAGGAGAACCTGTTCGAGGCCACGTGGAAAACGATGAACAAAGCCACCGACAAGGGGTTTGGGACACGGAAAACCGATGATCCGGATTATGACTTCTACCGTGAAATCCGAATGAACAACGCCGTGTTCGCAGCTTTCAAGGTACACAGGGCACAGAACGACATGGCAGCGCTGCTGCTGGACAAAAACGGAAGTTTAAAGCCGTTTGAACAGTGGGTGAAGGAAGCCATGCCCATAGCCGACCACCAGATGATCCATTGGCTGCGTACAGAATACGACACGGCCGTCATACGGGCACACCAGGCCGCGGACTGGAGACAGTTCGAAAGGGAAAAGGACATATTGCCGAATCTCAAATGGATGCCGTCCACATCCATACATCCGGGAGCCGACCACAGAATATTCTGGGGAACCATACGCCCCGTCGATGATCCGTTCTGGAACGAGCACAGACCGGGGGACCGGTGGAACTGCAAGTGCACGCTCTCATCAACGGATGAAGCGCCGACAGCGGTACCGGACGAAAACGGGCAGAACAAGGCACATGACGGTCTGGAAAACAATCCGGGAAAAGACGGCAAACTGTTTTCAGACAAACACCCCTACGTTACTGAAGCGCATCCGGGAGCAAGAAAAGCCGTGGACGCACTGACCAGGCGCATCAACGAAATGATAGCCGAAATGCCGGACAACCTGACGCTGGAGGAAAAAACCGACATCGCCCGCAACAATCTCAAGATAGAAAAGGCACTCGGCGTTACCAAAGGCAAGCCGATGACATACGAACAGGCGAACAAGGGAAAGGAGAACCCTAAATTCGGAAAAGAGGAAGGATACCGCGTGAATTGCCAGACCTGCACCGTGACACACATGCTCAGAAGGTTGGGGTTTGACATCGAGGCAAAACCCAACATCAGACAAAGCGCATACAATGAAATGGCAAAACAAGGTATCACATGGGAAGAACGTTTCCTGAACCGGGACGGAACAAAGCCGGATTATGACTATACCTATAAATGGCAGGTCAGAAAGGGATATCAAGTAATGAATGCAAACCGGCTGAAGGAATACTTCAGGGAAAAATTCAGAGAGGATGGAATATACGAGATATATTGTGCCTGGAAAGGCGGCTCCGCACACGTGTTCTGCGCGGAGGTGACTGAAGGAAAGACAAGGTTCTTCGACCCGCAAACCGGAAAGGATGATGCAAGCAATTACATACAGAGCATGAAAGCGGGCCGTGTGGGAGTGATAAGAATAGACAACAAACTGGTAAATCCCAAAATCATGGGACTATTCATCACCAAATAAACGGGAAGAAAGTGCCAGCCCCTCCTCACCGTCCACCAGACGGCAGGACTGGCCGTCGAACAGAATAAAGGCGGGAAGACCGACAGGCAACTCAAAACCATCCCCGTCAACACAGCCCACGGAATAGATGCTTCCTTCAGGGGAACTGGCTGATAAGACAACGGAGTTGTAACCGCTACTGTTTGCTAATTCCGACACTTGTTTAGGTATTTCCATAACGCAAAAAGGCACATAAAAAACGCCTTGCTGCAAAAGTATAAAATTATTTTTTAATTCAGTCATTCATGGACATAAAAGAATATTCAAAGCTGCTAAAAGCCAAACGGAAAGAACTGGATGGACTAATGAAACGGAAGATGCCGGTTATCGCCGGACGAATGGCAAAAGACCATTTCCAGGACAATTTCCGGCAGGGAGGATTCGTAAACGGGGGATTACACCCGTGGCCGAAAGCGAAAAGGCTGTCCTCGGGACGGACCGATGCGGCAGGGAACTACGGGACGCTGCTCTCCGGAAGGAACCATCTCTTCAGCTCCGTCAAATACATGCCGGGAGAATACCGGGTGAGGGTGGCAAACGAACTCGTCTATGCGCCGGTCAATAACTGGGGAGGAGAAGTGCATCCGACCGTTACGCCCCAAATGCGGCGTTTTGCATGGGCGAAGTATTACCAGGCTTCAGGCAAGGCTAAAAAAGCCGCCACGGGCAAAAGAAAAGGCAAAAAGAAGGGTTCTGCCGCAAACAATGAACCGCAGGAAAATCAGGAAGCGCTGAAATGGAAAAGGCTGGCGCTGACCAAAAAGAAAAAGCTCCGGATAAAAATACCGCAACGCCAGTTTATCGGGGAAAGCCGGGAACTGTCCGAAAAGATAGACCGGAAAATGGAGAATGAAATCAGAAATATTTTAAACTTATAACAACATGGAAGAAATTTTTATCGCAATCATGGAACGCATCGCCGAAAAGATACCTGAACTGTCATACATTGACGAGGACTACGGACAGCTTGAAGCCGGGGCGGAGGAGGACCACTACCCGGTAACCTTCCCCTGCGTGCTCATCGGGAACGCCGAATCGGACTGGAATGACCTCGGTTACGGGGTACAGAAAAGCGAGTCACTCATCACCATACGACTGGCCATTGACTGCTACGATGACACCCACTACACCTCCGGAACCTATGACAAGGTAAGGGAACGCCAGCTCAAGGCTAAAGAGCTGTACAAGGCCTTACAGGAGTTCCAGTGCACGGAAGAGACCAGCCCGCTGGTCAGGGTAAAGAGCCGGGACTATTCGCTGCCGGGAAACATCAAGGTGTACGAGACGGTTTATTCCTTCACGCTGCATGACGAGTCGGCCATGCAGTAAGGGGAAGGTTCATTCCCCCGTGAACAGGGAAAGCTGGACGGCTGTCAGGCGGGGTTTCTTAACCTTCGGGACGGGCTTCACCTCCAAGTCCTTCAGTTCCCGACACTTGCGCCGGATAATGGACATGATCCGCTCCTCGGAAATGAAAAACTCCTGCCGGGACAACACTTTCAGGGCATCATCAAAACGCAGGCGCTGCACCTCCGTCCAGTAATAGTAACGGCGGCACAAGGCTTCATCACGGAGTTCTATCAGGTTCTTGTCTCGTCCTTTGGCCATAAGTTCAGGTATATGCTGCAAAATTAGGCATTTAACCGGGGATGTTAATAAAAAAACGCCGCATCGTGTATGAATGCGGCGTTTTTCTGTTTAGAGTGTGAACAAAATCACATGGTCATCAGTTCGGTGTCATCCTCACCCGGGACAAACGGCTCGATGCGGGTGATCACCTTGCTCTGTACCTTCACCCGTCCGCTGCCATTACAGACCGGACATTTTGCGGATAAAGGAGCTCCTCCCTGGTCCAGGTAAAAGATACGTCCCTTGCCTTCACAACGCTTGCAGGCCATGACGTGCGGCGCGATGTTCTTCGTCTTTTCCATAACTACAACCGGCAGAATGAAGGCTCGATACGGCGCCAGACACCGTTCTCGTCACGTTTATGAAAATAGTAGTTCACCGCGGTCTTGTACACCACATTGCTCTCACGGAAGAGGTCCATGATCTCCGTGTATTCGCTGTCGAAACGGTCCTCCAGCTCATACAGCTTGCTCACCGACTTGTAGTCCAGATCACCCTGGCGGTTACGCTCGATCATGGTCATACCGAGCTGGTACATCGGATCATCGGTACCGAGTTCCCGGCTCATGGCGTAACGCTTCAGGTAATCCACCAGACGCTCGGCGGCGAGGTTGGCACGCTCGTCGAAGCTCTTCACCTTGTTACTCCTCACTTCCAGCTTCATGTCACCGTCCACGATGGTGAAACTCGCCTGGTCATCCTTGCGAAGTTGCCCATAGTCACGCATCAGGTCACGGAAAGAGGCGGCTTCCTTCTCTACCCAGTCACGGAAGGCCTTCACGTCATCCACAACTGGAAACAGCCTGTTCTTCACTTCAAGCATGAACTGCGCACGAAGCCCTTCGTAGGCATCGCGACGATTGCGCTTGTTTTCCTTCTCTTCCTGCTGGAGCTGTTTCAAAAGCTCCTTTCTGTCCTGGACGGACAGGCTTTTTAATTGTTCTTTCAAGTCCATAACTAAAAAATTAAATGGTTATTACTGTTGTTTATTCTCACGTTTGCGGCGGATGGCGCGCAGCTTCACCTGCAACGTGTCCAACGCCTCACAGTCAAGTTCACGGAACTCCATACCAGCGATACGGCTGTCCAGGCAGAAAGCGTTCACCTTGTCCCAGTCGGCCGTATTGATGCCCAGCAGCTGCATCTGGTGCAGTACCGCGGAACGCTTCTGACGGAGAATCTTCCGGAGTTCTTCCTGGTGAGTGGGCGGCACCAGCTTACGCATCCCGGCTATGGCCGCACTGTATTCCTTCAGTGTCATGTCGCGCAGACTCGTGGTACGTCCGTCCGTGTACTGGGAAACTACGCTTTCCTTCAAAGCATCGCGGTCAGATGTCGGAAGGCGGTTCAAAAGACTATAAAACACCGCATAATTCTCGGGTTTATTTAACTGCTTGCGGCTGTTGATGTCTATCTGCATGGCTATGCTGTTTTTTTTTGTTTATTTTAAGGTCATTAATTTCCTTAATCACTCTCTTTACTCTGATAGTACACAAATAATCAAGAAGATGCTCTTTTTCATTTTTTGTACACTTATACTGGTCGAAAAATTCAAGTATGCCCATTCTATTCAGATTTTCATTAACTCAAACTATTCATACCACATCAGCACAACTCTATTATTTCACCCACGGCAGCCTGCAAAAGGGTACGCAAGACCGAAGGGTTTCCGCTATCATAGATGACTTCCACACAACACTCATGGCGTGCGTTACGTGACACAACCAGCTCGCAAGTCATATTCTCACAGAGCCATTTTTCCACTACTTTACGGACACCAACGGCGGTGACCACAATTACCATTTTTTTACTCATAATATTGACCGTGCTGTATGTTATTCAACTCTTATCCTCCCGGTGTACTGGTTTCCCCGAAACTTCATCCCCTTGGTGAAGCCGCCCGGATATCCCAGTTCCTTGCTTCTCGCGTTTGCCAGCAACAAATGTTCCCGGCTAAGGGAGGCTACAAAACTTTTGTCCTTTTCCAGTCCCATCTCTCGGGCCTTCCGGGTGACGCTGCGTTCGGAAACACCGAGCATTTCAGCCAGCTCCCGGTTGAGGGTATTGTGATAGTGGCGCCGCATGATGGAAAGCATATTACCGTTCCAAAAGATACGGGTGGAATATCCCTTATGCTCGACGAGCCGTCCCAGTGTCCGGTGCATGAAAGTACCGTCAGCAACCTTCCGGTGCTTGCGGTACTGTTCACGCTTGTACGCCAGCACACATTCATGACACCAGGAACTCCGTCCCCCATTCTTCAACGGATAGAACTCACGCATCCACAACTTTCGGCCGCAATGCGGACAGACACGTTTACGTTTCTGCTTGTTGTTATTTTCACTCATAGCTGTTTATGCTACATTCATCAGTTCATATTCAAATTTTCACCGAACGGAATAGTATTAATGTCAGTCTTTCTCGTGTAGGCCTGCATGAGTGCCATGGAAAGTAGCATACAAACACGGCTGTCGGCCTTGACAGTCCCCGAAATGGCGCCGACAACATACTCACCCTTGCCGGTGATGATCGAGCCGGTCATCTGTTCAAGACCATCCGGATGGTCCTCACTGGCCGTAACGCTCATAAAGGCGCTAAGGTCGTTCTCCTTACAAAAGTTCTCCACATACCGGCAAAGTTCCTGTACTGCCTCTTTCTGTTTTTCTGTAATCATTTCAGTAAAATTTTAAACGTTAATAATTATATGTTGAAATAGCGAAATCTCTTTTTGAGCACTGCTCGAACATCGTCTCCTCCCAGTCCGGCTCATCATCCTGGGGAAGATCGTCCTCATCAAGTTCCACCTCCCCCCGGTAAATCAGGTACCGCGCCTCCAGGAAGAAGAGGACCACGCGGCGCAGGAACTCACGGGCCGAGGCGATGCCGTGCCTTTCCATGAAGACGGCGATACGCTCCGGGCCGATGGTGTTCGTGCGGATGTTCACCAGACGCTGCCGGCGGAAGTCCTTCAGCGTGCTGCCCTTTATTCCGAGCACGCTGTCAGCGATACGACCGAGGTTCTCCGGGATATGGTAACCGGAACCGTCATCATCCGTCCCCACCAGCAGTTCGGCGGCGGCCGTCAGCATACCCTCCACGCTCATGCGCTGGGCGGCGGCCGTCTCCTTCAGGAACACGTACTGGTAGTTGCTCACGTAGGTATGTATGAGGTAGCCTTCCGGGCGGCGGAACACCTCTTCGGAGGCAAGCTCCATCGAAAGGTTGTTCAACGTCACACCGGCACCGCAACAGAAGGCGCACACCAGGCGGACGGCAAGACGCTGGCGGTTGCCCCAACCGCCGGCGATGATGGCACGCTGCAGGCTGCCGGCAACGGCCGGATCCATCTCGAAGAACAGCACCGACTTCTCCTGACGGCGGAAGAAGAACGACATGTCCGGAATACGGTCCATGCAGAGGAGGATGCGCCGGGTGGCCGTGGAGACCCTGCCACCATCCGTCATGCGGATGTAGGACTTCACCAGGTGGTTCATCACTACCGTCATGTCGGAAAAATGATAGTCGGCAACCTTCCCGCGGAACAGTTCATGAAGCAGAACGGGCAGCTTCACAACGTAGTTGTAATACTCCTTTCTCATGGCTCACTTGCTTGAAGGTTTCCAGTCCACTGTTATAATCGCATCCAGCTCACCGCTGCCGCCACACACCGGGCAGGACACATGCACGTCCTCGCGGCTGCCCTCTTCCGTTCCCCAGAACCAGCCGTTGCCCTTGCAGTAACCACACTTGTGGCCGGTACTGACGAAGTTCTCACGGTTAGGCCCCTTACACATATAGGCGGGAGGACAAATCTCCAGCTGTTTCTTTATCCTGCTCATGCCTGGCCTCCTTTCTGTTTCGGTCCCGCCACATTCCAATAGTCATAGGCGCCCTTCTCCCAGATTGTGTATTCACCAGTGGCCCCCTGATAACGTCCCTTACTGAAGGCGACGTAGCCCTCTACCCATATCTTCAGGTCGGCATCATACATCACGCTCGTGGCCGCATCACCTTTAGGATTCTTGCCGCGGGCATGGCTGATGAAAACAAACAGCTTGTCCGGAAACTCCTCCTTCAGCTGGATATAGTCACGATACGTCATCTGTGTGTATTGGAAGCTGTCAATGATCACGATGTTGAAACTCTTATGACGCCGGAGCCTGATCTTCAAGGTGGGGATGTCCTCCTTGATGAACGCCAAATGGCGGCTTACCTCGGCCATACCAAAGCGCCGCAGGTTATTTTGGACTGTCAGAGAAGTTCCTTCCTCCAGGGAGTTGAACGCCACACGGTCATACTTGCAAAGTTCCTTGCAGAGCTGCATCACGAAAGAGGTCTTGCCGTTACCACTGTTGCCCCACACGAACCAGCAGCCCCGGACTTCCGGAGTGTCGAAGGCATCCTTCCATTTCCCCTCAAAAGGGAATACGTCATACTTCTTGTTCAGAATGTCCCTGACATTCAAGGCACGTCTCATGCCCGCTTTTTTATTATCCTTTTTCTCTTCTTCCATGGTCAGAACAGTTTTAGTTGTCGGATATTGTCTATTTGATCAAGCACGGCCTGCCGTGCGGCACCCCGCAGTTTCTCGTGGCAGAGCATCCTGCCGAGCGCCCACAGAAGGGCATTCTCACGGGTGGAGAACTGTCCCCATTTACGTCCCGGGTTGAAACCGCCACCGGAACCGCCCACCTCCATGTGAACGCCGGCAACCCACCAGCCGTCCTGCTGTCCCACAAGGGCGTCCAGGTAGTCGCGACCATTCCGGTAAACGGTCACCGTCTCGTATTCCCTCAAGACTGGGTAATCGCTCCAGGGAGCAGGAAGCTGCTCGCGACCGTCGATCTTTAAGTATTCAAATTTGTTTTCCATATCCTTAAAATTACGTTTGAACGGTATTTGAACGGGAGTCATTCCCCCACCATGCGTTTCACCTTGTGAATGGACTTCCTCACACGCCGCAAATCAAAGTCACATGTCGAAGCCTCCTTTATCACCTTATCGATGTCTTTCTTGTCAGTCACACCGTTGGCGGAACAGATCGCGAACACGTCGTTCACGTCTGTAGGCTCCAGCTCATAAAATTTCCGTCCGATACGGCTGTAGAACTCCTTGTAGCCGGGCTTCTGGTATCGCAGACCATTGCTGATGCGTTTGGCAATATAATCGGTACTCAAAAACACGACGCCGCATTTCTCCTCCAGTTTGTTGTACAGGCTGATGAAGTAGTGGAACACCGGTTCGGTCAGCTTGTCCGCCTCGTCGAACACCAGCAGGGGCGCGTCCATCTGGATGATGTCATCCAAAATAAGTCCCCACACCTCACGGATATTATACCCTTCGGTCCGGATTCCGACCGTACGGGCGATCTCGCGGACAAAGTCGCCCTTCTTCATGTCCTCCGAGCAGAGGATATAGAAAACCTCCCTGTGCTCCTGAAGGTAAACACGGGCGGTGGTGCTCTTGCCGCAGCCGGCCTCGCCGGTCACCCAGGTGACGTTACGCCAGCGCTGCGCGTCGGAGAGTACAGCCGTGATCTCCTGGTAAGCACCGGTCTCCACGATCTGCCAGCCGGTAGCGCTTACACCACCGACCTGCGAGGCGACATTACGGAACATCTCGTCGCTGATATTCTCATAACGGCCATTCAGGATATTGCTAACAGTACCTACACTAACCCCCTTCAGGCTGCCAGCAGCCTTCGTCTGGCTCGGGTATTTCGCCACGTAAGCCCGGAGGCTTTCACTGATGGCGTCCTTTTCTTTCATTGTAATTTCCATAATCAATATTTTTTATCTTGTTATAAATCTGTTCCTTATAATTTCCCGACCACCTTGCGGATGCTCACTTCCTTCTTCTCAAAGCTGTCCCATGTCACGTTGCTGATGACTTTCATGTCTCGGCCGATGGAAGGACGGGCCGGCTGGCTGTATTTTCTTGTGCGACGGTCAATCTGGCGTTGCGCCTCCTTTCCGAGACCTTTCAGGTCAGGGGTACGCAGACCGTTCTGTTCCGGTGCGACACCATGTTCGTACTCGATGTCCTTGGCAACGACCTGGCGGTTTATACGCTCGTTGATGACGGCCTCCTGCTGGGCGCGGATGAAACGTTTCTCGGCTTCCGTCTGCTCCTGCTGGGCACGGTGGATCATCAGCGGGAACGAAGCCACACACTCAAAGCGCATCGCTCCGCCCTTATCCTTGTACAGCAGACGTACGCTGCTCATGTCATAAGGATCGTACTGGACATAGAACTTCTTGTAGGTGTTACGTCGGCGCCATTCCAGATCAGGCTCACCGGGAGCGGAGAAAACCTCGTAAGGGTATTTCTTTCCCTGTACCGTGATCTCGATACCGTTGGCGGTGAACAGCGACGGTTTCTCGGTCGTGTACCAGAACATCTCCACCATATCCGACACACTTACCGCATCGGTAGCCTCGTTCACGCTGGTATTGTACATCTCAATCCGGGAGATGCCGGTGGCAGGGTGTTTCATTGAATTCCACTGCTCACGGGCGGCGGCATACTGTTCCTTCAATTCCTCCAATGTGGGGAGGGAGTCGATGTTCGCGTTGATGAATTCCAAATTCGGACGGCTTGTATCTCTCTTTGCCGTAATATTCTGCCCGGTGAAACCGAAACATTTCTTCAATACCTGGCTCTGGAAGCGGTAGAAAATGTTCTCAATCGTCTTAGATTCGCCATTATACGGAGCTGTCGGGCGGTGGATACGGCTGATCTTCGAGAAAAGGCCCAGCGCCGCGTTCTTCTTATGACCGCCCTGGTTGTCGCACACGATCTCGTAGGGTTTGTGCCGGCTCGTCTGGATAGCCATGCGGAAAGCATGGTACTGGGCGATATAGTCCTCGTTGTCGCTGATGTAATAACCGAGCAGGACTTCACTATAGGCATCCACCACCTCGTACACGCTTGTAGTGCACTTGTTTCCGTTCTCGTCACGATAGTAGAGGTTCAGCTTCGTGCCGTCGCCATACCAGAGGCTGTCACGACGGCCCGGAAGGATGGTCCGGTGCTTGCGGTCATAACGCTGGTGTGCCTTCATTTCCCCATAAACGGCATCGTACCACAGAGGTTCGACACGCGGGCTGTTGAACCATTCGCGGAGGCTGCGGGGACTCTTCAGGGGCTTCCAGCCACGTTCCGGAGCGACACGGTTGTACTCCTCGAAGATCTCCATGTCAGTATAAACCGGAACGCGGCTGCGTTTCAATGCAACAAGGTAACGCCCGCCGTCCTCCTCGATCTTCAGCGTGTTGCTGTTGCCGTATTTACCGCTCACAAGCACACCGTAGTTGTCGGGACGGAACTTGTTTATCAGGGCTTTCAAACGCCCCACACTGCCCGGAAGACTGTGCCCGTACACCGGACGCCATTCCTCACTCGTGACAAGCAGAAGTTCCCAAAGGTTACGGCGGAAACCAGTCAGCTTGTTATTGGATGAACTCAAGCGTTTGAACTCTTCCATCAGCGCGTTCAGCACCGAAGCGTTCCAGGTGTATTCCTTCTTCACATCCTCGGGAAGAGCGACCATCTCACCGTTCTTGTCGTAACGGTAATCCTCGAAAAAGTTCTCGGCCTTCTCGTCTTTCTTCACTATGTTACGGATCATTTCCTGTCTCATTTGTTTCTCGGGTTCGCCATGACGCTCAACCCAACGTTTCTTGTATTTCTCGGGAAGGGAGGAATAGGCATACAGAGCCGGATTATTTTCACCACCGCCACGGGAAACGACATCCAGTTTTTCTCGGGACAGCTGGCTATTCAAAGTGCCTTTGGGCATTATATCCAGCAACTCTTTGTAAGTTACACACAATATATTATCAAAGTATTCCATCTCCCAGCTTGATTATCAATCCTCTAAATCATTCAAAGGGACATGCTTCTTCAGCAGCCGCACGGAGATCCCGAAATTCAACACTACGAGAAGTTCCAGCAGCGGATTAATAAAAAAAATAGAGAGCAGGATCCCGAAACTCATACAGAAGTAAAGCACGCAAAAGCGCTGTTTTCGTTTCAGACGAGCAAACCAGTGCAGCTGGTCGCTGAACAATGTCATCAAATCATTTTTCATGGCTACTTGTATTTTGAGGATTACCACCTACTTTGGATCCACCGCGCTCAATGGCGAGCTTACGAATGGAACGGGCCAGTTTGCTGTTCTTACGGAAGGCAAGCGCATGACTCACCATCACGTTTGTACAGCCCATCAGTTCGGCAATTTTATTCACCTCACCGTATTCTACAACTATTCGTTCTTTCATACTATCTAATATTTAAATTATCGTAGTGGGCAGTCGCGGATTCGAACCGCGGACCATAACCTCTCCACTATAGGAGTTTAGTTTGTTCTACCAGCTGAACTAACTGCCCGAGAAAATTATTAAAGCTCCTTTATCGCATCCTCCGGAACACATATTACAGTCCAAACCTGACCATTTTTCATATAATCGATATTATATTCCCGCACGAACGTACAAATGTTATAATCCCAGTCACGAACTATACCATCAATGATCTCACCATTTCTCTTGGTGATTCTCACACTTTGTCCCTTTTTAAATTTTACTTCCATTTTGCTTCTTTTTAAATTCTCATTGTTACCTCAAGCCTTTTTTGTAGCTTTGGGGCGTGTTTAAACTTTAATCACGTGGCAAATATAGTCTAAGTTTCTTAGACAACAAAGTATTAATCCAAATAATTTAGATTTATGAGCGTTTTTTCTAAGAATCTTAGATATTTAAGGGAGAGTAGGGGACTTAAATTAGATGAATTTGAGTTTCTGGGCATCAAAAAAGGTACAATGTCAAACTATGAACTGGGTAATACAGAACCTAAATTGAGTTTGTTATGTGAAATATCTAAGTTTTTTAGAATATCAATCGACGACTTTCTTTTAAAAGATATAGAAGCCGAAAAAATTACACCAGTAGTAACGGAAACAGCTCCTCCAGAAACAGCTAACAATAATTTTAGGGAGCTTCTGGATGTTTTAAGGGAAAAAGACTCCACCATTCGAGAAATGGCAGAGGAAATAGGGATGCTCAAACAGACAATTACACAACTTAAACAGGACAAGTCGGGGCGTGTTTCGGATGCAAGCGATTCTACGGTTGCCAATGCCATCTAAAACGTGTTTTATGGGGAAAGGGAGGTAAAAACAGTTAAATCACTATTTTACAGCAGAATATATAAAAATACAGGGGAGTAAATAAATATTATCTATATACAATTTACCCCCTACAATATTATAAAAACCGATGAATACCAAATAAAAAAAAGATATTTCCCCGTTTTATTAGAACAAAATAGGCACAAAAATGAATAACCAAATGAATAAGCAATCAAAACATTTCGTTTTTGTAATAGCTTAAATGAATAACCAAATGAATAAGCAAGTGAATAACCTTTCCACTTTTTAAGACGTTCAAAGCGTTCAAACGGATAAATACAGCCTTCCATCATAGTTTGACACTTATAAGGGCAAAAAAAGCCGCTTTTGCGGCTTTTAATTGCGTTCTAAGGCATTTTATCCCTTTCTGGTACATGTTATCAAGCGAGACTGAATAATCATTGCACGTTTCGTGTATTTGGCAATGTCATCAACCAGTCCAGCATGTAAAAGACTACTCTTAGTGATTCCGACCTGTTTCTCCGTCAGAGTTTCAAAAATGGCCGATATACTACCAAAGTAGATGTTCTTTTTCTCAAAAATCAAATGTACATGGATAACTTTACTCATGATATATAGTATTTATTTCACTGCAAATATACCAAATATCAGCTATATGGAATAATTTCAATAAATAAAAATAGGAGAGAAGCGAAGCGCTCCCCTACTCCACTTGCATAAATCACACCATTTGGTTATCTTTGTATATGGAAGTATGGCCTGGGCAAAGCATCGGAGTGAAATAATACCATACTGCCTGAATTCTCCCCTACTCCACTCCTAATGTAAAGAGATTCATTTGAACGGCGTTCAAACAAGGTTCAAATGTAAGCTCGATGTAAAGCGATGTAAACGCTTCGTTTTTCCACCCAGCTCACTCCTACCCCGTTCTAACGCTTTGAAAACCAAAGCAATCAGATATTTTCAGACCGACCAAACTTTGACACGCATCGTTTCTTCCCCCTTAAACTCGAAAACGGAGATACACTCAGGCAATTATTGGCCAGAAGCAGATATTTATTATTTAAATCACCTGATAAATGGACCAAGAGTCAGAAAATCAGGGCAGAATTACTTTTCAAGCAGTTTGAAGATATTAAGCACGTAT